>OMIX01000030.1 GCA_900299195.1 Deltaproteobacteria bacterium
CCCTGAATACCTTGAATTCCCTGTTCCCCCTGAATTCCCCGGGCTCCCTGTTCACCTTGAATTCCTTGCTCTCCTTGAATCCCTCGGTCTCCCACCGAACCTTTTTCACCCTGTACTCCTTGAATGCCTTGTTCTCCCTGTAGTCCCACTTCACCTTTTTCACCGCGCTCACCTTTTAAAGTAGAAACAAACTCCCAGTTGCCATCCATTTTTTTAAAAACCTCACCTGTCTCCTCGTGAAAGAAGAGATCATTCTCTTGACCCTCAAAATCGTCTGGTAAATAAGGCCCGGCCAGAATAGAAGTTCCATTTTTCCCATCTCGCCCATTGAGTCCGTCTCTGCCAAGTAAGCCGTCCCGACCCTTTTCACCTTGGACTCCCTGGCCCCCTTGAATTCCTTGATCCCCCTGCTCTCCTTTTATTCCTTGCAGCCCCCTTTCACCGGATTCTCCTTTATCTCCTTTCTCTCCCCGCTCACCTTTTTCTCCTTGGGGACCTCTAAGGTTAATCACAAAATGCCATTCGCTCTTTTCTTTCCGAAACAAACAACCCGATACTTGATTGAGATACAAATCTAGCTCTTTTCCGAGGTCCACCTTTGGGTTGTCCTCACCCATTAAAATAGTCGAGCCATCGCGTCCATTTATGCCCGGCAAACCCTGAGGACCCGCAGGTCCAACCACGACAGTCTGATTAGGATCGACCACTAAAACTGAACTGACTGCAGTGAAATTGGGAATCCGAGCGCTAATCACAGCAGTTCCTAGTTTTAATCCCTGAGCTTTTCCTTGAGGATCTATTTTCACCATGGTGGGCTGAGATGACATCCATGAAATGGTATTATTGACTTCGCTCATCACCCCGTTGGAGTAGATTCCTAACAACTTAAAGGACTCCACTTGCCCTACAGCCAAGCTAACTACTCCAGGGGTTATCGCTACAGCAACCATCGGTGCTGGAACGTTTCCAGTATCGGTCCCTCCCGAACCGGGGCCCGAAATAAATCCCGCATCCGAACTTTGAGTAGAGGGCAAAGACACAAACCCGACAGACGCCAGGGAGGGTTCTGAGTTCACTTTCGTGGAAGAACTCTGTATTACTGATTCTTGTTGTGAAGTAGCGCTATTTTCCTGTTTGCAACCCACGAAACTGAGGGTAATCAAACTACCTAAAACACACTTAAATAAAAACTGAGTCATAGTGTCCTCCTGACTTTCTCTCATGGATTCACGAAAGAATCTAAACTCAATTCAGATGATTTCATCGTAGCATCTAAAAATCGGAGAAATTTGCGAGGATGAGCTTGTCAAACCTATGCGCACATTAAAACACTCTTTTTTACTTAAGTTTTTTAATTGAAGTTTTTTTTCTCACATTTATTTTCACAATCGGCTCATTGGAAAGATTGAAGAAAGTCGTATTTAGTAAGGTCACACTATGCAAATAACTTTCTTATGTTCATGCGTAGCTTTTGTTCAAAGGCTTGCTTGCCAAACTTCTTTAGTGTTTCTTCTCGGAGCCAACTTCCCTTACACCGAGGATCGGCTCCGACTAGAGCTTCAATGCAGGCCGTTGCAATGGCCTCGGGCGAATGCTTATTCACTCTCCAGCCTAATCGCCCCTCCTGAAGTGGTTCTTCTGAACCATCTTGGTTTCCCGAAACGACGGGAACCCCTGTAAGAAGAGCTTCTAAATACACAATCCCAAAGCCTTCGGTAGATGGCATGACATAGCAATGTGAACTTCGATAAAAGTCCAGTAATTCTACTTCAGAACAGCCACCTACAAAACGAACTAAATGATCCACTTTTAATTTTCGACAAACATCTAAAAGACGTGGCAGATCATCTCCACTTCCCACAATAAAATAAATCAGTTCAGGATATCTAGAGGCAATCTTGGAAATAGCCATCAGGGTGTTCTCAATACCCTTGTGTTTTTCTCTGCTATCAAGCCGAGAAACGGTAAGCAAAATTTTCTGGTTTTTAATTAAATACTTTTCCTTAAACTCTGGAGCTACTGGGCCAGGGGAATACCACTCCTCGTCTGCATAGTTAGGAATTAATACGACTTTGTTGACGTTGATACCATTTTCCTGGGTACAGCCATTCGCAGTAAATCGACTGACACTCCAAATCGCATCAGCACACCTTAAACCCCACCTTGCAAAATATCCTTTGGATTGTGTGGCTTCTTCCCCATGAATGACAATCACATATCGAGCCCTAGTCAGCTTAGAGAGGAGCGAAAAGATAAAAGCGTAACGGATATGTCCAGCAAGGATCAAATCTACGCGGTTGAATAGAACGCAACGAAGCGCATTTAAACAAAACTCGAGTTTTCTTAGCCATCGCGTCTTGTAACTACAACCATGCACTGAAACGACTGTTTGAGAATCGATAGTCTGATTTTTATTGTCCTCAAAACCAAACACGTAAAGCCGATGTTGTGGAAAGGATCCTTTCCAAGCTTGAATGAGTTGTTGATTATATTTTTGAATTCCACCAATAGATCCATAAACAGAGCTAAAAAGAAAAAGACAATTCAAATTATTTTCAATGGAGTAGGAATTGTCCCCGGCTGAATTCTTTGGCAGGTTCATTTGATAAAATATAACACAAAACTGGGTTCCCGAAATGTACCGCCATTTTATCCTAAAAAAACAAAAGACACTTCGTACAGCGCCTTTTCAAAGCTGGTAGAAGTGTCTTTTGTTTTACGAGCTAAAATGGAGGTGGGGGGAATCGAACCCCCGTCCGCAAGTGATCCACCGCAGCCACTACATGCGTGTCCCGCAGATTAAGTTTCGCTCCAAGACTTCCCTACGGGCCCGGCTATCTTGGAACTATCCTCAGTAAAATTTAGGATCCTAGCGCTGAGACGCCACTAAATTCCGATCCCATAAAATGGCGTGTCTTCGAAGATCATGGGAGAACCCTCGGGACACGGACTGAACCTAATTAATTAGGCAGCCATTGCGTAATTGTTGCCAATTACAATTTGACGCCTTTTTTACGAGTCAGCATCAAACTCGGCATGCGACTACAAGCTTCAGCACCCACGTCGAAGCCAAGTCACCCCCAGCTCTCTCTTTGTAACCTTTTTGAACGTTTCTATCAAGCTTGCTCAGCTTTATCCTACCCCTACTTGAAAATTTCTCTTGCTCTATGGGCAAGCCCATCCACCACAGAGTGGAACACACGATGCTCCTGAAGCTTTTCTTTCCCAAACCTTTGTTCTATCGCAGTTCTTAAGCAAGGTACCCGAGCAGTTCCCCCCGTACAACAGACCAAATCAATTTGATGCGCCTTCAGTCCAGACCGGTTTAAAGTTTCATCTAAAGTCTTTAAAATGGCCTCTACGGAAGGGGCAATATAACTTTCGAATTCAGATTTTTGTATTTTTTCGTTGAGCTGAATATGTGGGTAATCAAAAACAACCGTTCCCTCAGTTTCCACCGACAGCTCTCTTTTAGCCATTTCGATTTTTTCAAAAAGAGGAAACCCCAGTTGGTCTTCAACTAAAGTAAAGAGGCGTCGCATTTTGGTTCGGTCTTCCTCCCGAATAGCCCACTTTTCAATATTTTTTAAAAACTCCATCACATCTCTTTTCATCAACAACGACACATCTGCAGGCGAACAAATTTTTTCCATTAAATGCAAGGGCATTTTAAGAATATTGGAACTAAACGGAATCTGGAAACGAATGTCAGCCCCAAAATAGGAACTTAACCTCTCTCTCATCACTGATCCATCCAAGGCATCCCCAGCTTTAGGAACTCCTCCAATGGCCAAAACATCTGAAGGATCGTACGGTCCTGGCTTCATTTTCATCACCGTAAAATCTGATGTTCCTCCACCAAAATCGGCGACCAAAACGATTTTTTCCTCTTTCAAAGTCGATCGAAACTCACAAGCTGCTGCGATAGGTTCAGGAACAAATTCAATCTCAGTAAAGCCCGCTTTCTTTGCAGCTATTTCAAGCCGACTCTGCGCATAGCGATCATCCCCATCATCCTCAGCAAACCGAGCTGGTCGCCCCAAAACGACCCGATTGACCTCTTTTCCAAAGTGCTGATTCCCTCGCCTTCTTAACTCTCCTAAAAAAAGACCAATCAAATCCTCTAAGTTCATCGGGCGATCTTCAATCCAGGTTCCAATAAAACTTCGGAAAGGCAGGTGTTTTTTTATCGACCGAATCAACCTTCCTTCCCCAGGATTTTCATTGTAGTTTTTTAGTGCTTCGGCCCCATAAAACACACTTTTCTGAGTCGGAAAATAAAGCAGAGTTCTCATCACGGAGGGATCAAAACTATGAGAATCTAACGGAATGGCAGAAAAAATTTGATCCCCATCTGTTGCAGATAAAAGGGAATTACTGGTACCAAAATCGATGCCGTAAGCTAGTGCCATAGTAAGGATTGTAACTCATTCAAGAACATTTATCACGGAGTCGATTTTAGAATTAGCTTTACTCTGTTTTGGAATAAGATTTACATCTTTAAGTTTTAAGAACCCTAGATTGGATAGGAATTTAAAAGGGTGGCGCTAAGTCAAAACTGTGGGTTCCCTCAGAATCCTTCCACTCTAATTTGGAGGCACATAAGGCAATTTTATGTTTGGTATAACCTATCCGATTTCTGCCTCGATACAACTTGTCCCCTAAAATTGGGGCACCCAACTTCGAGAGTTGAGCCCGTATTTGATGGGTTCTGCCCGTTTGTAAGTCGATCACCACTTCCCAATAAGATTTCGAGTCATCGCATTTCCAGGGTTTCACTTCTTTCACTTCCAAAACACATTTCAACCATCCCGGTTGAAATTCTTCCGATAACTTTTTGGGAACACCTTCATTCGGTGCCATAAAATGCTCAATCCATCCCGGAGCAAGCTCTCTTTCGGTTAGTGCTCGATATTGTTTCTTCACCCGTCGCTCTGCCACCAGTTGATTAAACTCTCTCTGAAATTTTTCTGTTTTGGCTAAGACCATCAAGCCCCCAACCGCCGAATCAAGCCGATGAGTTACCCAAAGTTCTCGACCTAAAATTTTTCTTAATTGAAAGAGAACGTTTTCAGTAAAATTATCCTCGGTTGAGTGAACTGGAATTGACCAAGGCTTGTTAATCACAACAAAATTTTCCTCTTGAGCTACGATCACTTGCTTCCAAACTATTTCAGATGCCGGATAGCGCTTGGGGTTTAAATAGATTTGCAAGGGGCTGGCAGAATTGACAAGTTCATCAGAAAAAACTCTTTTTTTATTTAAATAAATAGCTCCCAGTTGAAATAGAAGCTCTTGTTGGTCAAACTCAAGCCTGAACACATCTTTTAATATCTGACTTATTTTTTTTGTGTCTTTTGACACAAAGTAAACACAATTTTTAGCCCGCTTGTTCATCATTTGACCTGGGTCAACTCTTCCTCTCTATCCGCTTATAATTTCATAAGAGTCAGTATTGATTTTTCACCGAAATATGTCACCCTAATATTATGTTGGCCCACTATCGTCGTCATTTAAGATCTCTTTCGGGTTTCTTGTTTGTATTTGGTTTAACTTTAGGGTTTTTATCCCTTGCAGTTACGCTTCAAGTTCCCGAATTTGATGATGATGTTAGCTCTTTTGAATTGGCCGACTCTCTGGGTTCTAAGCATTCTCTCTTAAAATGCGTCACCCTTTTTACTCCTTATGTCATCGTTGAAAAACCTTCATCCCCCTTTTTGGAACCCCAAGCTGAGTCCGTTCCGTCGGCTTATAATCTCTATGCAGAGTACAGTTTTACTCTCCGAGGTCCTCCTTCTGTTTTAGCCTAATCCGTTTCTCCCCAAATCACTAAAAAATTTATTAGCTATTTTTAGGAGTTCTTATGCGTGCGTTTCATTTCAAATTAACCCATTGGGTTAAAAGTCATCGGTCCGATTTTATTTCTGGGGGTTTAGTCTTTCTCATCGCTCTTCCTCTGTGCTTAGGGATTTCATTGGCTAGTGGCTACCCAGCCGTTTCAGGAATTATTACAGCGGGAGTTGGGGGTGTTCTCACCTCCTTTCTAAGCAATTCACCCCTGACCATCAAAGGTCCAGCCGCAGGGTTAATTGTGATAGCTTTAGGGTGTGTTACCGATTTTGGTTTCTCTCAAGGGGCCAATCTTGCCGGAGACTTCGCAGCTTACCGAATGGCCTTGGCCGTAGGAGTTGTCGCGGGATCATTGCAAATCCTATTGGGACTATTAAAGCTGGGATTTATCACGGAGCTTTTTCCCTTTTCAGTGATCCATGGCATGCTAGCTGCCATTGGCTTTATCATCATGTTCAAACAAATTCCAGTGGCTCTAGGGCTTGACCTCAGTGGGCCCCCCTTAGAACTAGCTCTAAAAATGGTAAAAAACATCACGTCCCTTAACCCCGAAATAGCAACGATTGGGGTGTTAAGTCTTCTCATTCTCGTCGGCTGCTCCAAAACTAAAATAAAATGGATCAAAAGGGTACCCGCTCCCATGCTGGTCTTGCTGATCAGTGTGCCGTTAGCCCACTATTTTGACTTGGAGCATGAACACACTTACTCCTGGCATCATCAGGTCTATCATCTCAGCCCTAAATTTCTTGTGACTCTCCCCAAAAATATTCTAGGAGCCCTCGTTCTTCCTGACTTCTCGGCTATCAGAGATCCCCGATGTCTACAGTGGATTATCTTATTTGCTGTGATTGGCAGCATTGAGAGTTTAGTGAGTGTTCAGGCGATTGATTTGTTAGATCCTCAAAAAAGAAAAACTGATAGAAATCGAGATCTCCTAGCCATCGGGATTGCTAACACGGTAGTAGCATTTCTAGGTGGACTTCCCATGATCTCGGAAATCGTGCGAAGCAGAGCTAACATTGATAATGGCGCTCGTACTTCGGTTTCTAACGGCTTTCACGGATTCTGTCTTTTATTCTTCGTGGCTCTTTTTCCAACGCTTCTCCATAGAATTCCTCTGTCTGCTTTAGCCGCCATGCTCATTTTTACAGGGTACCGGTTGGCCTCGCCTTCCCATTTTAAAGCCATATTTAAAACAGGTTGGGATCAGTTAATGATTTTCGTTGTCACTATTTTGGCTACTTTGGCAACCGATTTACTGGTGGGGTTGGGTTTGGGAATCGCAACCAAATTTATTTTGCACTCACTAAGAGGGATCCCACCTCACCGTCTGATCAAACCTAAGATGGAAGTGGCCTTTGATATCGAAAACCATCTTTTTACGGTCAAACCGCAAAGCGCTTTAGTTTTTCTCAATTGGTTAAGCGTGAAGAAGCAGATAAGTAAATTAGATCGCGGAGAAAAAGTCGTTCTCGATTTATCTTCTTGCCCAATGGTGGATCACACGGTGATGGAGCGAATCCATGAGCTATCCCACGACTTTGACATGAACAACCGCAAGTTGGAAGTTACTGGCCTAGATGGTATGATACCTTCTTCAAATCATCCTTTTTCTTCTCGAAGAAAAAGAAAGTTTAAACAGGATCGTTATGTCTAGTTCCCAATCCCTGACAGATTGGATTAAAAATTTAGATATTTTCGGAAAGCATCAAGGTCGAATTCCCTTCGACCTTGATACTACTTTGAAACACTTAAGCCATCTTTTGCCCAATCAAGGTCCTATTAAAGATTTTATCCATCACAATCCGCTTCATGGATTCCAAAATCTACCTTTTCACGATGGGGTAGCCTTGGCCTCCCGGATTTTCGGATCTAAAAGCTATTTAGATCTCGCTTTCTATGAATCTCAATTCTCCCAAGGAAAAATAACGGAAGATCACCTAGACTTCATTTTGAACTCTCAAATAAGCTCCAAGGAGATTCGAGAATCGCTCAAAGTAGAGCTTCTTAATTTCAAATCAAAAAATGAAAATCGAAGCCAAAATGTCAGAGAGTGGGGACTTCGCAGCTATTGGAACCACCACTACCAAATCGACTTGGCTAATACTAGCTCTCCCTTGATTTATAAAATTTTAAGTCACTACC
>OMIX01000031.1 GCA_900299195.1 Deltaproteobacteria bacterium
AACAGGCAATTCTAAGAGCTTGAAGTTTTTAGACTTTACCCCTTTTAAGTAGATCCCACTCTCAACACGCACCTCTAAATGAATTGAAATTGTCCCCTAAAAAAAGCTATAACCCTCCGGAAATTTTTAGGAGGGTTGATGTTCTCTGTTTTTTTTAGAAGGTTCACTGTTTATGGAGTTGTCTTAATTTTCATGGCGAGCTGCCAAAACACTTCGCCTCTCAACCTTACCATCAAGAAGAAAACGGTTCTCTTTAAATCTTCTGCTATCGCACTGGAAGCGCCCAACCAATACCAAGTGAAATTACGTTGGGCTCCTGGGGTTTTAAAGGATGAAAGAGCTGAAGAAAAAACGTGGATGATTTATCGAGCCCAAGGCTCCAACGCCCCCGCCCCTTATCTGACTCTTACCGCTGGGCAAACTGAAGTAACCGACTTTAAAGTTGATGCCGGAATCTCTTACACCTACAGTTTGGGATTTTTAGATAAAGGTGACTTTTGGGTTAAAGAAACTTCTCAAATTAAAATCCCTTTAGACCTGGTGATTACTGAATTGATCAAACAGAACGACTTCAGCACTTATCAGAGAGTCTTTATTAAACCGGGAGGCATTATTGACACCGGCGGGGAGAGATTAGACCTCACAGTCGATGAATTGCACTCGGATGGGGGAATTATACAAAGCAACGATGGTAGCACCCCTGCATTGCTTGGCTTCGATGGAAAAACTCCGGAGATTTTAGTGATTAAAGCCCGAAAAGCGACAGGCATACTCAACATTCGAGCGTTAGGGCAAAAAGGGGGAAAGGGCCTCCCCGGGCGAAAAGGTTCAACGGGAGAAACGGGCAAAAACGGTGGAACGGCTAAATCCTCGGTTCGACTGATCAGCCCTGTGTTAGAGGGAGTCGCTGGGAAGAGTAAAATATGTCTTACAAACGCCGATGAGGCCTTAGGAAAACCTGGTGGCCCAGGAGGAAACGGAGAAACGGGCGGGGCTGGTAAAGCCGGTAGCGCAACTCCTAGAGTCTATTTTCAAGTGGCTGAACATTCCCAAGTCCAAATTAATCTTGAGAAAGTCCCCGGCGAAGGAGGCGAAGGGGGCGAAGGCGGCGAAGGGGGGGATGGCGGAAAGGGAGGTCTTGCCGGTGTCGCAGATCCAGCCCATGTCTGTCCGGAGCCTGCGCCAGGAGAAACTGGAGCCAAAGGAACGCCTGGAACCCAAGGACCTAGAGGGGTCAATGGACAAATGGTCTCTCCCGTTTGCTTAAAGTACCCTAACCAAACAGAGGGCGCTTGCGCTTCATTTCTCGAACGCAATGGGATCATTTTCTAGTTGAAAGCAATCACCGTACTCTCACGATAGACTCTGGACAATTCGCTCAGAAGTGATTAAGTTCTAGGGCTCGACTGAATCATGATGGCTGGGTAGCTCAGTCGGTAGAGCAAGGGAATCATAATCCTTTGGTCGGGGGTTCAAGTCCCTCCCCAGCTATATCTAAAACAACTGGAACCGTTCTCGGATACACTTAGCCTTACGTTGATAGCCCTCGTCCTCTCTGGTTCCAGCTACACCCGCTTTGGAATAAAATTGGTAAATCTGTTGCGGAGTGAAGCTCTTTTTAGAAACCGCATTATCTAGCGCTTGTTGAAATGAACCATCGTCTATCCCTGTATAAGCAAAGGACCTCAGAGTTTCTACCTGAAGCGGTTTCAGCATGTCCTTAGTGACCCCAATGGCGGATATACCTTTATTTAAAATTTCATCCCCTGATAAACCATCTTTAGGAAGCTGTTCTCTCAATTGTTGACTGGATTCAGAATGACTTCCTCCCGCCTGGCTTGGGAAAGTTCTTGTCTTCGAACACATTGCAGATTGGGAAAATGAAGAGGTATTAGGCAACTCGCTTCTACCTAATCCCCTTCCAAATAAATTGTGAGAAGCTGACGAAGGCGGACCAAGTTCAGAACTGCCAAAACGGCTGCCATTTGAACCGTTAGAAACTGAAGAAGAAGTGGCCACCCGATTTATCCTAGCCCGAGGTCGAACCAGTCTCTGAGTGCGAAAACGCCCCAAAAATCGACCTTTAAAACCAAAATCCCGTCCATGAATTCCAAAGCCCTTTGCCCCCAAAGGGCCATGAGCTAAAAACACCCATGCACAGAAAATACCTATATTAAATTTCTTCATAATGAATTCATGGTGCATACTCCATTCCAAATCTCTGTTTTTTGAAGTTTGTTTTTCTTAGTGAAATTAAGTTGTTGAGAGAATATCTCCCAAAATTATCGAGGCAAACTGTGTTATTTTTATGCTTCTGTATGAAAAGTAAACAGTCAGTTCAGAACACTTTACAACCGAGGTTTGGGTTTATTTCCTCTTGATGAGACCCCCTTAGTCTTTTTTCAGAGATTGAATAAAATCCCGCATCTATTAATCTGATTTTAGGTTAAACTTAAAAGCTACAGGCTCTATTTTTAATCTCTAACCCCATCCCATGACTCAAATGAAAAAAGAATCTCACATTGAAGCTTTAGGCATTGAACGTGTGTTACCCCATCAAAGAAAAGACCACAGAATATTTAACAATCTGACTCTTTGGCTTTCCGCTAATTTCAACCTTTCAACTTTAGCTTTGGGGAGTTTAGCCATCCCCGTCTTCAAATTAGGGATCCTCGAGACCTTCGCCGCCATTGTGATCTTCAATTTCATAGCGGCCTTTCCAGTAAGCGTCTTAGCTACTTTAGGGCCAAAGCTTGGTTTAAGGCAGATGACTATCTCACGTTTTTCGTTTGGGTGGAGCGGAGCTAAAGTCATGGCGCTTTTCAATGCAGCCACTTGTATTGGCTGGTCCACAGTAAATGTCATGGTGGGGGGACAATTGGCACAAGAGTTAAGCCACTCGTTGATCAACCCTGCACTAGCTATTTTAATTCTCTCACTTTTAACCATGATCGTTAGTCTGTACGGCTACAAGTACATCCATCTTTACGAACGCTTTGCCTGGCTCCCTATGGTTGTTATCTTTATCATTCTTTTTAAACTGAACTTCTCGGCAATGGCTGTAACGCCAGCGAAACTCGCCGGAACCCAATGGATCGCTGCCTGGTTATCCTTTGGAGCTGCTGTTTTCGGATATGCTGTCGCTTGGGCATCTTATGCTGCGGATTACAATGTCAACCAACCCGAAACCACTCCACCTAAAAAGGTTTTTTGGCTAACTTATTTGGGCATTTCAATTCCCTGTATTTTATTGGAAACTCTGGGCGCTTCTCTGACAACCATCGGACCCTTTAAAGAAAAAACGGGAGGGATTTTACTCGCAGCCTCTACCCAAACCTTGGGAGCGCTAGCGCCTTTGATTCTTTTTTTCTTTGTCCTGAGTTTGATTGCAGCCAATGTTCCCAATGATTACAGTCTAGGACTCTCACTCCAACTTCTTGGACAAAAATGGCGAAAGATAAGCCGTGCCCTGTGGACCGTACTCGGAACGATTGCTTATGTTTTAATAGCTATTATTTCTGGCACAGGTTTCAATGATACTTTGACTGAATTTCTTTTACTCATCACCTATTGGTTAGCCCCATGGACTACGATCATGTTAATCGAGCACTTCTATTTTCGGCGTGGGCAGTATGACATCGAACATTGGAATACCCCCCACCTATTACCTAAAGGACGAGCCGCACTATTCGCCCTTTTTTTAGGACTTGTAGGATCTTATTTGGGCGCTTCACAAGCTCTTTTTGTTGGGCCTGTATCGAGACTCTTGTCGAATGCCGATATTGGATTTGAGTTGGGTGTAGTGTTCTCTGGATGCTCTTACTTTTATCTTAGAGGAAGGACTTGAGAGGAACGTGAGATCTATGTTTAAACCTTTGTTCCCTTTTTTATTTATTTTAACATTATCTGAAATGGGCTATTCGAATCCCCCAGCCCAATCCTGTAATTCTACTTTACAGAAACTAAGTCGAAATTTTAAAGATTTTAACCCGTCCGCCAAAAAAGCTTTCGATGGCTCCTACCCCCATCCCCATGAACGACCTCTTTGGGAATATAACGACATTCTTTTTGGTCAAAAATCACGTAAAAGCCTTTTAAAACACATTCCGATCCATGGAACCGCTATCGATTTGGGTGGAGGCAAAGGGGTAGCTTACAGAGAAATAGCCCGGAAAAAAAAGGTTAATGCCATTGTGATCAATACACAAAAACAGGTGCCTCCCGAAAAAGATTCTAAAGACACCTTCGAGGGAAAATTTGAATATAAAGAAGGTTATGCCGAAGAAGTTCTCACAGCTTTTGGAGAAAAAGTGGATTTGATCACTGACATATGGGGTGCCTTTTCTTATACCACTGAGAAGGCTTACCTGATTGAAACCATTTTTAAAAAATTAAAACCCGGAGGCAAAGCGTTTATTCTACTTAATCCGCTCAAAACCCCTGCTGAAGTTATTTCAGAGGGAGAATCACTTGATCTAAGTACCTGGCTGGGAAAGAAATATCCTAACCTATTTAAAGTTTACGACTCCCCAGGACAAGACACTCCATTTGCTCACATTATCGAAATCACAAAACCTAAAACGGGTTCAGATGAAATTTCCTTGCCACTTATCATGAAAGAGCGTTCTACCAGAACTACTCCCTCAGGGTTTCAGTACCCTGAGGTGGTTTACACCGAGAAAACAAACTCCCAATAACCTTCTGATTCACAACTAAAACTTAGCCACTAAAGAAGTGGTGTAAAGAGTATCAATCGTCTTTTTGCCCGCAACCGCAGGAACATTTCTAAAGTTAACTAAATAAGCCAATTTGATAGAAAAGACTTTGTTAAGCAATACACTTAAAGAAGGTTCTAAATTAAATCGGTAATCTCTTGTATTCGTGTAACTTTGTAGATATTCGGACCACAACTTGGAACTCACCGCTTCAGACCATTTCGCATTCCATTCGATATAAAAACGGCTCATATGGCTCGTTAAATACCCATTCGGGGTCAGTCCATTATCAGTGGTAAAACTTTCTTTGGTTAACCGATAACCCAATTCACTTCCCAGTTCATGTTCCTGACTTTTAAGTAGCGAATATTTGGCACCTAAGTCTACCGTATGCCTTAACTGAGTTCCCGCAAAAGGAAGGCTATCCACCTGATAACTCGAGAAGGCTGACAGATGAGAAGAAAAAGCTCTTTCGTAACGAAGTCCCAGATCCCATTTTTTAGCCGTTTCAGTGCCTGACGTTTTTCCCAAAAGATACGAACCCGTCAATTTAGTCGAATTTTCTGACCAATCATAAGACGTGACCTGTTTAACACTGTAAGTTTGAGTTTCGCTGTTTCCCGAAGCTAAGATGACTCCCGCTTCAGATTCATGAGCTAAACTTGCTTTGGATTCACTTGCAGCCGAAAACCCTAAAGTTGAAAAGAGAATCATTCCTGCCAATATCAAAGTCCGCATACCTACCTCGTTTTTATTTTTTTGAAACGTTTTCTTCTTTAAGAACCAGTTTGGCAAACATAAACACCACAAAAGCCACAATGGTAAAATCAATAAAAGAGCCTATCACTTTGCCGTAGAACACTCCGTGATAGCTTAGCCTTCTAATGTCATCGACATTGGCAGCTTTTAAAGCTGGTTGAAAGACTAAAGGCATCAAAAGGTCATTAACGACTGAAGAAACAAGTTCATTAGCCTTGCCCCCAATGACCACCGCAATGGCCAAACCAATAATTCCGTACTGTTTTAAAAACCCCAAAAACTCTTTAACCACTTTGCCTCCTCTGTTTGATGCGACACAAAAACATGCACTTTAAGTACCGTCAAATGAAAAAGTCTGGGGTAAAATAGAAAAAAGCTAATGACAAACTGGGCGACCGCCCTCTGCATTGAGAAAGGCACTCCCATGAAAACTAATTTCATAATCTTCTGTTTAATATTATTGAGTTCTCTTTCTTTGGCTTCTGATTTTCCGGAAAGGATTACTTGCAAAACTCGAATTGCTCTTAATCGAACACTCTCGGTTGAACTACATCGTCCTTCTAAAGAGCTCATCGTCACGGCAGACAGTGGAAGTCGGTGGGAAGGGATTGCGAGTAAATACTTTTCAGTTAGCTCGAAAAGAGAAACTTATAACGTGAGTTTTTTTAACTATGCCAATAGCTCGCCAGATAGAATGGCGCTAGAAATTGATCCTTCAGGGGACCACAGGCTCTGCATCACTCAAACCGAGTGTTTTATTTGTCGTTAAAAAAAAATAAAAACCCCGAAGACGAGGAAACCTCAAATCTTCGGGGTTATTTTTTAAATTAATACCGATAGGTATCCGATTTATAGGGTCCGTTCACCGATACCCCAATATATTTTGCTTGATCGTCCCTTAAGACGGTCAATTCCGCGTTCAGTTTCTTAAGTTGCAATCTAGCCACTTTTTCATCTAAGTGCTTAGGCAACGTATAAACACCGACAGGATATTTTGTTGTGTGAGTGAAAAGCTCAATTTGAGCTATCGTTTGGTTCGCAAACGAAGAGGACATCACAAAACTGGGATGGCCGGTTCCACACCCTAAATTGACTAAACGACCTTTAGCCAACAAAATAATACGTTTACCGTTAGGGAAAATAACATGGTCTACCTGAGGTTTGATCTCTTCCCATCGATATTTTTCTAACGAGGCCACATCAATTTCGTTATCAAAATGGCCAATGTTACAAACGATAGCTTGATCCTTCATACGAGACATGTGGTCGTGAGTAATCACATTGAAGTTTCCCGTGCAGGTCACAAAAATATCAGCCTTGTCACAAGCATAGTCCATCGTAACCACTCGGTAACCTTCCATCGCCGCCTGCAAAGCGCAGATAGGATCGATCTCAGTCACCCAAACTTGAGCAGAAAGGGCTCTTAAAGCCTGGGCCGAACCTTTACCCACATCTCCGTAGCCACACACTAGGGCTACTTTTCCCGCGACCATCACATCAGTAGCTCGTTTGATCCCATCAACAAGCGATTCACGACAACCATACAAATTATCAAATTTAGATTTGGTCACAGAATCATTGACGTTAATCGCAGGGAACTTCAACTCCCCTTTAGCATGCATATGGATAAGACGATGAACCCCAGTCGTTGTTTCCTCAGTCACCCCTTTAATTTGGGATAATCGAGTGGAATACCACTTGGGGTCAGTGGCGAGTTTATTTTTGATAGCTGCAAATAGAACTTTTTCTTCTTCAGAAGTTGGTTTTGAAAGAACATTCAAATCTTTTTCAGCTTTGGCTCCTAAATGAAGAAGAAGAGTCGCATCTCCACCATCATCTAGAATCATGTTGGAGTATCCTCCATCTTGCCATTCAAAAATACGATGAGTGTAGTCCCAATAATCGGTTAATGACTCCCCTTTCACCGCAAAAACAGGAACGCCTTTAGCAGCCACGGCTGCTGCCGCATGGTCTTGAGTCGAAAAAATATTACAAGACGCCCATCGAACTTTAGCCCCAAGAGCCGTGAGAGTTTCAATCAAAACGGCTGTCTGAATCGTCATATGAAGTGACCCTGTAATGCGGGCCCCTTTCAGCGGTTGTTTGGCAGAAAACTCCTCACGAATAGCCATCAGTCCAGGCATTTCAGTTTCAGCAATTTTAATTTCTCGGTGTCCCCAATCGGCTAGGCCCATATCGGCAACCACATAATCTTTCACACTATGCATGATTCGCTCCTATTTGGTTTTTACTTTAATTTGAGCGCCGTTGAATCCACTTTGTTTCCAAGCCTAGGGCAGAAGATGCCTTGCAGCGCTCCTTGGGAATAGTCCTAGATTAGATGAAAATGGCCTCTTTTTCTATGCCTTTTTGGTTCGTAGAAAAAGTGGAATCATTCCCAAGGGTTTAACGGCTATAGAACGAAACTTTCCATCCCGCCCCACACGAAAGTTACTCACCGAAATTAAAATGAGAGCTAGGTCTTTTTTTCTATAATCCTAGGTGCTACCTCTTTTATGTGGTAAACCCATTGCGCCCTATGTCGCGCTTTAACCGCTTGTTTGGATTTTTACTTATTGGTGTAGTTTACTACTCTTTAGCGGCCTTAATTTATAAAATTGAATTCCAACCTGAGAATTGGGCTCCTTTGTTTCATCCCCAACGAGGCTTTGCTCTAGCGGTAGCTTGCTTTCTGGGTCTCCCCGCTCTAATTCCGTGTTTCACTGCGGCGCTACTGATAAATCTGTTTTACTGGAAGGAACCTTTAGGAATGGCTTTGGCTATCGCGCTTAATGCGATGTCAGCCATTGCCATCGTGGCGTGGGTTGCTCAGAAGGTACTTTCTAGATCTAGTCCCTACCAAGACATAAGAAAATGGGCCCTATTTATTTGCGTGATTATCCCCACCTATTTTTTAAGTCAAACTCTAATCGATTTTGGTTTTTATTCGTTTTTTTCACCCTCCGAACTTTTTGATTGGCGAAATCGCTTGTTTCGATGGATCTCAGCAGATGCTCTGGGAACTATTTTCCTTTTTCCCTTTTTCATGGAACTTCTCCACACTTTTTCTAATTCAAAATGGAAAAAGATTATTTCTAGGTCTCTTCTCCCTGCAGTGGCAGGTGCGATGGTGGTGAGTTTTCTTCTGTGGTTTGATTTTACAAAGCTAGGCCTGAAAGAATCAACAGGCGATTATCTTTCGGTTTTTGTCTTAGTAGGTTTGGGATTTTTATTAACTCCCTTGGGAGTTACGACAGCTGTCTTTTTTTTAGGATTACTGATTGCGTGCGATCGAATCGGACTTATAGATCCCAAAGGGTCTATTACCCTGCTTTCATCGTGGGACCCCTCATTCTATTTAGCCATCATGGGGGTCTTGACTCCAGTTATTTCGATCTTAGCTAAAAAAAACTCGACCCAACAACTCAAAGAAAATTATGAACTCATCAAAACTGCTCTCAATGTTCCTGGCACCCCTGAGCCCCATTCATCACTCTCAAAATATTCTCCTCCTTCTCAACTTGAGCCAGGAGGGGAACACCTAGGAATAGGTCTTTTTGATTTAGAATACCGTTGTTTAGATTTGAATGAACAGCTCGCTCATTTGTATCAACTGCCTAAAGAAGAATGTCTGGGAAAAAATCCGGTCGAAAGACTTGGAGACAAGGGCAAATCTCTTTTCCCTATTCTAGATGAAGTAGTAAAAACTAAAAAGCCCGTTTGGAATATTCAACTGTCCTTTCGCTTGCCGGCTCAAACGCTTGAACAAAATTTAAGAATCAGCTACCTACCCGTTCTTTCAAAAACTCAAAAAGTGACTGGAATCGTAGGGATAGTCACCAGCCTACCTGCAACCCCTATTGACTCTCGTTACTCTTCAGAAGAAGACCGATCTTTATCTCGTCGACCCTTGGACGCCCATTCGGCAGTCGCTTTTTCCCATGATATTCAAGAGCCTTTACGAAATGTCTTTCAATCTCTGCAAATTCTAAAAGCAAAGTTCAAACTATCTTCCGATTTAGATACCCTCAACTTTCTCGATAGTTCTCTAATTTCCCTTGAGCGAATGAAAGACATGATGAAATCCTTTCTTGATCTTCAACAGCTAGATTTTGTAGAGTTAAACCAAGAGGAGGTCGAGATTAGAACCCTCTTTGAAGAAACTCTGCTCCTTCTCAAATATCAAATAGCTCAGAGCCAAGCGGAAATTACCTGCACGGGACTTCCTTCTCTCAAAGTAGACAAAATACAAATGCTGAGAGTGCTATCTAATCTTCTAAGTAATTCCATCAAATATCGATCAGATAAACCGCTCATTATCTCATTCTCAGCGAAGGACCTCGCTCATCACTATGAGTTTCAACTAAAAGACAACGGCCAGGGATTTGATCCCAAAAACAGCCATCTCATCTTCGCCCCCTATCAAAGGCTTCACTCATTTCACGAAATCGAAGGCTACGGAGTTGGTCTTTCTATTTCAAAAAAGATTGTCGAGCTTCATGCCGGTCAAATGTGGGCCCATTCGGTCCTAGGCCAAGGTACCTCTTTTTTCTTCACAATCCCAAAAGATTAAGAGTCATAAAAAACACTTACAAAATTAGGGTGCAGAAGCTGACTTAATAGCCTCGTTAAGGACAGTCCACAGCGTCTTAGTTTTAGGAACCATATCTTCCATAAAGTACCACCAAAAATATCCGCCCATAAAAGAAGGGTGATTCACTTTGAGCGTATAGTACTGTTGAATCAGAGCTTCTTTTTTTGCAGCATCTCGAGTGCCACATTCCCCCACCCCTATTTTTGAATTGGGAAATATTTGAGCTAATTGAGAAATGACTTGTTGCCAGTCGGCTTGATAGCCGTTGCAATCTTCCTCGTAATAACTCACTAAGACATAATCAAGCCCCGATTTCATTCGTTCGGGGACATTGGTAGTCGTCCACCGAAACATTTCATTGGAGGGTTTAGCCCAGCAATTTGGATTATAATAAAGAGTGAGGGCCGTTCTTCCTCCTCGAGCTTTTACCAAGTCATACGCGGCTGACATTTTAGCCACAACCACCGAAGTCTTGCCTAACCATTCCCCATTGATTTCATTTCCCACCTCCCAGACGTCTACTGTATCAAACAGAGCATTGAGATATTCTCGAGTTCGTGCTTTGTACTGGGCCGTCGTATACTGTTTTACCGAAGAAGAATCTAAAATCTCCCCTAGAACAAAACTCTTTGCATAAATTTTAGAGACCGCCATAGCGTAGTCTGTTGCAGGTTGCCACTCGTCAAATACGATTCGAGTCATGGGCATTTGAGAAAGGGTTCCCAAAGCATCTACCGTAGTATCAATGTTAGCGATGGAATCCACCGTAACTCCATAGATTTTATCAGGGAGTGGGCGCAGTCTTTGAGTTTGAATGCTCTGATCATCGACGATTGTTTGAGGATGCTTCGCTAAACTGACACTTGCAAAAACAACCCAGAGGCCCAAAAAGAGCGGCTTGGTATTCTTCATTCTCATAGTTAACTCCAGTCTCATTGCAAAGAGAACTGAATGCACCTTTTATGCCGTTCTATTAATTAGAGACAGAAGCTACAGGTGGGTTTTCTTCACCATAATCGACAAGAAATGCAGCGGAATTTTTTAAATCATCTCGCCGTTTATCGTATCTTTGAATCATAAGAGGCGTCGACCAACCCGCCAGGTGTTGAACCGATCTTTGTGTCGCTTTTCTATCGAGTGCATTTGAAATACAGGTCGCGCGACAAGAATGTGGAGAGATCGTTTTTAAAATTCCAGCCTTTTTGGCGTAGTGAACTACGATGTAAGTAATCGCATGGGGATGCATTTGCTTAAGAAGCTGCCTAGAGACAGGGTTTTTGGTGGGAGTAAATAAAGGTTCTTCATGCTGAGTCTGATCTCGTCGACACACATAAAAATAATGCTCTAACGCCGCCTTGACCTGAGCTGTGATGGGAAGAATTCGAACTCGATGTCCCTTCCCCCTAACTTTAATAACCGAAACCCCTCTCTCTTCGGTCATGTCCCCCATCTTAAGCCCTAACAACTCACTTTTGCGCACTCCTAAATACAAAAGGACGTGGAGAACCGCCGAGTGAAGAGCCCCAGCTCGACTATTTCTTTTAGGAAGTGCCAAAATTTTTCGCACTTCCTCATCCGAAAATCCGATGAGCGAAGATTCTTGGTTTTGGGGAAAGCCCTTAACCAACTGAGCCGGATTGTCTCGAATCACTTGATTCATTTTGAGCCAATTTAAAAAGCTTTTAACCACTGCCAATTTACGATTCACGGTGGCCTTCTCCATGGGTTTTCCGTTCAACCGACCCTCTTCCAGATACTTTCTAAAAAGGATGACGTGGTCTGGCTTTAACGATCCAATCTCTTGGGCCGAAATTCTCCCTTCCATAAACTGAAAAAATTGTCTCAGATCATTTTCATAAGCTCGACGCGTGTGGGCACTAAGTTGATTGGCTAAAAAAGTAGGAATTTCATTAGCCCATTTCGGCAAAGCGATTCGATCTATTTGATGTTGCTTTATGTCGCCCGAAAACCCTTTGCTGGCAAGCGTTTCGAGCCTTGTCTCATTATTTGCTTTATAAACGCTCGAAATGTTCCGACCTAGGGGTAGAGGCCTATTTTTCTCGATGTCTGAAGACAACTTTAACCATTTCCTTTCGGAATGGTTCTTTAACCATCGGGACGACCAAAGGGCCAATTTAAAAACAAGCTGTTCGACTAGATGCTTCATGTTTTGTGCGTAATTGGAAATGTTCAGCGTTTATTAGCGCTTTTTATTAGTGATAACTAAAATTATAGCTAATAAATACCATTTTGGAAGGTTTTTAATGAACCGTTTTAAATCGATTTTTAGTGTTTTTTTGATGCTTTCGGTAGGGGTCGAATTTTTAACGGGCTGCGCTTCGAAACAAAAAACAGAACTTTTTTACACTCGAATGTATGAAGGAACTTACGACGATGTTTGGTTGGCTGCGTTAAAAGCGGTTAACGACTACCCTTTAAAAGTGAGCAACAAAGATTCCGGAAAAATCGTTTCGGAACTCGTCAACGGTCCATACAACGACCTTTTTTTAACCCCTCCCGAGCCCATCGATTTACCCGAAAAATATCGCTACTCGTTAAAATTCACTTTTGCAAAATTACAGACGGAAGAAGAGCGAAGCCGCCCTTTGGTGAGAGTTCGATTAGAAAAAAACTTAGAACAGTTTCATGATTTTTATACCGGTTGGGTGGGGTTCCCTTCGGATGGGCTTGAGGAAAGATTACTTCTTTATCGAATCGAGCATATTTTAAAGATGGAAACCCAACTTACCAAAGAGATCGAAAAGACATCTAACAACAAATGATCTCTAGGCTGACTTTTTAATATCCTCTTTTTTCTCAGCAGTCAGAGCTTCGATTTCGCTGATAATACTTTCAATGCCAGGATCTGTTGGATTTTTCATGCCCTCAGACTCGAGCGCAGTCAATTTCTCTTTGAGTCGAATATTTTCTTCTTTGAACTGGGTCAGGTCTTTTGTCTCTTCTTTTAACACTTCGTATTCAGATTTTAAGACTTCGTATTGAGAGAGTTTGGCCTCTAGGGTTTGAATCTTTTCTAGACTTTCTCGATTGATCTTTTGAAGTTCCTCAGTTTTTTGTTGTGCAGCGTTCAATGAGACTAATAATTCAGAGTGTTGAGTCGACTCCTCAATTTCTTCATCCACATTTTGAAACCGTTTGAAATACAACCACAACGCTGTGAGCGCTAAAGAGGCCACAATCACCACTTGAATGAGCAATACGGTCACAAAAATCGTACTGCCCTGCAGAGCCGCAGCAAAAAATTTCATAATATTAATTATACCTAACTTTCCCAATCTGCTCTAGAAACGCGGCGGCTATCTTTTTTCTGAGAGATCTTTCTTTTTAGGGTCAATCGTTTTTCTCGCGTAGCCACAGAACAGACTGTCTTAACTCTAGGTTTAGGTTTTCGATACAACTCTTTAATTTTACATTCTAATCGCTCTAATGCTGCTTTGCGGTTCTGTTCTTGGCTTCTTCGCTCGGTGGCTGTGATGGTAATCCCAGTGGGAAGATGCCTAATTCGAACTCCGCTCATTCGCTTATTGCGATTTTGGCCACCTGGGCCACTCCCACGAACGTGGGTCACCTCAATATCCTCTTCCCGAATGTTGAAACTGGGTTTAGCCACCCCTTCATGATATCATTAGAGTGTAGTTTAAAATCTCGAAAATTCTTCCTTTATTCTAACCCTGTTTGGGACTCACTTTTATTAACAGCGTCATCAATTTTGAAGAAATCTTCATTTTTCACTAAATGTTTCTTCTGAGAAAGCCGTTGATAAGGATGAAGGTTCACTACAACTATGTACCAAGCTCCAGTAAATGAATTTCACATTCTTCTAAAAGCCCTGGGATATTTGCGCACCCACTGGTGGCTTTTTGTATTAGAAGTCGCCGTCATTTACGGAATCTCTTTACATAAGTTCCACAAGACTCCACCTGTCTATGAATCGGATGCTACCCTTCTTATTGATACTACCCGTAGACAACTTTACCAAACCGTTTTGATGTCAGCCAGCTCTGCTAACAACGCCCGAAAGCAAAACATGGTTCATTTGCTCTCAGGGCAAGAGGTTTTAGAAAGATTTAGAAATCAACTCACCGAAATCTACAATGAGGGGAACCCAGGCTACTTAAAATCGTTGTTCCCAGGGGGAGTGGCCTACCCTGCTCATGTGCTTCGAAACTTCGTCTCTTTGGTCTGGGATAAAAACAGCGACATTTATAGCATTCACTGTACCTCTCACAACCCTGATGCTGCTCAAGCTCTTTGTTTGGCTTACTTAAATACGATTCAAAATTATTATCCTGAAATTGGACAGCGGGAATCCTTGCTCAAGCGCGACTTTTTGACTCGACAAATTTCTAGCTTCGTTAATCAAATTAAAGATAAAGAGCAGGCCATAGTCGATTACCAGAGGAATAACCCTGACTTTATCAACTTCCTTAATTTAACCGTCGATAATCAAGGCGTTCAAAAATTAAGGGCAGAGAAAAATAACATCGTTCACAAAATGGCTACTAATCGTGCCATCTACAAATTGGTTTTAAGCATCCCTCGTGCAAAAAAAGGGGAACACACTGCTAGAGCTACTACCATTGCTGCTTTAACTCAAAAAGTGACCGAACTTCAGTACCAAATTAATTTAACTGAAAAATCTAATCACCCTGATAAAGAAGGGCGCCTTCGTATTCTCCGTCATGATCTTGATGAGATCACAGCTCAGCTTTCCACCCTCAACGAAGAGGAAGTGCAAACCTTCATGAAAACCCCTCTTCCTGCGGCTGATGTCCGTCAGAAAGTTGCCTCGTTAGAAATTGAATACCGTGCCGATCAAATCAAATTAGCCAATGTCGAAAAAGAGGTTGAAGCCTTCAGTCAGAAAGAAAAACTCTTTAATCAACAACGCCTCCAATACGAGCGACTTTTTATGGAGCTTAACCATAAAAAGAGACTCCTCACTAACCTTTATCAAAAACAGCAAGAGACCGAAGTTGAGCTATCAGCCGGTGGCGCCGAAATTTATCGACTTCAAGAACCGACTCGAACAGGCCACAGAGTAGCTCCTCAATTGTCCAAGCACATGTACGGCTCTCTCTCTCTAAGTCTCTTTGTGATCGCTATTAGCGTGGTTTTATTGGTGGCTGGATTCCCACGTTTGGATAGTGAAACTGAAGTACACAGACTCAATCTTCCTGTCATTGGGAAAGTTCCCCTAATAAAAAAACAGGGAGCCAATGAAGATTTACCGGGATATTCACTAGAGTATCTTAAAATCATGAACTACCGGATCATGCGAGAAATGAGAGATGCTAAGTGTCCTATCATTGTCGTTAGCTCTCCTCACGCCCGAGAAGGAAAAAGTACCGTAACTCATTTCCTAAGTCTTGCCGCACAAAATCCCGTAAGAAAAACTCTTCTTATCGATGGTGACTTACTCACTTCTCATCCTAATAAGTTTTTCGGAATTCTGGAAGATCATACTCCTGGACTTAAGTCTATTCTTGAAAATCCTACCATGACCGACTATCAATCGCTTATTGTAAAAACAAGTTTTGACGGAATCTACTTCTTACCTCGGGGCGGTCGGTTCGATCCGAGTGTCATGGCCAATTTTTCTAAACCCATGGAACAGGTCCTCGCTGCCTTAAGAAAAGAATATGACACCATTTATATCGACACTCCCCCTCTTTTCTCATCCAATCTCGCTCATCAATGGGCAGGATTAGGAGATTTGATTGTTTTAGTAGCCCGATTATTCCACACAAGGCCCAAAGACATCGTCGAAGCGATCCAAACTTGTAAAGTTTTTTCGAAGTCTCCAGTGGGATTGGCTTTAAATTGCGTAAGATTGTCCGGCCCAACAAAACGAGCATCCAACTACTACTTCTCCAAGAAGAAACCTGCACCTCCACCGAGGTTAGCAGCCTAAGGAAAGTATATGGAAGTTCATTCAACCCATTCTAAACTTCAAATGTGGCTGGTGGCCGTTCTCTATTGTTGGCTTTGCCTATCACTGACCGTCTCGGCTACTGAGGAAAACTCTGAAAATCGGTTAGCCATTTTGAACTCGATGGACAAAACTGAGCTTTCCCTTGGGCAATCGCTTCAAGAAGCTTTAGGAAAAGCCGCTGCTAACACTAATTTATTTCAGACCTACTATGCCAATTATACTTTATCAGGCTTTGGAGATGCTGAGATCCAAGCTGATTTTAAGAAAGTGGGTTCCGATCTAATGAGTTATGTCTACTTAGAGAACTCTCGACTCTCAATTTTTTTATTCGATTCGGGTCACCCCAAGGAATTCATCGTTAGTTCTCAGAAGTTTACCACACCGGATGGAGCTACGGTCTCCTCCGAAGAAATTCAATTAGCCTTTAGAACAGCTTTCCAGGAAGTGATTTCAAGTTACGTCGCCAAAGAATATCAGGGGCTTCCCGGGGCTCAACCTGAGCCGAAAACTATTGCCGAGGAAGAATCTTATGATACTCAGTTTGTTGCCGCCGATGTTAAAAAATTATACCGAGAACTTGCGTCTTTAAATGACAGGCCTTTTTATGTCGGAGCTAATGTGGGAATGAGCCGTTTTGAGACATTGTCCTCTTCGACCACTTCTGGAAAAAGCTATGCCAGCACAGTCAATATTGGTGGACTTTTGGGTTATCGATTTTATGGCCCTTTCTCAGCGGAACTAGGAGCCGACTTTTTTACCCACTTCATGTTACATTCTGAAATCCGCTCACAAATTCCTTTGGGACAAAAATATATCAAACTCTCTGCCTCATTCGGGGGAGCAAGATTTATGTCTCAACCCACCGAAAATCTCGGATACGCAGGGACCAATAAAATCCCGCAAGGAACTTTAGTTTATGGACCCGGTCTGGGAATTGAAATTCCCCTATTAGGGGTGAATATTCGTGCTGAGGGAAGATATTATCTCGGTGCGACTACCGTGTTTTTAGGAACCTATGGTATTGTTTATTCACTGTGATTAATCGCTCCTACCTACTGATATTTTTTCTCCTTTTGTTCTTTAATTATCCTACAGGAGGCTCTCTCTCTCCTCACCTTCTTCAAAACATTGAAGATGCCGCTAAAAGGTCCTACTTAGATCCTAAATTAGTCCAAGCTGTTATTTTTGTTGAATCTAATTTCAATTCCAAGGCGACTTCTTCCAAAGGAGCTATGGGATTAATGCAAGTCATGCCAAAAACTGCTGATAGTTGTGAAGTGCATGAACCCTATCATGCCGTGAATAATTTAATGGGAGCTTGTGAGTGCCTAAGGAAACTGATCAATCGATATCGAGGAAATTTGAAGTTGGCTCTAGCCGCCTACAATGCGGGCCCCACTAACGTGGATAAACACAAAGGTATTCCGCCGTTTCCAGAAACTCAATCTTATGTAAAGAAAATATTGTCTAAGTATTCCCAGCTTAGAAAAAACAAATAATACTCGACGCTCAACTCACAGTAGTATTCAAACTACACTTCTACTGCCTTAGACACTGTCTCCATATCCTCACTGATGTGAATTGCTTGATAGGTCGTCGTGTCTGTCGTTGGAAAAATCGTTCTTTGGTTTGTGGCACAATGCTGTTGTAAATCAGAAAAGATCGATTTGCGAATCGGATAATCCTGATTGTGAAGAATGACCTGTTTTGCAATTCGTTTTTTAAGATTAATCACAATAGGAGCCTTGAGATTGGCTGTCATTTTTGTGGGGTCCGTAGGAATAGTGATAATGCAAAAAACCTTAGCTCCACTAAGATCGGCCGCAAGCTTAAGTGCTTTGCGATCTTCATCTTCAAGTTCAACTTTATAATTTCTTTCTAAAATTTGTGGCTCAAGTAGAGGGAATGCTACGCTTGGCTTCTTAACAGCTTGGAGCCACAAAAACAGAGAATCATCCGTTCTTTCCACGAGAACATACGAATCAATCTTAGAAAAACCCAGCATTCCTTCAGAAAAAGTGATGATATCTTCTTCAGCAACAGAGATACTGCCAAAACGAGTCGTTTCAACGTTCATTAATGATCTCCTTACGAAAGCCTAATTTTTGATGCAATAGGGACGAATATAAAAATGTTAACTGGCCCTTACAGGCTTAGCAACACTTTTTACAGGGGATGGATTTTGGGATTCTGCGGCAAGTTTATTTTGTTCTTGAATGGCGATGTAGATCTCTTCTCGATGAATCTTAGTATTACGCGGAGCTTCTATACCTAATCGGACGTGTCCGCCCTTTATTTGAACAACGACAATTTTAATATCGTCGTCGATCGTAATAGATTCACCCAGTTTTCTTGTTAAAACTAACATTCGTTCTCGTCTCTACTCTACCTATCGGTAGAACTTCGTTAGGGCTTTACCCAAAGTTTAAGGGGAAAAGCTAGCGCGTCGCGCGATTCAAAAGAGGTTAAATCCCTAAGGCTTTAATAAGATATCGGCAGGTGATTCACTCATGATTTTATGAGAGCTCTCTAAAGCGGCTCTAAGGACGGTCTGATCACGAGCCAAATCAGAAAACACTTTAATCGGATTGGCTTCCTCAATCTGCGAGATCGCATCCAGCTGAGCTATTTTATGTTCTGCATTGCGATCGATAGCCTTATCAATAGCTAAAGAGCTCCCTGCAAGCTGGGTTCTAGAAATTGAAATCTGGTCGGTCGCTTTGGTAAAAACATTCAAGGATCCTCCTACGAGGTCAGGATCGTTAGTCTCAAGCCCCTGAATCAAGTCCCTCATGGCCTTAACAATATTAACGCCGTCCTTGATTCCCTCTCCTAGAATTGCCTGGCTTCCCGAAACGTTGATGGGGACAAAAACTCCACGATCAATTTCAATTTCAATTTTTCCAGAATCTCCCAAGAACTTTCCCTCAATATCAAAAGCAGGCCCCATCGAGTTTTGTCCGCCAAGTAGAGTTCTAGGACCAAACTTAGTATTTAGATTCTGAATGAAATTTTCATAAAGCCCCTTAACTTCAGGAAGCACATGCTTAGTCACATCGCCCGCAGCATTTCCAATAGCAGACAAAGCTAGAGTATGAATTTTTTGAACTAAATCTTGTGCATTTGCTAACACGCCATCTGTGGTGCTAATCATGTGGCTTGCTACACCCGCATTTTTGGAAATTCCCTCACGGATATTAACATCATTTTTTTGAGTGGAAACAATTAACCACTCGGCAGGGGCTTGCGAAGGCCGAGAAATTTCTTTAAGACTGCTCGACTTCTCTGCAGAAACAGCCTCTTTCTCCTTAGCATTTTGAATATTTCTTTGAGCAGTATCGAATAATTGGGCTGTAGATACGCGTGACATATTTTTTTCTCACTTAATCTTTAAGACTTAAAATCGTATTGAACAAATCTTCACCGACCTTCATCGCTTTGGCTGAGGCGTTGAACACCGTTTGAAACTGAATCATATTTACTGCCTCTTCCTCTAAGTTCACCCCTTCTACCGACTGACGATAATTTTCTAACTGTTGAACGACATCACGCTGGTGCGATAGTAAATTTCCTTCTCTTTGAGTTTCAACTCCAATACGAGCGACTAAGGCGTTCAAAGACTCGTTGATAGTGTGCTGCTCTTGCGTTCCCAAATGGTTGGTAGCCAATCCCTTTTCATTTTGAATATTAGCCAATTTAAGGGCAATCTCATTGCTTCCTGGCTTATCCCCCGACATCCCCACAGCAATATTCTCAAAATTATCCTTAATAACATCATTGAGATCAAAACGGTACGCAGCTCCTTGAGAAGAGGATCCAATATCTTTGAAAAAATCCCTACCCGAAACTCCATCCATCCCCTCGCCTTCTTTATGAATTGAATTAACATTAGTCGCAATATGGTAAGCAATATTATCTAAGTGCTCGATAGCTGGATTAAGAACTTTATCTCTGACTTGCATCATTCCGCCAAGTTCGCCATCGGTGATTCCTTTGGAAATTTTTCGCCCTTCTCCATGATTTTTAATAAAGAGATCCAATGAGCCAGGCCCCTTTTCCCCTTCGGAGGCAGTTCTGACGGCAAAGATATCGTTTGAATTTTCCCCTTGAACTAAAACGCAACCTCCGGTCACAACAGAAATTTGTCCTAAATCATCAATGTGAGTTTGAAAGTTAATTTTTTGAGAAAGATCTCTCATCACACCGTCTCGTTTATCCTCTAATTCTAGAACGGTATCTTTTCGGGTGCTCCCCTGCATGATAGTTCGATTAAGCTCAGCCAACTCCTTCGTTAAGCGGTTAACTTGTGCCACATTGTCTTCGATTCGATAGTCGAGGTCCTGTTTCATTCCCTCCAAATCGGCTGACATATTTCGAATTCCAGAGGCTAAAGCCTGCCCACTACTTTGAACTACATTTCGAATAGCGGTTGTCTCAGGGCTTAGGGACATTTCTCTTAAATCTCCAAAAAACTTATTCACCAGATTGTTAACATTATCGGCATCTCTTTGGGCTACGATTTCGATTCTTTGAAGATTTTCAGCTTTGGCCCGAGTGCCCCCAAAAGATTGAGACTCATCAATGATCTGCTTATTCACAAATTGATCATGAACACGAATGACCTGTTTAACTTCTACCCCACTTCCCATGTTAGCGCCTTGGGGGATAGATAGATTGTTAGTTTCTACAACGGCTCGTCTTCTGGTGTAGCCTGGTGTATTCGCGTTAGCTATATTTCCGGTTGTAGTTTGAAGTGCTTGTCGGTTCGAGGTCAAACCTTGGCGTCCGATTTCTAGAATATCATTAACAGCCATTAGTACCTTCCTTCCACAACCGATCCTTGAGAATTTTGATCAACCCGCTTACCTTTAGGAGAGTAAGTGGCATGTTGTCCTAGAAGTCGTTTTAAATTTTCTACCAAACGATCTAGATTCTTCATCGAGTGGTTAATAAACCTTTGATTGTGTTCACACAGTCCTCTCAACTCGTTCCAAGAGAGTTCCCAGCTTTCTTTTTTGGTATTCCATTCAGCTTGCAAGAGGGGATCGGAGAAGGATAACGAAGCCATGGCATCCGATTGAAAGTGCTCTCGCATAAATTTTTTAAGCTCAGCTTTTTTTCGTTGTAGCTTTAGCATGCCACTATCTTTTTGAGACACTAAAATTAAAATGTCATCTGTATTAAGAGTAATCAATGCGGCTCTTTCTTTAATTAAAATTTCTTTTAAATTCCTAGCGTGTGCTACACACTCATCAGTGAGATTAAACAGATAATTTGCAAAAGGGTTTTTAGCCATAGAGGTAGCCCGTGACTAGATGATCCAGCCGTAAACGCAAGACTGTGTTTAAGAAATTTTAAATTTAGAGACTGTTTTTACCGAAATCTGAATTCATGTGTTCATCGACCAAACGATCGGCAATCTCTTTCGCATCCACATGATAAGTTCCAGCTTGAATACTTTTCTTCAAAGCCTCAAGTTTATCGGCTCGATTTTCACTAAATGACTTAGCGATCTCAGAAGCTTGGCGCATGAGTTGAGCACCATCTGAAATTTCCACATCGGCACCTGAACGACTCGCAGTTCCCACACCGCCTAATGAGGATTCAACCCCTTGCGTTTTAGCCGCTTTCTGAGCATTTTTGGTGTTATCAACTTTGGTCTCTGTCGTGTAGGGATTGGGAGTCGGATTGTGGGTAACCTTCATATATGCTCCTTGATAAAGAAACCTTACAGTTTAAGTGTATCACTTAGCTCTCGATTGCCGCAATAAATGGTCATAAATCATTTGAGAAAGTCCGAGTTGCTCTGTGTCAGCCATTTTTTCAGAGTACTGATTGTCCAGCATAGACTGATAAATGCGCTCAGCATTACTTTCAGGGATAATGCCCCCTTTCACCACCGTTTTACGCATGGCTGAAACCATTTGATTCACAAAGAGGCTTTCAAATTGTTTTGCCACTTTTCTTACTTCAGGATGCTCTTCTCGCTTTGAAGGCTCTGAAGGGGCCATTGGATTTAAATTAGGATCGATTTTCATTGCATCTCCAAATCAGCTAATAAAGCCCCGCTGGCTTTTAGAGCCTGAAGAATAGCGATCAAATCCTCAGCTGAAGCCCCAGTCTCATTGATCGCTGAGACCACATCCGAAATACTTGGCCCAGGGTTCATCAGCATCACCTTTTTAGCCGCTTCCCCCTCTTGCCCCTCGTTTGCAGCAGGCGCCGCGGGAGCATTTTGCCCAGTCGAACTGACAGCCCTCGTAGCATTAGTATTGGCCTGATTTTTTATTTCTAACTTCAAATTACCATGGGCAATCGCTACAGGAGAAATTCTCACTTGTTCGCCTAAAATCACAGTACCCGTTTTAGAATTAATAATGACTTTAGCTCTGCGATCGGCCTCAACTTCAAGACTCTCAATTTGAGCAATCAATTCGATAGGATTAGACTCAAGGCTATAAGGGTACATCACTTCTACCGTAGAGGCATCCTGAGCTACTGCGTATCTTCCTCCTAATTCGTCGTTAATTTTCTTAGCCATTCTCACAGCCGTCGTAAAATCGGGGTTATTGATCACATATCTTAGCTGTTTCTCCTGAGAGACATCCCAGCCCACCTCTCTTTCGAGGCTGGCTCCTCCAGAAATGACTCCGCTCACCATGTTAGAAGAACTTCCCCCACCTGCAGCCCCCGCCCCTCCTTTATTTTCTTTTTTTAGAACCATCACTTTGCCTTGGGCCATGGCGTAGATTTTTCCATCCGGACCTTTCAGAGAGGTCATCATCAAAGTTCCGCTATCTAAACTGCTTGCAGTCCCAATCGAAGCTAAATGAACATCTAATTGCTGCCCCACTTTAGAAAAAGGCGGTAAGGTCGCAGTCACAACAACCGCAGCTGCATTTTTGGTATCCATTTTTTGGGACTTCACATCGACTCCCAGACCTTTTAAAACAAGCCCCATGGAACTTTCAGTTAACTCATTCGCCTTGTCCCCAGTGCCAGGAAGACCAATCACCAAACCATAACCAAAAAGTTGATTGTTTCTTGCCCCCTTCAACATAGCGATATCTTTGATTCGAGCTGAAAACCCCATACTGCAAATTAAAAAAAACAAAATAAAATATTTCATGATTTTTTTCCTTAACTTCTATTTTTTATCTGTGTTTTCTTGAGCTTTCTTAGAATCCTGCTGAAAAGCATGTTTCTGTTCGTCAAAAGTTTCTAATTTTAAATTCATTAAAGCGTCTGAAGAAACGGTATCGTCAGAAGCGATTTCTCTCTCTCTTAAAACCCCCTCTAAAACCACATAAGGTTGCTCTTTGCCAATCTTAAACGCTCTGTTAACCCCCACTCGATAGGCTCCATTGGGCAAAACTTCAAGAATGGTCGCTTCGACTGCAGCGGTGTCATCTTTTTTTGCCATGGTCTGATTAGCACTAGCAGGCTCACGAGATTCAGTTTTGGAATCGTTTTTCCCCTCTGATTTAGGATCGTTATTCGCTTTAGCAGACTCAGGTCGTCGGTTCTGATTCATCGCCATCGAGATGCGATCTTTAAAAGGTTCATTCACTTTCACAGTGACAGTATCTCCAACCAATCGAGCTGCTGATGAATTGTAGATGGAATTCCATCGAGAGTCTTCGCTCCAAAGCGAACCTGGTTCTCGCTTAGCGGGTTTGGGAACCTCATATCGATGGGACACTTTAGGAGTGGTACTCACCTCTTCGGGAGGAGCACTTTTAGTTCCAAACATCGCACAACCTGTCAGAACAACCCAGACTAAAGATAAAACAATCTTTTGCAAAACAACCTCCTCAATAACTAGTGAAGTGAAACTTCACCAGGTTGAACCACTCGAGCCTGAATCACTTTCTTCGAATGCGCATTTTCAACTCGAATCCACTGATTTTCTCGACCGTTTTCTAAAGCCTTCACCCTGAGAGACACTTTAATCGAAGGAGTTTCTCGAACCAGAGCCACGCTTTCACCTGAGTTCACGATAAAAGGAATCTGGGTGTGCTGATGAGAAATCACTGAGCCTGGAGTGATGTAGGCTCTTGCTCGCAGCTTTTGTAGATTTTCCATTCGATGATAAAATCCAGTCACTCGAAAAGGGGAAACCTCTCGTTCTTGTAACTGCGTATTTTCTTGTGTGAAAGATTCACTGTTTCGAATAGCCGTTTTAGCTACTGCGATGGGAACATAGAGTTTCACCACAGCCGTTCCAAAAGTTCTGCGGACACTTCCATTGTCTGGCCAAGCCACTTCAAAGTTCACCCATCCCAAAGAAGGCTTTGGATCCACACTGATCACTTGGGCCTCGGCGGGGATGAGATCTTTCGCATAGACTCTCTCCAACTCAACTCGACCTTGATTTTCAAATTGAGCGCTCAGGTAGTTTTTAAGTTTCTGTTCCAGAGTGTTGTTAGAGTTAGTTGAATTATCTAAAGCTGCAAAAGCAACTCCGCTTAACAAGATCAACACTCCCCATTTTGCTATTGGTATTTTCATTTAATTACCTAATCACAGTATTGGTATTTTGAAGAAGTTGATCGACGGTTTGAATCACTTTGGAGTTCATTTCAAAGGCTCGCTGAGCCGTGATCATATCGGTCATTTCATGAACCACATCGACATTTGAGCTCTCAATATAATTTTGCATGATAGCTCCGGTGGTTCCTGTATTTGGAGTTCCTACGTTAGCCTGACCGCTAGCTTCAGTGGCTAAATAAAGATTTTTGCCGTGGGCTTTTAAACCCGCATTATTAATAAAGGTCGCAAGTTGAATTTGTCCTAATTGCGTGCGCTCTGCCTCAGAGATCAATCCCCAGACAGTTCCATTGTCCGAAATTTCAATTTTCTTAATATTCGGAGGGACGATGATTTCAGGTTGAAGAGGATACCCATCAATGGTTTCTACCCTGCCCGTTGCTGACTTATAAAAAGACCCATCTCGGCTGTAGCCGGTCTCGCCAGTCGGCATCCCAATCATAAAAAAGCCGTCTCCCCTCACCATCATATCGAGGTCCCTGCTTGTGTGAACCGGACTTCCCATTTCAAAATTTCGCTGAGTACCGCTCACTTTCACTCCCATCCCTCTTTGAATTCCGACAGGGGCTTGGGTTTGTGCGGAAGTATTAGCTCCTGGTTCTTGAAGCGTCTCATAAAGAAGGTCCTGAAATTCCGCCCTCTCTTTTTTGTAACCAGTCGTATTTACGTTGGCCAAATTGTTCGAGATGCTATTAATTTGAGCCATTTGGGCTTCCATTCCTGAAGCGGCCGATTTCAAAGCGGTAATCATAATGTTCTCCTTAATGCTCTTTTATTTTTTACTTGGTCAGTTCATTAGCAGTTTTGCTATCAATTTCCTGATAAGTCTTGATGGCCTGCAAATGAGATTCATAAGCTCGTGTCGCTTCAATCATCCGAGTCATCTCGGAGATTGGATTCACATTTGAACTTTCAATAAATCCCTGGTGAATTTTTGTTTTGATTTCCTCGTTTTTCAAATTGTTGGGCGAAACATTTTTGAAATAGGTATTCCCTGACTTTTCAAGCCATTGTTCTTCGTGAAACTCTTCAATATTCAATTGAGCCACTTGAATTCCATTTTGACGAATGATGCCCTCTTGCCCGATTTCTATGGGGCCATTTCCTAACTGAATCAATCGCTGTTCAGGGCGAGGATTCCTTCCGGGAGCCGGCACCTGTTTTCCAGTAGCATCGATCACACCAAAAAGGTCACCTTCTGCGGGTGTCGTCGATTGGACTTTGTCCGCTTTAGCTAAAACAGGATATCCATTGCCAGTAACTAAAACCCCCTGAGGAGAGATATTGAAGTTTCCTTGTCGCGTGTATTGAACTCCAGAAGGCGTCAAAACTTCAAAAAAACCTTTTCCATCTAAAGCCATATCCAAAGCCCGACCTGTTTTTTCTACATTACCTTGACGAAAATCGGTGTACACCCCATCCATCTCGACAAAGCTTTTGTCTCCCGAGGGTCTTCCATTGATAGAGCTTGAAGAGATAATTTCTCTAGGTAAAGACTCCACGGAATCGTTTCTTCGTAAATCGGTGAGATATTCGTTGAAGGTTCCAGAATCTCGCTTAAATCCCGGTGTGTTTGCGTTAGCTAGATTATTAGCAATCAATTCTAATTCATGGCTCTTTGCGATGCCACCTGACAAAGCGGTATAAACGCCCTTATCCATATATAGGTTCCTCTCAAGTTTTTAATTTAAAATCCGATACAGAACTGAGAACTTAAGTTTTCGTTTTCTTCTCCCTTAAGCCAAGCAACACTAATGCCAAACCGACCAAGCTAGACACATCGCCAAAAACACTTTTTAAATGGCATATTTTGCCGATCGCACCGGCAAAATATTCCCTGAAACAAAAACCCCTTCCCAGTGCCACAAAAAGGCACCTTTCTCAAAAAAACAAATCCAATTTTTTATTAATATTTTCAAACATTTATAAAGAGCAAAACTTGTCATTTTTTTTCGCTTTTGACACCTTGACCTTGGTGCGTCATTCCATTATTTTCAGAGGTTCATTTGGGGGTTAAATGGTTAAATATTTTTTTACAGGGCTAGTACTGCTCCAAACTCTAAGCTTGGCTCAAAACATAGTGATTGAAACCTATGGAGACTCCATCACCGCAGGACTTTTAAGCTACACCAACATCACTCAAAAAAATGAGCTCAGCGAAGTCAGTCGGATTTTATCTGATTTTGCCATGTTCAAACTGACTAAAAATCGCGACTTCCTCATCAAACACGAAAAAACTGAAATAGCTTGGCCGACTCTTTTAGCAAACCATTTAAAAACTGATCTGGTCGACTATGAAATCAGAAACTATGCCTTAAGCGGAGCTAGAAGCGATTCGATGCTGGAAGAGGTAAAAAAAGCGGCCCTTCCTAAAGACGAAGTCATAGCGTTTTTCTTTATTGGGCATAATGATCTTTGTCACAATAAAGGTTCAGAAGAGGACCTAGCCAGAGATTTCTCTAGAAACTTAAAAGAAGCCCTAATTGAGTGGGATCAAAAACACTTTGGAGCTCGAGCTTATTTGATCTCGTTAGCTGAAATTCAACATTTGTATTCAACTCTGTCGGGGGTCACTTGGTATGAAGGGAGCAAAGGCAAATATAAATGTGAGGATAACTGGGAAAATCTTTTTCCCTACTGCCCTTCTTTCTTCAAAAAGTATAAACAAGGAACTCTAGATGAATACATACAACCTAGGCTTCGAGCAGTTAATAGTGAGTTAGATAAACTCAGTGAAGAATTCAAATCGAGCAGCCGACGCAATCAGTATTTTAGATTAGGAATGGCTGAGGGGTCTACATTTCGAAAAGAATACTTTGCAATAGATTGCTACCATCTCTCTCAAGAAGGTCAGCAATTTGTAGCCGATCAGATTTTTGACTCGCTAGCTTGGTACTAATCCCACAAATCTCTTTTAGGCTATTTTCTGATTAGGGATTTCTCCCACAAAGTGTCTCACTTCGTGAAACTTAACTTGGGATGGAGCTAAAACTTTAGAAAAGTTATCCCAAACTCGTTTGGCGCTCATCGAGTCATTGCAAAGAAAAATATTGGTAATGACCATCCGATATTCAGGCCATGTGCTCACTACAAAGTGGGACTCTTTCAGAATAAGACTCAATGTTAACCCATGGGGTTGGAAACGATAATGAGAACTCTTGACCACAGTAGCCCCTTCTGCCTCTAAAGCCTGCCTTGCCATTTGTTCTAAGGCTTTGTGATCGCTTAAATCCAACTGACACCCATAGGCATCCACGATAAGTTCTGTGATTTGAGACATGCTTGAACCCTCTGTGTGGGAATGGTTAAATAATAACACCAAAATGTTTGTTTAATTATATAATTTCAATAACCTCATGACTTCGACCAAAAACTTTTTTCTCTATGGCTGCGCAATGATCGTAGCTTTTTCATGCATAGCTTACGAATTGCTGTTAGGTAGCTACGCGACCTTCCTGATGGGCGCCAGTATTTTTCAGTACTCCTTAGTGATTTCTCTGATGATGTTAAGCATGGGTTTAGGAGCTTTGTTTAGCCAACGCATTCGGCTCAATCACTATCTCACCTTTCTCTGGGTGGAGATGGCCCTAGCCTGGGTGGCTTTGTTAGCCGTCCCTTTGATGTATATTTCATTCTCCCTGAACTGGGCAACCACCCCGGTAGTGATCCTTTTTGTTGTACTTTTGGGCGGGGGTATTGGAATGGAAATTCCACTGCTGTCACAAATGGCTGACTCAAAAGAATCTCTTCCTGCCATTCTTTTTTCGGATTACCTGGGAGGCTTTTTTGGAGGTCTAGCTTTCCCTCTTTTGTTATTTCCCCATTTAGGCTTTTTCTCTATTGGGGCTCTTTTAGCCGTGTTTAATAGTTGGGTGAGCGTAAGTTTTCTTCTGGTTTTTGCCAAAAAACTAACCGTTGGGAAGCGATGGATTACCTTTTTAACTCTACTCACTCTGATAGTTTGTTTAGTGGAGCTAAAATTTGCGGAAGATATGAGATTGGCTTTAGAAAGCTACTATTTTGGATTGAACAGAAATTGAAAAGCGCTGATAGAAACAGTAGATCCATCAGCGCTCTCCTAAAAACTAAAACTTCTAGTTTAAATAATCTTTAAAAGCTTTTCCGGCACGGAATTTTGGAACAGTGCAAGCAGGAATTTTAATCGCTGCACCTGTTTGAGGATTTCGTCCAGTACGAGCTTTTCTTTTTGATTTAGTGAAAGTTCCAAATCCCACTAGGGTCACATCGTCGCCTTTTTTTACACTTTTCTTAATCGCTTCGATTGTGCTGTCGATCACTCTCTCACAATCAGCTTTAGTGATTTCTAGCTCAGATGCAAGTTGTTCCACAAGTTGCGCTTTATTCATTTTAAGGTTCCTCCTAAATGATGTTGTCGATTGGAATCAATCAAAGCACAGTGAATAACACATCCATTTTTTTTTGGTCAAACATTTATTCGCTTATAACTTTATTTTTTTTCTTGCCAGATGATAAGTATCCAAGTGCTATTGAACAACCATGAAAAAAAAGTTTGACTTCGCCTTTTTTTTTCTTTTGTTGCTCCAAGTTTTTTCTTCAGGGTGCCTCCCAAAAAAAACTTCGCCCACCAAAAAGATCTTAAAAGTAGTTTTTGTGAATCCTCAAAAAACTTTAAAAACTTCAGGATGTGAAACGTCACCGTGCAGAGAAATTCAACATTTAACCGGAGAAGGTCTATTTAGAGCCACTTTTATCAAGAACAAATTAACGATCGAACCCGCTCTCGCCCAATCCTGGGAATGGCTGCAACCTCTGCAGCTTGAGATCCAACTGAAAAAAAATCAAAAAAAATCGGATGGCTCCCCACTGACATCGAATGATTTTATTGACGCATGGAGACAGGCTCTAACCTCGAAAGACAAATCTGAACTTCAACCCTTCTTTATCGTAAAACATGCGCATGAGTTTTTCGAAAAGAAAGTCGCTTTTTCGAAACTGGGTTTTAAAGCTCCAAATTCCACTTCCATTCAGATCACTTTCTCAACTCTTCCCCCTAACTTCCAGGCTTGGTTGGCTCACCCAGCCTTCCAAATTGCAGCTTCACAAAGGAACTCAGTGGGCCCCTTCAGTTTAGCCTATCCCAAATCAAACGAATTCCTGCTTTTGACTCGAAATCCTTTTTACTGGAACTCCAACTCTTTAATCGATGAAATTTGGTTTCGAGAAATATCTGACAAAAATCTCGCCCATAATTTAATCGAGGACAAAGAAGTCCAAATCGCAGTAGGCTCTTTTTCAGAAAATCCAAGACCCGATACTCACTATTATCCCTCTTCAAACCAAGTTTTACTCTTGCTCAACTCGGAACATATCGCTTTAAAATCGACTGAAACAAGAAAACTACTTTTATCTGTGATTAAAAATAGTTCCTTGGGAAAAATCCCAGCCCCCTTGCTTTTACCCAACCATAGTTTAGACCCCTTTTACGAAAACGATCCAGCATCCGATTTTTACTACATGCCCCAAAAGACAAAACCCGACTTGAGCCAGCCATTAGGACTTATCGAACTTTCTTTTCCCCTTTCCCTTAAGCCCATTGCGACTTTTATTGAAATGCAATGGTTAAAGGAATTAAATTTATCAACTGAGCTAATCCCTTGGACATCGGCCCACACCTCAAATGCCGCCCGCGCAGCTTGGCTTGTACCTTTGAAAGTGGATGTTTTTCGACCCGATTTAGGGATTAACCATTTACTCAAACAGTCTCAGGAATTAAAACTCACCCATTCCATTCGAAAATTTTCAAAATGCCTGGAAGAGTTTAAAAAAGAGGAAATTGAAACAGCAGAGCAACTTCACGGAGAAATTGAAAAAATAGAAAAAACTCTGATACAGGAACAGGCACTTTATTATCCACTTGGAAGGGTCCCGATTGTGACTCATCATTCCGATAAGCTTAAAGGATTAAAGATCGCTCCGAATGGCGTTCTTGATTTTTCCCAGGTAACCTTTTAGCTACAAACAGAATCCAGCTTTCATAGTTCCCGTCCGAGTGACTTTTCCCTCTTTCTCGAGACGATACTGCAATCGGGGTTCACACCCGTTTTTCCCGGGTTCTAACCATCCCAAAAACTTTTTATCTCCCAGGTAGAAACTGTACCAAGTGTGCCCCTGCAGTTTAGTTTTTTTTCCCTGAATTTCAGTTTCGGAAAGGTCCGTCGCTAAAACCCCACTAAACTCTTGTGATTGTCCCTCTTGTTCACCAGGAACTTTCTTAGGTATTCCGGTAAACCTAATATCTAAATACAGATCATGACTCCCGAAAGCCTCTCTTCGTTCCGGGACCCCTTGCAAAACCGACCCCGCAGACGAATAGACCAATAGCAAATTAGGAATAAACAGGGACAACCATTTAAAATATCGACTTGTCATAATTAAGTTACCGAGGGGCCGAAAGTAGCAATTTTGAAGATTTTTCTCAAGCTCGATTCTTGTTTATTAAACCTGTTAACATTTGTGTTCTGACAAATTAGGGCACCTCGCTTTTTCCTTGAGGTTTCAAGTACTTTCGCTCACTCTTTTGATAACCCATTATAGAAGGAGAACTCTATGAAACTTAAAATATTAGGACTGATGATGATGGTATTTGCAGGTTTAGCTGTAGGGGCAGACGCCAGTGACTCCAGAGACTCATTCATTATGAAGCATCAATTTAGAGCCTGTGATTGGTGGACTTCCATCCAAACTAATGCCGGTTCGGGATACGCTTGCTCAATGTTTCCGTTCACTGTAAATGTACCGGATGCTCAGGATGTTGAACGGGCTTTGAGAGACGCCGAACGAAGAATTTCGGTGCTAGAGGCCAAAATTGGAAGTTTAGAAAAGCAGTTAAATCAGAGTGAGTAAATTATTTGATCAAATCAAAGTCGGGCTAGACGATTCTCTGGAAGAAAAACTTCAGTGGTTGGATCCGGGATATGGATCCTATCGTATTTTAAAAAAATCGGTCGATGCCCGACAACAACCCCCCGAATGGGTTTTTCGTATCGAAACCTTCTCTCAAGGAGAAAACCCCCCCCCACTAAACTTTCCAATTTCAAAAACCACAAAAACAATTTCAGACAAACCTATTATCGTTGGAGCGGGTCCGGCTGGGCTTTTTGCAGCTCTTCGACTTATTGAAAGAGGCATTCCGTGTACTCTCCTGGAACAAGGTTCTGAAGCTACGAAACGAATGAAAAGTATTGCCGCCTATTGGAGGTATGGGACTCTCCATCCTTTGAACAATGTATGTTTTGGAGAAGGGGGCGCGGGTCTTTATTCGGATGGAAAACTCATCACTCGAATTAAGTCACCCTATATCCCCTATGTTTTAAACCGACTCGTTCAATTCGGAGCTCCTGAGGAAATTCAATACTTATCAAATCCCCATGTAGGTTCCGACAAAATCAGAAAAGTTATTCCCCCTTTAAGAGAGTTTTTGAAGAGCCATGGGTGCGATCTGCACTTTGACACTCCTGTTAAGAAGGTTTTATTTCAGAACGGAAAAACGGCGGGAGTTCTTTTAGAAAATGGTAAAAAGCTTGATGGTTCTAAAGTGGTTTTAGCAACCGGCCACTCATCGGTTTCGATCTTAGAGCATCTAGCCAACGATGGGGTTACTCTGGAAGGAAAATCCTTCGCCTTAGGGTTAAGAATTGAACACCCGCAAAAAGAGATCAATCAAATTCAATATAAAGCCTATTGGGACCATCCCGCTCTTGGAGCCGCCAATTATCGTTTAGCTAAACACGATAAAAGAACAGGCATCGGAGTCTATAGTTTTTGCATGTGTCCAGGAGGCTATGTGATTTCAAGTGGAACGGACTCCGAAGGGATTGTGAGTAACGGGATGAGTAACTACAAGAGAAATTCTCCTTTCGCTAATGCCGCCATTGTGGTTTCAGTGGATCACCAAAGCTCTTTTGGGAAAGATATTTTTGGAGGGATCTCCTTTCGAAAAGAACTGGAAAAAAAAGCAAAAAAAACGGTTGAAGCGGTAGGCGGCAACAAACAACTCCCCACTCAAACTGTTTTTAACTTCTTAGATCAGAAGAATGGAAACTTACTACCGTCTTCAACTCCTTCCGGGTGTGTCCCGGCTCGATTAGACCAACTACTCCCTTCTGCGATTTATCAGCAACTGTGCAAAGCCTTGGATTCATTCAACCGCTCCATGCCCGGCTTTATCTCCCCCCATTCTCAACTTTTAGGAGTTGAAACCCGAACCTCTTGTCCGATTCGAGTCACTCGCCATGCTGAAACTTTTCAATCCTTAAGCCATCCTGGCTTATATCCCACTGGCGAAGGAGCGGGATATGCGGGAGGCATTACGAGTGCGGCTTGCGATGGGGTACGAGTCGCAGAAGCTATTTTCGAAACTTTTTAAGCTGCGTGGATTACAAATAATAGGTGTCTGATTTTTAGAGATTAGAGTTTTGGAGCGGGTGACGAGGCTCGAACCCGCGACCCTCAGCTTGGGAAGCTGATGCTCTACCAACTGAGCTACACCCGCTCAATAAACTTCTTCATTCATCGGCTCAGTTGTTTCGAGCATCCAGCAAGCTGATGAACATTTTCATTTCACTCGCTAGCGCTCGCGGGCAACTGAGCTACACCCGCCTATCACTTATTAATTAACTTATCTCTAACCTACCTGCAATAAACTTCCTTTTATAAATAACCACCGAATCAGTGGAAATCTCAAACTTAAGATCTATCTTAAGGGATTATGATTTAGTGTCGCATAACTTATCTTTTGTGAACTCTCAGAATGCATCTATTTTTTTTTCATCTGTCGTTAGTCCCCGCGCCTTTTTTGTCACATCAACAAGGTTTGTGCAGTTTAAGTGAGGAAAATGAGGTCGGAATAGTCTTTGCAACCCCTCCTCTCAAAGTTTCCAGTGGATTCTGGAGTTGTTGTTTATTGAAGGAGTTTGAGGATGTTCACGCGAAGAATACTTTCTACTTTCGTTTCTATTTCGTTACTTTTTCTATCGGGCTGTAAAATTGAGACTCCCCCAGTGACTATCACAGTGAATGGAGGCTCTGGAGGAACCGACTCCACCACTTCCCAGCTTTCCTGCGCAGCTACCGTCTCAGCGTCGATTCAGCAAATCATTTCAGGACAAAACATACCCGTCACCATTCAGGTAGTTGGAGGAACGGGGCCCTATCAATTGGCGTCTTTAGCTCAAACTTTCTTATCTCAAGTCACCGTCACCGAAACTTTTCAAAATACCGGAACGCAAAGCTCACAAACCACTCGTACCTACTCGATTGCGGATAGCTCCGGAAACTCAGCAACTTGCCAATTAACTGTCACAGTTTATCCGACGATTCCACCACCTTCGACGTTAGCATGTGCTTTTAGTGTGGATGATTCTACTCCAAGAGTAGGTCAATTAATTAACTATGCAGTTACCGTCACAGGCGGTATCGGACCTTTTACTTCTAGCCAGTACAGTGCTGGAGCTGACACCACTTATGCGAGTGCTCTAACCCAAGGCCCTTCAGGAAGTTTTTCAAGTTCTGCGATCTATGGTGTGTCCGGCTATAAAACAGCTTCCGCTACTATCAGGGATGCTTCCGGCGTCAGCGCTTCTTGTTCCCAAGTGGTTAATGTTTTAAGTGCCCCTTCGGTCTCTGTCACAGCTAGCCCATCATCCACGGTGCCTTCGGGCTCCACTATCACTCTAACCGCCACTACCAGCAATTTTGATGTAGCTCCCGATGTTACTTTCTCCACCAGTTCAGGAGGAGTGACTTTTACAGCAGTGGGAAATTCCATCAGTGTGGCTACTACAGATTATTTAGCGCGAACCGTGGTTGTGGATGTCGTGGCTTCCAACGCCACCCAACAGGCGAGCACTTCGATCACTTTAAATTTCACAGCGACTCAAACTTTAACCTGTAATCTTTATCATGCGAGCGGTTACTACCAAGTAGGAGATAACATCACTTTTAGTGTTTCTTCATCGACGGGTCAGTCTTTAGCCCTTACCAGCTTAACAGCTCAAGATGGTGTAGTGGTGGACGCACTTGGAGGAAGTTCAGCTAGAATTCGTTTCACTAGTTCAGGATATAAAACAGTTTATGCCACCGCCCAAACCAATAACTCCTACGGAGCTATTCAACTCTGTAATAGTGGTGCAACCCTGTCCGATTCTATCTATATCAATAGCGCACCGGTCAGTCTGTCTTGTAACGCGGTCACTAGCCCAAATCCATCCACACGCGGAAACTTCTTCTTGGTCAGGGCACAAGTTCCCTCAGGTTCTGGAGTGGGAACTGTCCGGTTGACCAGCATACAAACAAGCTGGGATGCAGTAACTTCTTACAGCTACTACAACGACGCTACGAGCTCTTACATGGCTATTTACAATGCAGGAACTTTCCCCATCGTACTCACTGTCAGAGATGAAGCTGGGAACACAGCTACCTGTTCAACGAGCCATGTGGTTTATTGGTAACAATTTAAAGAAATCAAGAGCCCCATCTTTGAAGTGACTTTTAGTAGGCTGACTCTAAATGGATAGGATCCAGGAAAAGCCTGGTTGGGGCGCCAGGATTCGAACCTGGGAATGCTGGAATCAAAATCCAGTGACTTACCACTTGTCGACGCCCCAATGATCCAGATTCAAGTGGCAAGGCCGTATTAATCCACATTCTAGGCTGGTTGTCGAGCCTCGAGATCTTATTTTCCAAAAATACTTTTTAGAGCATCTTTCAGAGGCTTAGCAGCTTGTTTTCCTAATTCTTCTTGGATTTTTTTAGTGACTTCCTGGGTAGCTTTCCTAGCAAGGCCCTGAGTCACATTGCCCACAGCAACTTTTATCAGCGATGCCGAAATAGCCTCATAATTCACCTTCGGTTGAGTACAGGTTCCACCTACTAAAATAGGAAACATCACAGGCTCGTTCCCTTGGGCTAAAATATGGTCAATTTTAACCCCTCCCTGCTCTAAGGAGAGATCTCTAGCGCGAGTTAAATTATAAGTGTCTTTGACCACCCAATCGGCTGTAAACTCACAGGTCGACAAAGTTAATCGAGTGCTGCCCTTAAGATCTAATCCCTTACCCTCAACCGCCTTAGCGACAAAATTAGGAGCCTCCATCACCCCATTTTTAATACTAAAATCTCCGGTCATAACCTCATACTCCGACTTCACAGGCCCCGCTTGGGTAATCGACTTTCCTTTAAGGCCTGGAACCTGATCAATCAGTTTCACCATCGACTGTCCTAACGCCTGAGTTACAATCTGTCCTAAATCTAAAGTCATAAACTTAGCATCCGCAATACGGAGATTTCCTTTACAAGAAAAATTCTGCTTAGCGGGTTCAGGATCCAAACTCATCCCAGCCCCATTCAACTTAAAATATCCCCTTCCTTGAATCGTGTTTTTTAATAATGGGCTTTGAGAGGCTACGGCTTGTCCCAGCTGTAAGTCTTTTAACTCCATATCCATGGAATAAGTGGGCTTGGAACTCATTAAATTAAGCTGTCCCGAAGCTGTTCCCGTTCCTCCTAATAAGTTCATTTTGAAGGAGGAGAGCCGCATTGCCCCTTGAGCCAAAAGGCCGGTCGCCTTGATATCAGAAACCACGACCCCACGTGTTTTTAGTGATTTTAATTCGGAGGTTAAAGTGATTCGACTTTGAGTCAACCAAGGATTTTGTCGTAAAGGTGAAACACTCTTATCCAAAGACTCCGTTTTTCCAGAAGATTGAGGCGCTTGAGGTGCCCCGGATTTGGCTTCATTCTTCCCAGAGTTAACTGGGTCTAACCCAAATAATTTATCGAGATCGATTTCATTGGAAACTAAGCTAATTTCTCCTTGAATCGAGGGGTTAAATTGAAGCTTAGTTTTTCCTTCAAAATCCAACCCGGGAATTTCCACTTTCACACTTCCCCTTAAATCGTCCCTTTCCTGGGTCCACTCGGTCATAAAAATCCCACGGGCACCTTTAGGTTTGAATTTCGCATTGGTTGAACGGATCTCAATCTGGCTCAAATCCGATTTTGCCGTGAGAGAACCTTGCCATTTTCCCTCCAACGACGGCTTAGGATGAACCATCGCAAGTAACTCAAAAGGCCCTTCGATAGCCCCAGCCTCTCCCATTTTCACATCTAAATCTGCGCTCAATTTAATCTGACTGGGTTCGGATAGAGAGATTTTTTTTGTCTCCAGCGAAAGTGACTGAACCGATGTCTGCTGCCCCGTAGTCAGGTCTGAATAGTTCAGGTGAGCCCGGTTAATATTTAAAGCGACTTGCGCCCGATTTAATACATTAAGAACAAAACCCCCTTGTCCCGCACTTTCTCCTTTCGCAGTGGCTGGAGCTTCACCTACTTTTTGAGTAGGGTCGGATGAACTTGTTTTAATCAATTCTAAAACATTCATTTTTCCATTCTTGTCTTTCACTACCGAAATCGAAGGCTGATGAATTTGAATAGAAAGTTTAGGAGCGCCTCCGAAGACCGAAGCTATGGGAACCTCCCCAGAAATGGATTTGGCAGAAGCCACCTCTTTGCCGTTGACGTCAATCAATTCAAATCCATCCACTCCCACTTTGAACTTTCCCCAGACCGACAATGAAAGTTTTCCTAGTTTTAAACTTCCTCGTAGGTAGGGTTGAACTTGAGAAATAATTTGAGGTCGATATCGATCCATATCAAACCAAAAAGGCACCGAAGCTAGCAGCAAAACAAAGACCACCCCTAATGCGCCCATTACAAGAGCTATTTTTTTACCCGTTGAAGTTTTAGATTGGGAAGAGTTCATAAAGCCTCCTAAAAGCGAGGCCCTATTTTAGACCAAGTAAAAAAGGAAACAACCGAAACTTAAAACTCACTAACGAAGAGATGACCTTAGAAGAACATTCATGAGCTGAGGATCCATATTTTGAAACAAATTGTCCATCGCAATCAGCGCTAGCCCCTTATTGTAGCAATTTCCAAAAAGTTGCATCGCTTTGGTATGATTCGCTGACATTTGATTTTTGGGGGTCGCCAATTCCACTTCAGCCCTACAGGCTACAAAATTGGGCCCCTGTTTAGAATTAACCTGTCTTTTTCCGGTTAACGTCGCTACACCCGACAATTGAGGATTGCCTCGAAATCCAGAATCTCGTCCGTCACCGTTGAACCCCTGAGGGCTTCTAATTTGAATGCTCCCGTTGGGATAAGCGGCGAGTTGCCCTCCTTGAAGAGCCCCCCCTAAACCATGAATTTGACGACTGCCTTCATTCACTTCAAACGAGGCAATTTCGCAGTCTCCCGAAGCTTTCGTCCAAGTGCCCTTCACCGAATCCCCAGGTAACGGTCCCAACTTAGCTACCTTACCGGCACACTGCTGAAGAATCACCGGCACCACCATCCATTTCCTTGACAACACTTCAATGCCTCTACGCTCATCTTCAACAATCTTTTTTATTTCATTCATGAGTTCTTGAGAAAGTGCGGTATCAAAACCTTGCTCAAGTTGCGGGTTTAATTCAGGTGCATTGACGACCTGCTGAAGTGCCTGCTTGTCAGCAGGAGTAATAATCCCGGCAGGGCCACTTCCGCCTGCACCTTGCACTCCCCCGCTCAAAACACTTTGGGTTTGAGGAGTCACAATGCTTCCCCCTCCCCCAAACAATCCGGGTTTAGAAGTTTTGCCTGCCTGATTCATACAACCGACACTGATTAATAAACTCATCACAAACAGAATCCTTAACATGGTCTTCATGGCTCTCTCCAAAGTTTCTTTCTCTATTATACCTGATAGGCTGCAATTGAAGTGCCCTTTATTCGCCATGTGTTTAAGCTTAAGTAAACTGAAAAAAATTATGTCTTTTGTCTTAAAATATGACATTTGAACAAAAAGTTTACGATCTGACTGTAAATAATTTTGTCACCCTGGGAATAGCTTTGATAAAATAAGAAAAAGGAAAATCAATGCACGAAAAAGACCTCATCGTAAAAAATTGGCTCCCCAGATACACAGGAACTGCGCTCAATGAATTTGGGAAATATATTTTGCTCACCAACTTTCAAAACTATGTGGTGAAGTTTGCAGAACGGTTCAAAGTTCCCGTTCGAGGCTTAGACCGCCCTATGCAAACAGCCACCAATTCAGATGGACTCACCATCATTAACTTCGGAATAGGTTCTGCCAATGCGGCGACTATCATGGATTTATTGACCGCCGTAAAACCTGAAGCGGCATTGTTTTTAGGAAAATGCGGCGGCATAAAAAAGTCGACTGAAATCGGCCATTTTATTTTGCCCATGGCAGCGATTCGAGGAGAAGGAACTTCTAATGATTATGTTCCCCCTGAAGTTCCTGCAATGCCCTCTTTTAAACTCCATAAATTCGTTTCAGAAAAAATAGTTAAAGCGGGAGTCGAATATCGAACAGGAGTCGTTTACACTACGAATCGAAGAGTTTGGGAACACGACGATGTTTTTCGAAAAAGGCTTACTGACCTACGGGTGATTGCTATCGACATGGAAACGGCCACCTTATTTTCGGTAGGTTTAGTCAATGAAATCTCTCGGGGTGCTCTACTGTTAGTCTCAGACGTTCCCATGACTCCTGAGGGAGTTAAAACGGAAGAAAGTGACAAAACCGTGACTGCCAATTTTGTCGATCTTCATCTTAATTTGGGAATTGAAGCGATGACCGAAGTTGGAACTAAAGGCGAAAAGATCAAACACTTTCACTATTAATCAAGCTCATGAACTATTCCCTGCTGCATTCAAAATCAAAAGTCCTTGGGTTGATTTGCCTTCTGATTTATTTTTTTGCAGGTAGTCACCTCATGTACCACTACTCTCTAAAAGAGGGGTTGTACTTCGAATTTTCACTTTTAGGGCTCTTGTTACTGGGCATTTCTGGACTTTCCAGATCCACCCGATTGGCTATTGCAACTCTAGGTTTCATTCTTCCCCAAGTGGTGGTTTGGTTTATTGAAGCGATTCTTTTTTGTTTCTCAAATGAGTCCTTTTTTGGATTGTTCGAAGCGAGGTTTCACCCCGCCATTTCAATTTCCGATTTTTATATTTATCAATACCCTCTAGTTTTAATTCCCTTGTCATGGGCGCTCATTCGTTCTTTACCCACCCCCACTTCAACTCCATGGAAACTCACACTCGCTTTTTCCGGTATGGGACTGCTGCTTTCTCGTTTTGTATTTCGAGGAGACTCTGACATCAACTGTTCTACTTTGGCCTGTCTTGAGCTTTTTTATTCTATCCCCGCTAAGTATTATCCCTGGTTCTTCTTATTGCTCTATACGCTTGGCAGTTTAGTAAGTGTTTTCCTGCTTAATTGGTATTTTTCTAAAGAAACCCATTTTTCGCTTTCTAAAAAACATCCCGCAGCTTTTTTGACGACCTATGTGCTATTCGCATTCACTTTGCTCCTGAATCACTCTAACTATTTCCTAAAAAAACCCAAATTCTATTGCCAATCCTCCGAACGAAATCCCAACGGAGTGGAATTGAATTGTAAATATGCTTTAGATATTTCTGGGACCCATTTTTCCCAGTATTTTTCTACCACTAATCGAAGTGCCCAAGCCCAAGAGTGTAATTTGTATTATCGGTATCAAGAGAAAAAAGAGATCATGTATCCCGCAGTCTTAATCCGACCCAAAAAGACCCTTACCTTAAGTATTGCAGTTCCTAATCCAGTAGATCCCAAGGGAACTACCATTGTACTAACTCCGGAATGTGTAGCGATTCAATAGAGGTCACAAGTTTTCCAAGGAAAGTTTAAAAAAATGATTTTTCGACGCCAACCCTGACTGTCTCAGTTAGCTCTGCAAGATTTCAATCAGGAAGAAAAATAAGATGATTCCCTCGATAGAAATAAAGACGATCTCGATTCGCTCGGTTCCAATCATACATGTAACGGCTGACAGGAAGCGTATTGAGAGTATTGATTTTGACTTCAGGCATTTGCCAACCGGAATCGTAACGGCACAAAACTGAGAGAACTCCATTTCCAAAAATGGAAACCTTCTGGCTAAACTTTTCCATATCAAAAGAGGAGTTTTTCGTTCCCATGACAAAAGCTTCTCTCTCCTCTGGGCTTACATAGGGAAAGGCTTTGAGTCCCACAGAACGAACGGTATTAAGAATCGAAGCAGAAATCTTTGAAAGGGTCGTTCGACTGGGATCTTCTCGTAAATAGGAAGGCCCCGCTTGGATCGTCACAAAACCTTTTTCGGAAAGTAACTGAAATGTCGCTCGGTAAAACTCAGCTGAAAATAACCTAGCCAAAGTAAGATTTTTGGGCCATGGGAAATCTATGACGATCAGATCATACTTATTTCGAGGTTTTCGATACTGTTCCATCACCCAACGAAAAGCATCGGCGACAATCACTTCCACTTTAGGATGGCTCAATGAGTCTTTGTTGTAACCTCTAAGAATCGGATTTTCTCGAGAAAGACGAATCATCACAGGATCCAATTCCACTAACGTAATTTTTTCAATCTGTTGGGATTTTAGAAGATTTCTCACCGCTAAACCATCTCCACCGCCTAGGACTAGGGCAGTTTTTACTGGAATCTTCTCTACACTGGCTGCAAGCAATGGAATATCTGCAATACACAAATGGTAGTTTTCTTCGGTTTCACTACTAAATTGAATAAACCCATCTAAAAATAAGAGACGTTCCTTAATGGGAGTTCCATTTTCCGAAACTTTATTTTCCTCGGTCATTAAAATTTTCTGGTAGTGACTTTGTTCATTTAAAATCAACTCTGCCACTCCAGTGCGATCCATCCTTGGAGCGATATGTACTTGGGCGAAGTAAAATGCTGCTAGGGGCAGAATCATCGAAATAGCGGCTAGTCCGAAGAGTTTTTTTTGGTACTCACGATTGAAAAGTAAAGCCATCACCACCACAAGGGAGGATCCGATTCCCAATACCAATCCCGTCTTGCTGTAGCCCAGGGGAACTAAGCAAACATAGGTAAAAATAAGGGTAAAAAGAATCGCTGCTAAATAATCGATAAAAAACAATAGTCCTAAAGAAACTTTTTTTTCATCGTTCGCAATGCGCAAAGCTAGAGGGATAATCATGCCACAAAGAAGCCCCGAAAGAGCCATCAATGCGAGCGGAACGATTATTAAGTTTCCATACCCCTTAATCCCAAATCTCAAAATGGGAATGGCACTCCCACTCAACGAGGCTAACACCAAAACAATCCCAGCCAAAAAAGCCAATGACGGTTGGGTCACCTTTTTAGACAAATAACTTCCCACTCCCAGAAACAATAAGTAGGTAGCCAAATTGACGGAGTAATAAAAAACATCCTCGCTAAAAGCGGAGGTCCAATACCCTGATACTAGCATTTGGGTCATAAACCCTGCGCCCGAGCCCACCAAGGTCAAAAGGTAAATTAAAATTTGCACACCTAGATTATCTCAGATTAATTCAAGAGCGAGAAGGGATGAATATTTACCTGGAGAACTCGTTTTTAGGCGCGTCATCACTGAAATCAAATCTTCAAAATAGTCGATATCTGCACATAAAGGGAGGGGTTCGATTTTCCCTAACGACTCTAGTTGGGCCTCCAAAGCTTTAGAGGTCGAAGATTCGCTGTAAGGGATCGAAGTCCACACCTTTTTTGAAATGGCACAATTGCCTCCAAAAAGATAAAACCCGCCATCCGGAGTCTTACCTAGAACCATTTTAACTTCACTGCCCGAGCTCAAAATTTTAACTGCTTCACCCAAGAGTTCGGGAACCAACTCCGGAGAATCTGCCCCTAGGACCATGGCAGCTCCATATTTTTTCTGGAGTGGCTCGTAAACACTATGTAACCTTTCTCCCAGAGTACTCCCGGATTGACACACTCGGTCCCATCGGGACCACAGGGGATGACCCATCCCCTCTTCCTCTGCTACCGCCCAAATCGGAAGTAATTTACTATGGGTCCGAGCTTGCTCGAGTAGTTCTTGAGTCCATCGACAGCAAAGCCGATAAACACTTACCGCTTTTTCTTTTCCCACCGTTTGAGCTAATCGAGTTTTAACTTCAGAAAGTCCCGGGGTTTTCACAAAGACTGCAACAGGAATCATATTAAGTAGCCTTTTTTTTCTGACTGTAAATTCTTAAACACTCCGCCTTGGCCTGCTGGTAAGTCAGACTCAAATGGCGAATCGTGGTCTTCAACCACCCATGTTGAGAATATTTTCTTCCGCTCGTCAAAATTTTCCCACGAACCGGAAGGATCGGAATCCCTCTTTCGTGAGCTTTCCAAATCAACAAATGATCTTCTCCAAAGAGCGCGCTCTCATCATACCCACCGAGCTCCCAAAAAAGTTTTTTAGAAATAAGAAAACCTTGATCCCCAAAAGGCAATTTCAACCAATGAGATCTCAGCCAAACCCCTAAACTATTGATGGCCATCCAACGCGGCCCATCAAAAAACCCTAAGTCGAAATAAAAGATTCCATTGTTAGCCAATTGGGCAGCTCTCTCAATTGCTTGAAAGGATGACGGCGTTAATTGAGAATCAGAGTGAAGAAACCAATACAGAGCCCTGCTGGATTGGCTTGCCCCCAGATTTAATTGTTTGGCTCGCCCTTCTTTCCCTTGGACTACTTTGACTTGGGCTTGCCCTTTGATTTTTTCGTTAACTTCTATAGGTTCTGAAGCGGAAAAAATAATTTCTACATCTTTCGGAAGTTTTTTAAGTTGTTTTAATAAAAATGTCCAACTGGGATCTTTCTTCCCTATGGGAACAATAATTGAAAGTTCCTTAGCCCATTTCATTTTAGAGTTTTAACACTCGAATCATTTCAGTTTTGGATTCGGGAATTTCACGGGTCACGATCGCTCCTTGCAAACTTCGACGGCATGAGGATTCATCCTCATCCACTTTAGCCACAAAAACCCGTTTTAACAGAGTTTGAACCTTCTCAATCGAACTCATGTACAGCGCCATGACTTTATCGACACTCACATGCTCGTTAGGATCCTCCATCCAACAATCGTAGTCAGTCGCCACAGCTAAAGTACAGTAGGATAATTGGGCCTCTCGAGCCAAAAAGACCTCGGGAACATTGGTCATCCCCACTAAATGACACCCATTATTTCTAAAAAGAAAACTCTCCGCCCGAGTTCCGAGTCTAGGCCCTTCCACACACACATAAGTTTTTCCGGTGTGCAGAGGAATTTTTTCCTCCTTAGCACACTTTTTTACGAGTTCACTTAGGTGCGGACAGGTCGGTTCTGCAGTGGATATGTGCCCGACCACCCCTTCTCCAAAAAAAGTAGATTTTCTATATCCCCGAGTCCAATCCATATATTGGCTGGGAATGGCTAACTCTCCAGGCCCGATTTCAGCTTGTAAACTCCCTACCGCGGAAACGCTAATGACTCTTTTCACTCCAAGAGATTTTAAAGCCCATAGGTTAGCTCGGTAATTAATTTCACTGGGAAGAAATTCATGGTGAATTCCGTGACGAGGCAAAAATGCGATGGAGTTTCCCTCGTAGGTACCTAAAGTGATTTCGGCCGATGGTTTTCCGAAGGGAGTCTCAACAGCCATCTTTCGAACTTCTCTCAAGGCCTCCATCTGATAAAGCCCCGTCCCGCCGATCACTCCGAGCATATAGCCCCCTTTTTCAAGGTAAATACTGCAAGGTTTCTTTCACTCCTGGGTAACCCATTAAAAACCAATAAGACCAAGTGGCAATTTGAATGGTGTGTCCCACAAAAATAAAAAAGTGGCTCCACATTTCAATCCGATCGGAATTGCCCTCGTAAAATCGAAACCAATGCATGCCTTCGTCAATGATGCTGTAAAAAACAGAGAGGCCTACCATGCAAAGTGCAGGAATCTTTAAGAACTCGGGCCAGGTGTAAGCCAAACACAAAAGAACGCAACTGGAAATTCCAGCCGCAATCGTGATGTGATGGACCAAAGCTTCTCCCCGCTTCAACGCTTGCTTGTAAGCTGATCGATGTCCAATCGTATCAAAAGAGATTGCAACAATAAAAATCACAGTTCCAATCGGAAGATTCCACACATAGGAGGGATACTGGACGCCGTTCAAATAGCCCACCGCTACAAATCCGCAAACGGAAAAGAGCAGCCCCATCATCAAACCTACCCAAGCAAAATAAACTTTCCAATCTTCACGCTCGAAAGTTTTCATACGTTGAGCGTAAAAGACGATATCTTCTATAAAGTTTCGGGTGTACTCCATTGTTGTCTCCATAATGAGCTAATCATACTCCTCTTCCAGGGCCTGGCCAAACGATAAGGAAGAGTCATGAGAACCAACCCTAACCCGTGAACGGCACAAAAGATTTTCTCCCAGGTAGAAACGACGGTTCTCGTATCCCAAGCCCTCTCACCTCGACGGACGACTTTTTTACCTATCGCAGAGTAAACACAGCTAGCCACAGCTACCGCTAAGGCAGCTCGGAATGATAAATATTTGAGTCCGCGATTGCCTGAATCATAATAAGCTTGAGCTTGATTCACTAATCTGCGAACCAAATAAGCAATCGCCTGCCGGTGTTTCACAGCTCCAACTTCTGAGGGAGAGACTTCAACCTCTTTTAGCCATTGAGAGGGAAGATAGACTCTTCCCATTTCAAAATCTTCAACGATGTCACGAGCGATATTAGTCATCTGCATCGCAGTCCCCATATCGGCCGCATTTTTCAGAGCGGTTTGTTCACTCACCCCCATAATGTAAGACATCATCAGACCCACTACCCCGGCCACTCGATAACAATAAAGATTCAAATCATCGATGGTCTCATATTGATATCCTTCAGCATCCATGCGCATGCCTTCAATAAGCTCTAAAGGATAGTAAGAGGGAATTTTGTACTGATTGACTATTAAACTTAAAGCTTTGAATTCCGTCGGCAATTGAGGCCTATTTTCATAAGCTGACTGAGTCAAATGACTTAATCGCTCAACTTTTTCCAGTCTGTTTTCCTTGGCTTTATCAATTTCATCATCGCAAAACCGACACCACCCATATAAACAGAAAGCGGCATCTTTAACGGACGTGTCAAAAAGCTTGGATGCAAAAGAGAAACTTTTTGAACCGATCTCAATCATATTTTTACAATGGGTTAACACATCACTTTGAGTTGTTTTTAGTTCAATCGTTTCTTGAAAATCCTGAAGAATCAAATCAGCGGTTGCCCGAGCGGATCCTACTACCCCTGGCACACCTGCTCCGGGATGGGTTCCGGCGCCCACAAAATAAAGGCCAGATACTTTTTCATCTCGATTGTGGGTCCTAAAATAAGCACTTTGAGTCAATCTAGGCTCCAACGAAAAAGCAGAGCCGTGGAAAGCATTCAACTCGGTCTTAAAATCAAGTGGAGTGAAAATACGTTGGGTGACTAAATGTTTTTTAAGCCCAGGGATATATCTTTGATCCAAGTAAGTTAAAATTTTATCTGCATACTTAGGGCCTTCCACTTTCCAGTCGATATCCATTTTCCCCAAATGAGCCACAGGCGATAACACATAGAAATTTTCATGTCCTGGGGGAGCTAACGAAGCATCCGTTCTCGTCGGCACATGGAGATAAAGCGAAAAATCATCTGGCAGAACACCATTGGTAAAAATATCCTTCAAAAGCTCTTTGTACCGAGGTCCAAAGAGAACATTATGGTGGGCCAAATGAGGATATTGCTTGTTGGTTCCAAAATAGATCAGAAAAAGAGACATGCTGTAATGCATTTTCTCTACTTTCTTTCGGGTCTTTTCCAATTCCGGCGTTTGGTTTAACAACTCACGGTAAGTATGGGCCACATCTGCATTACTGACGACAAGATCAAAAGGCGTGATTTCACCTTTTTGATTCCGGATGCCAGTAACTTTCCCGTCGTGAGTTGCAATTTGGGCCACTTCAGCATTGCAGTGAATCTTCCCTCCTAATTCTTCAAACAACCTGACTAAAGCCATCACTAAAGCATGGGTTCCGCCTCGAGCAAAATACACTCCCCACTTTCGCTCTAAATAGTGAATCAAAGTGTAAATACTACTCGTATTGAAAGGGTTTCCCCCAACTAATAGAGAATGAAAGCTAAAAGCCTCAGCCAACTCTCTATCTTTGATAAAACTTGAAACCATCGAATAGACACTTCGATGGGCTTGCAATTTCATTAACTCTGGAGCGACTCTCATCATGCTCCAAAAATTAAGAAAGGGAACGTGAGCCAATTCCGAATATCCCGCTTCAAACACTTCGCGAGAGTACTCCAAAAACTTTTTATAGTTTTTAGCCTGACCCGGGGATTTTTTTTCTATCTGCTGCAACGTTTGTTCAAGATCAGCGGTGTAATCAAAAGTATAACCATTCTCCCAGCACAACTTGTAAAGAGGGGTCACAGGAATCAGTTCGCAATAATCTTCAAGTCGTCTTCCAGACAATTCAAATAGCTCTTTGAGACAATCAGGAGCCGTAATCACCGTGGGGCCGGCATCGAACGAAAATCCGTCTTGTTTAAAAACGTAAGCACGCCCACCCGGAATGTCGCGTTTCTCATAGATCGTTGTTTGAATCCCGGCCGACTGCAACCGAATAGCGGCTGCCAATCCCCCAAAACCACTTCCAATAACTGCTGCTTTCTTTTGACTAGACATAGGCCCTCACTAAAAGATCTGCTAATTCATAAATGCGCTGGACCGGTTTCTCACGGTTTTGAAAACAATCCTCGTCCAAAATACCCAGCGCGTGACTCAAATATTGTTTGGCTTCGTTTCTGGCTTTTTCGATTAAAGCATACTTCTCTAAGACTTTTTGAATCCTCATCGTCTGAGGAAGTTCCCCCACCGCATCCGCAAATTCACCGAACTCTTGTAAGGACAGAGCTTCTGCCGCCGTAGCGACTAACCAAGAGGGTCGTTTGAGCTTCAGATCTTCAAATTGCTTAGGCCCCGCAATAGAGGCATTTCCAGAATCGTCAAACATTTGTAATGCAATCCCAAAGGCATGCCCGAACTTCTGACATTTTAGCTCCAAATCTTGAGTTCCCTCGCCCAAAACCACTCCCAAAGCGAGGGCCATCGCCATCAAAGCTCCACTTTTTAACTCAAGCGACGCCAAACAGGTCGCCTTCATTTTGTTTTGAGGGGTTTCGAAAATATTTAACCCCACATCCAGAGCCTGTCCAAAGTGAGCTCTCAAAAGTCCTCGATGACAAATCCGATAGACATTCAAACGGACCGAGTCTGAAACACCCCAAGTTTCTACATTTTGGAGCGGCCAAAAATAGAGCCAATTCCCCGCATTGAGTGCTAATGGCATCCCATATTTTCGATGAACAGTGGGTTCACCCCGTCTCTCCTCACTATTATCTTGAATATCGTCGATGATCAAAGATGCAGAATGAAGAAATTCCAACAACTCACTCGCTCGTTCTAAAGTCTGATTCTCAAAAGGGGTTCTTTTTGAAAGATCTTTTCCTGAAGCCAACTCAAACCCAATCTCTACCATCTTCCCGCGAATTTTCTTGCCGGGCCGCTTTAAGAAATCTCTAAGCGGTGACAACAACTGAGAGTCCATGATCTCATTAACTTCCGATCCCCAGGTCAAATCCAACAAATCATTTAAATGATTAAGTTCTGGGAAAGATGAGGGGTTGGGATCAAGCATTGACTCTCTCCTGGCTCAATCTTTCACGATTGTGAAGTACGCACTTGAGCGCGTTTCGGATTTTTATTGGAGGAGCCCCTAAAAACATTCTTATATAATCAGTGGGCCACATTCTCCCTGCATAGAATCGGTTGATCAATCCTTGCGGCATTCGATAAAAAAACTCTAAAATGCGATAACGGGCGTTAGGCTCACACCCTTGAAAAAGCAATCGGTTTAAAAATCTGAAAAACCACTGCCTAGAAGCCACTTTGCGGGCCAATTTAACTACGGCAGGAAAAAGGGAATCATGTTGAAGAGGCATCGAGCTCATTTGGGCAACCAAACGTACCGTTTCGGGTAATGAATATCCGGTCGTCGAATGAAAAAAACCGCCACGAACCCCCACACAACTGACTAAGCGTTCGACCCAAGCCTCTGGAATATATTTATCTGCAGGTAAATAACGGGTTCTTAGCGGAATCGGCAACGAACCTATTTCCTCTCGTAAAATCCGTTCAATTTTCCACCCTTTGTTTTCGCAATACTTTTTAATTTCACTAATCATCGACTCCGTATCCACATCACCAGAATCGGAATAACGTGTATCTTCCACAAGAATTCTTTTCTCATCCCAGGGTAGGCAATAAAAAAATCTAAAACTCTGGTTTTGGGGGCAAGTGGCATCCATCAAAATAGGTTCGTTCAGTCCATGGGGTTCTTTTAATTCAAGATCAAGCCCCACAAACTTTTGATAAGCCACCATCTCAGGATTAAAAACCATAAATCCGCGACCATCGATCACACATTTAGCAGAGAACTGGCGGCCGCTTTTTTCAGTAACATTATGAGGAGCGACTCCCACAATTTGAGTGTCAAACTCCACTTCAACTTGAGAAAGCACTTTCTGATGTATCTCTTCTGAACGAACCGAATAGTACGATGTAGGGAGTCTTCTTGAATACTTGGGGAAGAAAACTGAATATCCGTCCCACTTCTTAGAAACAAAAGGTTCGATAAAACTAAACTCTTGGGGAGTTAAATCGGATTGATGAAAAGACCAAGTATGATTTCCTCCAAGCCGATCGCTCTGCTCAACAATTAAAATTTTGCTCTGTGGCTGCCGTTGCCGGACCCAGTAAGCCAACAGGGAGTTGGCAAGTCCCCCACCCACAAAAACACAATCGTAATCAAAGTGGCGGTCACTCACTTCGTGTCCCCCAATTTTTTTTCAAGCGTTTTGACAGTTTTTAACCAGCCAGTTTTTTCAGCATTAAACATTCCAAAATCGCCCTTCTCAATTAAGTCTCCCGATAAGAAAGGGGCTATTATTTTTTTTACTTCCTCTAGTTTGCCCTCTTCCGCATAGAACTCTGCTAACGAAATGGCATTTCCGGGAAACTGAGGAAACTTTTGGTAAGCCAATTTAAGAGCCTCTTCCGCTTTGGAAGTTGAGCCAATCGAAATGAACCGAGGGGCTTTATGATATATTTTTCCTAAGACTCGATTAGGGCCAGAGAACCCATAATCTGGATTTTCCTCCCTCATTTGTAACATTTTCTCTTCGACCGTTTTGATCGTTTTCAGTGCCCCAAGATTTCTTTTGATGTCCGCAATACTCCCTTTGTTCGCCCCCCACCAAAAAACTAAAGGCCAATGGGACGTGGTTTGGGTTTCCAGAGCATTTTCTGCGATTTCTAACCCTTTCTCGAAAAACTTGACTGCCTCATCCATTTCGTTCTCTTCGAAAGCACATCTGCCTAAGTAGAAATTCAGGCGAACGAGTTCTACTTTTTTCTCAAGATCCATCGATGGGTTTTCAATTTGAGTCAACTGGGCTTTGATAGGGGATTGACACTTTTCGACTATGGACTTCGACTCAATGGGCGCACTGAACGCACAAGAAGCAACCCCTAGCCACACCCATAACACGTTAAGAATTTTCATCATTCCCCAATAAATTTGAAAGCTTTACCTTACTTGGTTTCTAGCTGAATTGGCAACCCAAGAGTTAAAAACCTGGCGCGCCGCATTACTTGTGACATTGCAATCCTGAGGGATCCTTCGTAAAATTACCCCCAATGACAGAACCCCGAATCCCCTATTTACCCATTCAAAAATATCCCCTCTGGATGCGATTTCTCTTTAGGTTGCAACGCAAAAAATTTGGGGCCATTTTAAACCCATCGTACCTTTGGGGTTACACCCCTAAACAATTTCTAGTTTTCACTCTGTTTTATTTAGTTTCTCAGAACAAAAAATCGACTTTGCACCCAGGGTTAAGAAGTTTGGTGATGGTGAGAGTGGCCCAAATTCACGGCTGCCAATTCTGCATCGATATTAATGCCCTGCTTTTAATGGAGCGAACTCAATCCCAAGAAAAATTTCTAAATCTTTCAAATTGGAAATCCCACTCTGAATTCTCAGAGTTAGAAAAAGCAGCCCTTGAGTACGCTGAGGCCATGACCCAAACCGAGTGCCAAGTGACTGAAGAATTGATGACTCGACTGAAAACTCAGTTAACTGACACTCAAATTATCGAACTCACGGGACTGATTGCTTATCAAAACATGTCGGCACGTTTTAATTCCGCTCTTAACATTCCCCCTCAAGGCTTTTGTGATCTCAAGGCCCCCCAGAAAAAAAACACTTAACTAACTGAAAACCGATCCAACAACTTACTACGCTCAACAGAGGAATGGCCACAAGACAACCGAAGCCCTTCATCATCTCTCCGTTTTGAATCAAGCGCACCGTGTCCCAGCTGTAAGCTGAAAAAGTAGTGAATCCCCCAAGAAATCCCAAGGACAAACCGACCACCCAGGTTTCGGAAAGTCCAACTTGAAATTGTTTGAGTGAAAACAGTACCCCTATCAAAAATGAACCTAGCACGTTAATCCCAGCAATCATCGCGGTCGTAGAAATCCCCCAGAAAGTCACAGCACTTTGAGCGAGGGCAAACCGAACCCAAACTCCGATTAAACCCAGAAGTCCTACCACTATCCAAGTCATTGAAATTTCCTTTTCTTTTCAAAAAGATTTGGCACAGATATACTTAAAATATCTTTTCTATTGGTCATCATGAACAAAGCCATTCTCATTCTCACTTACCTTCTCCTACTTCTGAGCTGTTCTTCGCTCAATGAAAATAACAGAAATAACAGTTCCACACTCACTCCTGAAGAAACTAAGCAAGACCCTAACTTCCCTTTAGCGGAAGCATTTGATGCGTTGTTAAGGGGACTCCCCAACTCCAAAGACTTTACCCCAGTTACCTCGAAGGAATGTCGGCAATCCCCTTCAGCGCCTCTCTGTGCCTGTTTGAAAAAGATTAAGGCATTTAAAACTATTCGGGAACAGAAGAGTTCTGTTTACACTCCCAATCTGACTAAACCCTTAGTTCCTATGATTCCAGTGTTCGCTCACAACAAGATTACCAACTGGGGGCAACTAAGGAAAGCCCCTCTGACAAATCTCTTAAAAGGATTTTTAGCCACCGATAAAAATCAGTTATTAATGATCGCTACCCGCTCGCTTGAAGAGAAACAATGTCCCAATCATGCTGCCGTTGCAGCCGCGGCTACTTTAGAGGACTACTTGCCCAACGACATTTCGATTTCTCTATTAGCGCAACTTTACGAAAAGGGGGGAACTTGTAAAAAAATCCCAGCCGCAGACCGAGAAAACTTTTTGACCCGTTCTGGACTTTTCTACTTCATGAATAAAAACTTTATAAAGTCGGAAGCCGTGTTGTCTCTAGTCTCACCGACAGATGCCTACTCCGGGAGAGCTAGTTATTGGTTATACCGAACCAAAAAAGAACTTCAAGATGCCCCGGGAAGTCTCGCAGCATTAAATCGTCTCGCCAATCAACACAAATTTTCATTTCATCATTTGATGGCCTCCCATCAAGAAAATCGAGAGCCCATTCCGGAATTTAATCGTTCTTTAACCTTTAATCAAAGAAGCTCAAAACATCCTTCACTTAACCCCTTGATTGAAGGCGTCGAAATTTTGAGTCGGTTAAACTTCTTTGAAAGCGCTCACCTGATAGTGGATTGGCTTTTGACTCAACCTAAGGCATTGGAAGCTGAAGTACGAATTTACTTATCCCAAATGGGGGACCCTCACGCCAAAGTGATCCAAATGCCCGGAATATTGATGTTTCATCCAAAATTACTTTCCAAAGAAACCCTCACTCTTAACTTCCCTCAGGCTTTCTTGCCCCTTTTTAATAAACACCGTCGATCGGTGAGTGCTTACCTTTTAATGGCTATTGCTCGACGAGAAAGTTCGTTTAATCCAAGAGCCGTATCTCCTGCAAATGCACAGGGGCTTTTGCAAATGAATCCAGAGACCGTAAAAACCCTCTTCCCAGACAAAAGTTTTGATTTGTTGGATCCCGAAACCAACATTTCCATTGCATCCCACTATTTAGCTAAAGTTTTAGATGAAATGAAAGGGAACTTGCCTGCAACGCTAGCGGCCTACAATGCAGGAGAAGCTCAAGTGGTGAACTGGGAAAAAAGATACCCGACCGCAGATCGAATTTTGTGGATCGACCTCATTCCCTACCGAGAAACTCGCGATTATGTCGCCAATGTTCTAAATTCCTACCACTGGTACAGAAAAATCTACGAAAACAATTCAGATTTTGGCGATCTTTTCCCTTAAAGAGTATCCCATCCATATCCCTCTCGCTCGACAGCATCTTTGGCTAGAGAAATAATCTCTTCATCATCGTTTTCATCAATTTTATTGAAGTTGCTGCGGACTCGACGAGAGACCTGCCCCGCAAAAACTTTCACGATCTCTTGTTCCCTTCGAGTGGCCTCCACGCCTTTTTCCTCAATTGCAGAAGTCACTCGACTGATCACACAAGCCAGAGCGAAAAGATCAATCATGATGTCAGCAAGTCTTCGGGTGGCAAATTGCTGTCCTACAATTTGTTTACCGTACTTACGCAAAAGTTTATCCACAAAAGAAGCAAGTTTTTTCGTACAATCCTCAAATACTTCGGCCTCTTGCTTGATCGCTGGATGTGCTTGAGTCATGGTAGCTTTGCCAAAGCCCGTCGCATAACTAACTCGCTTACGAGCATACTCCGATAAAACACCAAAACCTTTGATGGGATCCTGGAGCACCTTCCCTAAAGACTGAGCAACCTCTTTGAGTTGAGTCCCTACATCATTCATCGCAGTTAAAGCGATGAACAACCTTAAAATATCATTAGTGCCTTCAAAAATCCGATTGATCCGACAATCTCTCATCAATCGCTCGTAGGGATATTCACTCATGTAACCGGTCCCCCCAGCGACTTGAAGGGATTCGTCGAGAGTTCGCCATACACATTCAGTTGCAAATACTTTGCTAATGGCCGCTTCAACCGCGTAGTCTTGGTAACCGCGATCGGTTAAACCAGCCACCATGGAAACCACCGCTTCGCTCACATAACACTCGACCACCATGTGCCCAATTTTCTGCTGAATGAGTCCATACTCAGAAATATTTTTTCCAAACTGCTGGCGGTTTTTTGCATGTTGGGTAGCTAAACGTATTGCCTTTTTCATCGCTCCAATACTGCCTCCGCCCAGACCCGTTCTACCCACGTTCAAAATCTTCATGGCAATTTTGAAACCTTTACCCACTTCACCCAGAACATGTTCCTCAGACAGTCGAACATTATCGAAACTCACGGTGGTGGTACTACTCGCTCTAAGCCCCATTTTGTCTTCGTGAGGCCCCGAAGTGACCCCAGGCAAATCACGGGTCACAATAAAAGCAGTCATTTGACCTTCAGGCCCTTCGGTTTTTGCAAACACCGTAAAAAAATCTGCAATACCTCCGTTGGTGATCCAAAGTTTTTCGCCCGTTAAAATCCAGGAGTCTCCGTCTTTGACAGCTTTAGTCTTGATTCCAGCAGCGTCCGAACCTGCCGTACTTTCGGTAAGACAAAAAGCTGCAATCATCTCTCCCGAAACCAATTTAGGAAGATATTTTTGTTTTTGGGATTCGCTTCCAAACAATAATAATCCCCGCATTCCAATGGAACTATGGGCACCCGCCGTTACCTGTCTCTTATACACATCTCCGAGCCCACGAGACGTAGAGGAATCTCGTATGCCGT
>OMIX01000032.1 GCA_900299195.1 Deltaproteobacteria bacterium
ATTCAATACTTGGAACTCACCGCTAAACTTTGGCCGAAACACATTGCTAGCCGTTTTCTTTTGGCCAAAATACATTTTTCTTTGGGGCCCGAGTATGTCTCAGAGGGTTTTAATTGGTTAAAAGAAAGCTATCGCTTAAACCGCACCAATCCTGAAGTTCTTGAGGAAATCGGTTCGTTTTTTGAGAGAAAAAACAAAATTCCTGAAGCCGTTAAATATTGGCAAAAAGCTCTTAGCATCAAGCCGGACTTAGCTCTAGCTAACGAAAAAGTTAAGGAGTACTTTTCGCAAACTATCCAACAATTGTTTGATTCTGAGAAGTACGATGAGCTCATTGAAAAACTCGAAGCCAATAAAACACTCAGTGAAACTTCCGAAATGTTGTTAATAAAAGGGCAAAGCTATCGAAATATCAATAAATTTGACCAAGCCATTATTACGCTGAAACAATTTTTAAAATCGGAACCCAAAAATCCTCTAGCCAACCGAGAGTTGGGAATAGCTTACCTCAATCAAAAGGCATGGGATTTAGCTGCCGAAGCCTTTTCAAAGGCAGTAATCAATGAACCCAACAATGGGATTAATTACGGTTGGTTTGCCTACGCCCTGGAGGAAAAAGGGGAGCTTGCCAAAGCTAAGGAATACTGGGAAAAGTCACTGGCATTAATTGATGAGCCTGAACAGCGTGAAAAAGCTAATCGAAAAATCGCTTCGATAACTAAACGCCTCAAAAACAGAAAAAAATCTGAAGAGGATGATGAGTAAAAGTTAAAAACGCGGTAAATAGAGCCTTTATGTCCAACGCTTGGTATGAACTTAGAATTCAAGTTACCCCTGAAACCAAAGAGAGTATTACTGATTACTTATTTGGAATCGGGGTGGAAGCAGTCAACGAAAGTTTAACTCAGCCCAGCCTTCTTCAAGTGTACGTCTCAGCCGAAGCTAGAGACAACGTCATTCAACAGCTCAAAGATTTTTGGCCTTCATTAGTCCAACAACACCCCACACTTTCTTCGCTTTCTATCAATGCGGTTGAGATTCCGGATGAAAATTGGGCCGAAGAGTACAAAAAATATTATACTGCTCAGCCTCTAACTGATCTTTTCTTTTTAAGACCTGAATGGGATAAAACGACTCCTATTCCGAATGGCATGATTCCAGTGGTGATGGACCCGGGTCAGGCTTTTGGTACGGGATTACATCCTAGCACTAAACTCTGCCTGAAGACTATCCAATCTCAAATTTTAGAAAGTACCCAACGAGAAAAATTAAAGTGTTTAGATGTGGGTACGGGCACGGGTATTTTGGCTTTAGCTGCTTATCATTTGGGAACTGAACGGGTTGTTGGGATTGATAATGATCCCATAGCCATTGAAGTGGCCAAACAGAATATGATTTTAAATGGTGTCCAAGGGATTCAATTGTCTACTCAAGATATCAAATCACTCAAAACTCAATTTGATTTTGTGATCTCGAATATCTTATTGGAAACCCATCGAGAACTAAGTCGAGAGTATGCTCGATTGATTCCACAAGGTGGGTTACTTCTTTTGAGTGGATTATTGGGTTATCAAAAACTGGAGCTTTTTAGCTTTATCTTACCGTTAGGTTTCTCTGTTTTGGAATGCAAAAACTATCAAGAATGGGCCTCCTTTTTGTTTGTTCGGCGAGATAAGCCATGATCTATTTCATTTTACTGGGGTTCTCCTCACTTTTAGTAGCTAACCCGGTTGGTATCGATTCAAGCTCTGAGCAGTTTGTTACTTGTGTCCAATCTCTAAAGGAGGAGGTCAGGTCATTTCAAAGTGTGCCCTGGAAATGGATGGGTTCCTTTGATCAAAAATTTTCCGAGACTCTGTTAAAAGTAAACGCTTTTAGTGAAATTTCAGATTGGGTAAAAGAGAAAGAAAACTCTCAAACATTCAAAACTCAGTATGAGTTTTTGTTGGGAAACGGCCTAATTTCTTGTCAGGAGATCACAGGGGTTATTCAAATACAAAGAGATCGTTACCAAAAATACCTCATCTTAATGATTCTTGGCACGTTTACAGTTCTCATCGTGTTGTGGGGAAGAACAAAAGAGAATTTCAGGAATAAAAAAGAGATGATTTTAATTTTTTTATTTGCTCTTCCGGTTCGAGCCGACACTCTTAATGTGTATACTTATGACGCTCTCACCGGGAAGGGTAGCTTTGGAGAAATTTTATCCGAGCAATTTAAGAAAAAGACCGGATCTGAGCTTAAAATAATTCCGTTCGGAAGTGAAGGAGAGGCACTCAATCAGATTGTGATTGAAGGGAAGAATACCAAAGCAGATATTTTATTAGGAATTGATAATGGATTTGCCTCAAGAGCCAAAGAAACTGGGCTTTTTACTCAAATTGATGCCAAGTACTTCCTGCCTTTGGAAAAAAACATTCTATTGGATCGAGAACGGATGTTCTTACCTTTTGATTATGGATACCTTGCTTTTCTTTACAATGAAGAGTCCGTTCAGAATCATTTTGATTTCAAGCACCCAACTCTCCGTTCATTTTTAAAAAACATTCAACTTCATAAAAAGATAGTGATCGCTGACCCCCGAACTTCTAGTTTGGGGTATTCGTTTTTGCTGTGGACGAAGAGTGTTTCTGCGGGGAAAGAAGATCTTCAAAAGTTATGGAATGAATTTTTTCCCAAGTTAATCACTCTGTCTCCAAGTTGGAGTGGCGCTTATGGCATGTTTTTGAAAGGAGAAGTCGATTGGGTGTTATCTTACACGACCAGTCGGGCCTATCATTTGGAGAAAGAAAAACAAAAAAAATATCAAGTTTTAGTATTTGAAGATGGACATGCCATTCAAGTGGAAGGTGTGGCTCAAGTTAAGGCTTCTAAGAAAACCAAGTTAATCGACGAGTTTTTAAAACTGATTCTAAGCGAGGAGGTTCAAGAGAAATTACCCACTTCTCAGTGGATGTATCCCGCCCGTACAGGAACGAAACTTCCTATCAGTTTCAAGTCTCTTCCTGTCCCCAAACCCATCAAGTCCGAAGTTGAACTTACTGAGGATGAGCGAAAGCTTTTGATTAAAGATTGGACCCGTTGGGGGGCTAACTCACCGTGATACCGGTTTATTTGGCCTTGCTGATTTTTGCAGTTCCGGTGGTAACGATACTCTATTATCCCATTGCCCTGTTATTTTTAAGAGCCCTGGGTGACACAACGCTAGTGAAGTTATTGTCCATCATCCCTTGGGAAGTAGTGCTTTTCACTTATTCTCAAGCCTTAGTGAGTTCTATTGGATCTGTTCTTATTGGGAGTTTTCTAGCTGTTTTTTTTCATGAGACCGATTTTTGGGGGAAACGATATTTAGCTCGAATCTGTGAAATTACCTTTTTTCTTCCCAGTATTTTAGTGGTGCTGTCCTTGGTAGGAGTATGGGGAAGTCGAGGTTGGCTGGGGCGGTGGGGTTTAGGACAATCCTTGTACGGTTGGCCAGGTATTTTGTTGGCCCATGTTTTTTTTAATTTTTCACTCGTTTTTAAAACAGTGGGGCAAGCGCTGAGTGAAATAGACAGGACTGAAGAAAAAGTGGCCCTCTCTCTAGGAGCCAGTCGTTGGTATGTGTTTTTTAATGTGACTTGGGTCAAATTAAGAAGTGCCGTTTTACAAAGCTCGATTTTGGTGTTTTTGTTTTGTTCCTCCAGCTTTTTAATCATTTTAATGTTGGGTGGGGGGCCGCGGTTTAACAGTTTAGAAACGGCTATTTATCAGGCCGTTAAAATCGATTTAGACATTCCTGTAGCGGTATCGCTGGCCGTTTTGCAGTTGGTAGTGTGTTTCGTCGTTCAGTTGGCTTACAAACCTAAGGCCGTGTTTTCCAAGGTTTCCCAGGGAAGTGCGCAATGGAAACTCTTCCCCCAACAAAAAAGTTTTATTCGATGGGCTTTGGTGGTTTTAGTTTGGCTAACTATTTTTAGCCAAGTGATTTTACCTCTGATGAATCTTACTCTTTCGGGAATGAAAGGATTAACCACCTGCAACTGGATCGATCTCGGGATGGCTATTTTAAGAAGTCTCGACTTAGGAATTAGAGTGGCTTTAGTTTCTACGTTAATTTCTTTCTGTGCGGCCTATGGGGTTCGTCACTCAAATCACTCTTTTTTAAATGCCATGGTTCATTTTACTTGCACTTTGCCCATAGCTTTATCGACTATGGTTCTTGGACTTGCGATCACAATCGCTTTTTCACAAGCGGATTGGTTGAGAGAGACTTGGTGGGCAGTCGTGTGTGTGCAGTCTCTTTCTGTGCTTCCGATGGGGTTTAGGATTTTTAATGAGAGTTTTTCAAGAATTGAGGTCGAGATTTATCGAACTCTCGAAAGTTTAGGAGCTAAAAAACACCTTCAGTTATTTTATTTCGAGTTCCCATATCTAAAAAAAACTCTGGCTTTAGTGTTAGTGACTGGATTGGGTGTTTCGTTGGGGGAGTCGGGTGCGGTGATGCTTTTTGAATCTCAGGCAAAAACGACTTTACCCTTGTGGCTTTTTAAACTCATGGGAAAATATCAATTTGAAGAGGCCCAAGCAGTTGGTGTTGTTTTGTTGGCTTTAACCCTTATTATTTTTGGACTTCGGGAAAAATGGCAGAGCTCAAATTAGAAAATATCAAAGTTAAGCGGGAATCTTTTAATTTAGAGATTCCACTTCTCTGTGTTTCTGCGGGGAAAATTTTGGGGGTGCAAGGAAAAAGTGGGTCTGGAAAAAGCACTCTGCTTAATGCTATCGCTGGCTTTGAACCTCTTGAAGAGGGCACCATTCTTTTCGAAGGGAGAATCATCTCAGCTATGCCAACTGAGTTAAGGCGAGTGGCTATCGTTTTTCAGCGTCCTGCCCTTTTCTCTCATCTGAATGTTTTAGACAATGTTTGTTTCGGTTTGAAAGTTCAAGGAATGAGATTAGCCGAAAGACAAAAGAAGGGTAGATATTGGTTGGAGCGTTTTGGGTTAGGGCATTTGAGCGATCGATTTCCTCACGAAATTTCAGGGGGAGAAGCCCAAAGAGTGGCATTAGCTAGGTCCGTAGTAGTGGGATTTCCTGTGCTTTTGTTGGACGAGCCATTTAGTGCCCTCGATGTAGAATCGAAGGTTAAATGCCGGATGGCAGTGAAAGAAGTAGTAAAAGAGTTGAGTCTTGCTGTCATTTTAGTGAGTCATGATGCTGAGGATATTCAATCTTTAGCCGATGATTATTGTCTTCTTGAATTGGGAAAAATGATCAAATTCGATTCAGTTAAAAAGTAAGATGTGGCTGTTGTTGAGTCAATCGTGACTTTAGAGAAATTTTGAGAGGTTCTGCGGGCAAGAGTTTCCAGTGAGTCCTGTGGGCTTCTAGGGATTGTAGCAACGTTAAGTGAATGGAATGTCCCCCACGGAAACTAACTAACTCTCCTTCAATCCAACATCCGCAGAGAGCCAAATCACCTAGGGCATCTAAAAGTTTGTGTCTGACACATTCATCAGGAAATCTTGCCCCCTCAGGATTAAGAATGGAGTCCTCAGAAAAAGCTAAAACATTTTCTACGGAGGCTCCCAAAGCCAAGTTTCGAGATTGAAGCTTAGTCAAATCGGCTTGAAACCCAAAGGTTCTGGCTTCGGCCACTTCGGTATGAAATGATTTAGGGGTCAAATCGAGAGCGAAGGTTTGTAGCCCAATCGCAGGGTGAGGGAAATCTACTGAAGTGGTAAGCCTTAAGTTTTCTCTCGGCAATAATTCGCAAATAGTTCCCTCTCGGTAAACTTTGATAGGCTTTAAAACTTTTAAAATTTTATGGGAGTAGGGCTGTAACTCCAATCCTGCTCTTAAAATGTCACGAATAAATATTGATGCACTTCCATCTAAAATGGGGATCTCAGGACCTCTGAGCTCAATTTTTAAGTTAGTAATTCCCAGGGCGTATAAAGCTGCCATTAAATGTTCTACCGTGGAAATGCGATACTCTGGAGCGTCTTTTAAACCCAAAGTCGTTGCTAAAGAGGTTCCTACTACAGAACTAAAATGGGCAGGAATGAAGCAAGCATATTTCAGATCGGTTCTCTCGAAAGTTATTCCGTGGTTTTCCGGGGCAGGATTTAATTTGAGTTCCGCTTTAACTCCAGAATGTAAACCGATTCCCTTAAAGACGACGGTCTTGCTCAGAGTCTTTTGCACTCGATAACTTTCTACGTTTGAAAAAAATGAAGCTTCCATACCTATTTTGATTTCAGCTCAGCAAGACCCATACCAGAGGTCGCCTATCTCCATTTCAGGCTTGAATTTGAGTTGTGACGCCGCAGCATCATGGATCTAATGTAGTAAAAAAACAACAGGTTTCTATTTGGTGGGCTTAAAAGCCACAGTCATCAAGCTCTTTGACTTATCTGTCTTGAGGGGGAAAACTATAAAATCAAAGGGAAAATTTATGTCTCAATCCGTTAAAAAAGTTGTAATTCCTGTTGCTGGTCTGGGGACTCGAGGGCTGCCTTTCACTAAAGAGGTGCCCAAAGAACTTCTTCCTATCATTGACACCCCTACCATTCATTTTATTGCTGAAGAGGTTTTAGCGGCCGGAATAGAGCAGGTTATTTTTATTACGAGTAAGGGAAAACACGCTCTAGAGGACTATTTTGACCTCTCTCCCAATTTAGAAAATTGGCTTCGTAAGCGAGGAAAAGAGGCTCTTGCAGACAAGGTTCGACAGATCGGAACTTTTTGTGAAGTGATCTCAGTCCGCCAAAAAGAGCCGTTGGGTTTGGGCCATGCGGTCTATTGCGCTAGAAATATTATTGGTCAAGAAAAGTTCGCTGTTTGCTTGGGGGACGAAATATTTCCTCCTTGGGATAAGATCAATCAAACTCAGGCTCCGCTGCGAAAACTGGTAGACGCGGCCATAGAACTTGATACTTCCACTGTGGGGGTTGTAGAAATTCCTATAGCGGATAGCTTATCTTATGGAATTTTAGATTTAGGGGGAAAATCTTTGGGAGAAAATCCAGCTCCCGTTTTGAGAACCGTAGAAAAACCTAAACCTGAAGTGGCGCCTAGTCCCTATGCCATTATTGGGCGATACGTTTTTGATTCCACATTATTTGATGCCCTCAAAGAGACTAAGCCTGGCGTAGGAGGTGAAATTCAATTGACCGATGCTATGGATAAACTTTGCGCAAACCGTAAATTACATGGGGTTTTACTTAAAGGTTGTCGATACGACATTGGTAATCCTATGTTCTATATGAAAGCTCAGATCGATGCAGCCTTAAGAAGGCCGGAATTGAGTCAACGCCTTAGGGATTACATGAAATCTTTATGAGAATTTTGATCACTATTTTGTTTTTGTTTTCGTACCAAGTTCAGGGTTTTATTCCTCCGATCACTTCGATGTTTAGAGAAATCTTTGATGATCGCAAGATATCCGACGGAACAGAGTTCGGCTTTGTTCATCGAGTTCTCACTTCGAGCGGAGATATGTCAGAAGTGGAAGAGCGGGTGTTGCTGGATCGTAGAGGGGTTAAATTTTTATGGAAATCGGGGACTCAAGGATCCTGGCTTTCAGGACAATTAGAAAAGAGAACCTACAATGTAGGGACAGATAAAAAAATCCCATCGCGTTCTTTGCTCTTTTTGAAATACTATATAGCCTCTAATGCTGCTGAATTTCGAGATGCTCTAATCAATGAAAGGTTTCTTAAATGGGACCAATTAAAGCAGTATAAGGATGGTTTTGAGTTACAAGGAGAACCTCAAACTTGGGATATCAAATCCAATTACCTACAACAGGATTCTATTTTTTTAGCCTTGTTACCCTCGGGGCCCTCGATTGCTGTGGTAGGTTACCAAGATTCGAATTCAAGAAGGATAGTTTATTTTGATAAAGTATCATCTGGATTAAAACAATTGCAATGGGTAGACCCTTCAGAAAATTTGGTTTGGATTTTTGAAAGTTCCACACTCAACTACAAAGACGCTCTATTCCCAAAAGTTGCAACATTGATTAAAGAGGGGAAAGAGGTAGTACAATCTGAACTGGCCGTGATTAGGCAGTTAAATAAACGTCAGCTCACTGAATGGGGATCATTGTGGCAACGCTCAAGCAAAACTCTCTCTAACTCTCCATCGGGTGATGAGAATCTCCGTGTCCTTTTGGGTTATCGATGATTGTTGATGTTGCGATTCCAGTCAGGGTTTCCAATTCGTTCCATTATACGATTGACGATGAATCTGGAAAATCCCTTTCCAGAGGAAGTGTGGTAGCAGTTCCTTTTGGGAGTCGAACTGCTTATGGTTTTGTTCTAGGTTTCCCTGAAAATTCTGATGTTGATAATTCAAAACTCAAATCGGTCAAAGAAGTTTTGGTTTCTGAACCCCTTTTTGACGAGTCGATGTACCTATTTCTAAAATGGGTGAGTGATTACTACTGTCATCCTTTGGGGGAGGTGATAGCCACTGCTATCCCTAAGCCTCTTTGGGCTCCAAAAAAGTCCCCAAGGCAAAAAGGCAAATCTCAATCCGGGACATTATCGCACTCCTCTTCAACTTTAACTCAGCACGATTTGAATCAGACACAAAAACAGGCGGTAGATTCCATTCTCAATTCTGATGAAACGAAACCCTTTCTTCTTCACGGAGTCACTGGAAGTGGAAAAACTGAAGTCTATATGCATGTACTTTCTTCGGTAATCGAAGAAGGAAAAACAGGTATTATTTTGGTTCCCGAAATTGCTCTAACTCCCCAACTTACTCAACGCTTTTCAGCGAGGTTTCCTAATTTAATCGCCGTTCTTCACAGTGACCTCACCCCCAAAGAGAGAAATCAGCAATGGGAGTTAATTACCAAGGGTGTTGCTAAAATTGTTATTGGAGCGAGATCTGCGATTTTTGCCCCTTTAAAGAATTTAGGGGTGATTGTGGTCGATGAAGAGCATGAAACTTCATTCAAACAAGAGGATTCCTTAAGATACAATGCGAGAGATTTGGCAGTTGTGCGAGCTAAACTGCACAAAGCCAAGGTGATTTTAGGATCAGCAACTCCCTCCGTCGAAACTTATCAAAATGCCCTGTCGGGGAAATACAACCACTTGAAGTTACCGGAAAGAGTGAATCGTAGGCCGATGCCACAAACTTATTTTATCGACTTAAAAGACAAAAATCAGTGGTTTTCTCCTGAGAACCGTTGGTTGAGTCGAGGTTTGGTCAGCGCGATTGAGAACACCCTCAATCAAGGGCAACAAGTGATGTTGTATTTAAATCGACTTGGCTTTGCCCATTTTTTGTTCTGCGGAGATTGTGGTCATACTTGGCGGTGCAAAAATTGCGACGTTTCTTTAACCTACTATCAAAATCCCCCCTTATTGAAATGTCACTATTGTGGTGTTCAAAAAAAGGTTCCTCACACTTGTGAAAATTGCTCAGGAGTTCATTTGGAAACTATGGGTTTGGGGACAGAACAGGTCGAAAAAAGTCTGAAGAGTATTTTCCCTAAAGCTCGAATCTCAAGAATGGATCGAGGGGTTATCAAAGGAAAAAAAGATTTAGAAAAAATATTAGATCAGATTAACCAAAGACAAGTGGATATTGTGATTGGAACCCAAATGGTCACTAAGGGTCATGACTTTCCAGGAATAGCTTTGGTAGGTATTTTGTTAGCCGATGCAAGTTTGAATTTGCCCGATTTTAGAGCCAATGAAAGGACTTTCCAGATTATTACTCAAGTCGCTGGAAGAGCGGGGAGAGCAGAGGTCCCAGGTGAAGTTTATATTCAAACGATCCATCCGGAACATCCGGTGCTTTTGTCGGCGAGCCGTTATCAGCAGGATGAATTTTATAGGAGCGAACTCGCAGCCAGAAAGGTATTTCAATTTCCCCCATTTCATCGAGCAGTGATGCTTCGATTTCAACACTCGCAACCTGCTAAAGTGGAGAGTTTTGCTTATCAGGTCGTTCGTATCTTACAAAAAGAATCTGAAAAAAACTTCCCCCATTGTCAAATTTTGGGCCCAGCAGAAGCGCCTATTTCCAAAATGAAAAAAATGTATCGCTGGCAATGTCTCATCAAAAGCGATTCGGTTAAAGAACTTCAAACCCTGTTGAAACTTTTGTTTGATTGGGAAAAACAGCAAAAGAGTCCAGTTCAAATGGCAGCAGATGTGGATCCCGTAAATCTCTTGTGATCAACCAATGGATTGAATCAGAAATTTAAAAACGATATTTACTGGAATGGCTAAATACCTAAGGCTTCCAGTAATTAAGAGGACAATTAAGATCAGTCCAGAAAATCGAGCGAATTGATTGAGCCTGATAGCTATTTTCTGGGGAACGATTCCTTGGATAACATTGAACCCATCTAGAGGAGCAATGGGTAATAAATTAAAAAATGCCAGCATCAAATTCACTTGAATACTTACGATAGAGAAAAGTTGAAGAGTTTCTACGATCTGATGTGGTGTGGGAATGCGAACTAGAATCGCAAGCAATCCAGTCGCAATTAAAGCTAAAATGAGGTTGGCTAAAGGACCAGCAAAGGCAATCAGAGCGTAGTCTCTACGCCCATACTTCAAATTTCGAATGTCAATGGGAACAGGTTTGGCCCAACCAAAAAATGGCGCTCCAGAGTAAATGGCAAGGGCGGGCAAGACCAGAGTTCCTAAAATATCAGCATGAGCCATGGGGTGCATTGAGAGTCGACCCAAAAGTTCAGGCGTGGGATCCCCACGTTTTACCGCTACCCAAGCATGGGCAAATTCATGGAAGCAAAGAGAAAATAGAAAAACCGGCACCAACAAAATGACATTGAGTAGGTTTGACGACATAGCGCGTAGTATAGCATGTGGGCTAGTCATTGAACAAATGACTCAAGCGTGTGACAATGAAAGAAACCTTCAAAAACCCCAAAGAGAACATCATGAAACAGCTTCTAGTCCTTTTTTCCTTGGTTTTAGTCAGCCACAACCTGCAAGCCGCAAAGGTTAAATCATCTGAAACGCAGAGTGGTTTTGAGCGTTCTATCAATGCAGTGGTGCGGAACAAGTATTTTTACAAAACTAATAAGCTTGAAATAGGGGCGACAACCGGAGTGATGCCCTATGACTCCGTAGTGAATCATTTTATGGTGGGGGGAAAAGCCACTTGGCATCTCTCTGACCACTTTGGATGGGAAATCGCCGATATTCAGTACGGTATGCCCTCCATCACCACAGACATTCGGGATAAGGTAAATGGAAAAAGTTTGACCAATGTTCAATTTAGCCAAATTGGGTTGTTGGCGACTACTAATCTATTGGTGTCGCCCATTTATGGGAAAATCCGCTTTTTTGGTAGCCAAGTTTTGTATTTCGATATTTACACGGTGGTGGGAGCAGGTTTTGCTAATACAAAAACCATTAAGTTAAGTCACACCGATCCCAAAGAGACAACTGTCAGACAGGGAATGGAACCCGCTTTTGATTTTGGTTTGGGACTTAAGATATTCACCAGCGATGCCTTAGCTTTGCTCATCGATCTGCGAGATTATGTTACTTTTACCGAAGTTTACTCAACTAGGAAGCCCCGCAGCAATTTTTCTGTCTTTGCTGGGCTAAGTTTTTTTCTTCCTACTTTCTAAAGCTTGCCAACCCTCACTATTTCGGGCAATTCTGATGCTTGTTTTGAGGGGAAATGAAGCGGCGCAACAGCAAATCAAAAGTTTCTAAAAACTCATTGGGGAACGTCAAGCCCAAGGTAAAGCTTTGGAAACCTGCTAAACGGCTCAGTGACTTAGTGAGCGTTTATGAGGATTTGGAGAAAACCCTAAAACGTCTCAAAACAAGTTCCTTGATGTATAGCAGCAATTCTCTCATGCAAATCAATATACAAAAGTTGATGGCGCAACTCTCAAAGTCCAAAAGGAGGATTGAGAGAAAAATTAGTGCGACCCTAGTAAGCGAGAGAAATCATTTAAAACACAGACTTGAGGGTTGGTCCCCAAAGCTTCGTAATAAAAGTTCAAAGTGGTCAAAATCCAAATCTGATCCCATTTCTTTGAATTAACAACCAGGGTTCTAAAACAGCTCAGCAAAAATTAAGAAGGGGGTGATTCTTTAAATAGAATCGAAGCCAAAACCAGGCCTGCAGTCAGTTGCACCAGGGAAAGTATTTGCCCCATACTTAACCCCAAAAAGAAATAACCCAAATGCGAATCGGGTTCTCTAAAGAATTCAACAATAAACCTAATAAAGGTATATCCAATCAAAAAAACAACCGAAAGTTGCCCATCTTTTTTTAAGTGATTTTTTAAAAACCAAAGAACGAAGAATAAGACTATGCCCTCCAAAAAAAACTCATAAAGTTGGGAGGGATGCCGAATGATAGGGCCCCCGGCTCTAAAGATCATTCCCCAGGGAACGGTTGTTTGTCGTCCATAAAGCTCTCCATTGATAAAATTTCCGATCCTCCCCATAGCTAAGCCGGTGGGGGTGGCTAGCGCCATGGCATCAGCCAAATTCCAAAAAGGGATTTTGTTTTTTTTCGAAAAAATAAAGGCAGCTACAATAACGCCTATGAGACCTCCATGAAAAGAAAGTCCACCTTTGTAGGTTTGAAACAGCCACAATGGGTTCTGAATGAAAGTGTTAAAGTCGTAAACCACACAATAAATAATTCGAGCCCCAATGACTCCTCCCACCAAAAGCCAAATTCCAAAATCATCCATCTGTTCTTCTGAAAACTGGAATCTATCCTCTCGAGCCAATCGTTTGAGAATAGTTCGGGCCAGTAAGAAACCACCCACATAAAGTACCGAGTACCAGGTGATTTGGAACGGTCCCCAAAGCCGCAGAATAACAGGATCAATTTCAGGATGTAAAAAAGGCATCGTTGTTATTTTCCTTTGAAAGTAGACATATAAAATACTCCATTTTAATTAAATGGGTAGGGTATAATCAAAGACATGAAATCGGTGGCCATAGGTGTTGGAGGACGTTTTCATTCTGACTTCATGTATCAAGCTTTAACCGAGTTGGGCTATCGGGCCGCCATTTATACTTCACTTCCTAAAAACAGATTTCCAAGTTCGACATCGACTCTTCACAATTACGTTTGGCCTGAGTTGGTTTATCGCATAGCCAAAAAAATCGGACTAGAAGCTCCGGGAGATGAAGTGAAGATGAAGTACTTCGGAAAATTCTTATCCCATCAGATGTTAAAAGAGCGACCAGACCTCTTTATAGGATGGTCTTCCTTTTCGTTGGAAACGTTAAAAAAACGTACCGCGAATCTTCAAATTCTAATGAGGGATTCAGCACATATCCGATTTCAGTACGACCTGCTCTCGCAAGAGTATGAAAAGTTTGGTTTTACATTTCCCAACCGAAGTTTTTGTCTTGAACGTGAATTAGATGAGTATGAATTAGCCGATCGAATTTGGGTTTTGTCAGAATTTGCCAAACAGACCTTTATTTCACAGGGAATTTCACCGGACAAAGTCGAGGTATTACCCCTAGGTGTAGACTTAGAGCGATTTAAGCCCTTAGAGAAAGTTCCCGAGCCGTCTCCATTGAGAGTCATTTACTTTGGAATTATAAGTTACCGAAAGGGAGTTCAATATTTGTTGGAGGCTACCCAAGATTTTTCTCCGAAAGAAGTAGAGCTCAACCTGATCGGTGCAGTTGAGCCCGAGTTCAAAAAAACTTTGTCCAAATACTCTCATTTCAATTACCAAAATCCTTTGCCCCAGAGTGAGCTTGCTAAGGAAATTAGAAATCACCATGTCTTTGTTTTTCCGACCCTCGAGGATGGATTTGGACAAACTTTAGTTCAAGGGATGGCCAGCGGCTTGGTGCCAATCACTACCACTCATTGTGGTTCAGCTGACTTTACTTTTCTTAAGGGTTCCGATCTCAGAGTTCCACCTCGATCTTCTCAAGCCATTCGTGAGAGACTCGTGCAAATACTTAAAGATCCTGGTCTGTTAAAAACACTGAGAGAAAAATCTATTCAATCTGCTCAAGACATGACCTGGGGACATTATCGTACTCGGCTCGGAGAACTCCTTTCAACCCTCTGATTCTAATCAAAAACTAACAATTCAGTCATTGATTTGATTCCATTGTTTTGATATCTCCCTCAGCTATTCTTTAGGAGGTTGAAATGCTAAAAGTGACTTTTGGGATTCTAGTTTTTTGTGCGTACCTTTTTAGTGCTCAGGGGCCAGCGACTCCAAACCCCATCGGAGTATCCTCCAATCAAGCGTTTTCCGGAGTTTCATCAGATTTCAAGGTTTTAGGCAACTTCGAGGTCAGACCCTCATATAAATCTAATTTGGGTGAGTTTCATTCCGAAGATTCTGCTTTGTTAGGTTATCAGTTCAATAAAAATAACAATGTCGTCTACAAGCAAGAGTTTAACACCAATTTGTATGATCCCAAGTTGTCCCAAGCTTCTAGTGGATTGAATGCTTATTTAGTTGATGGTTATCTGAGAGAGCGACTCAATAACATCGTTTCTATGGGAAATTTTTCCTTGAGTTACGAGGGAAGACAATACTTGCCAACTTGGAGCGTTCGTCGTGAGGCTGGAATGATCACTGCTCTCAGAAATTATGCAAAAGTAAAATATCAAGCTACGCCCCAATTCGCAGTGATCGCTGAAGAAATTCCTGTGATTCATTTCTACAATCAGGCAGGGTCATTAACTTCTAAGGGGCCCGCAGCTAACCCAGTCTTTGAAAATAGGGCTACTTTAGGTTTAGAGTATCTTGTGTCGGACAAGCTAAAGTTGTCTCTACCGGTCTTTATCTCGGATGTGAGAACTCGATCTTATAGAAGTGATGCCTCTAATAATGCCAAATGGATCCATAAAGTTTGGATTAATCCTGAGCTCTTTTATTCCGTGAATGCTAATTTAACCTTGGGAATGGGTTATTACTCTGAAAATCTGATCAAAAACAACAACTTCTCTGAGACTGCTATCTCTACGGGGTTCGAACAAGGAACTACCCAACTCATTTTGTCGACTAATCTTTAATTTGAGTGAGCTTAATGTCCTAAATTCGAGCCATCATTAGGTGCTTAACGCAAGTATTCTTTAGTTTTTCAACAAAAGCCATCCAGGTTGATTATATGATTGGGTTTACCTATCTCAGGTCTTATTCAAGAGGTCTTTAGGCTCTACATTCAACCCATCAAGATGGATTAGCTGAGTTGGTTTACTTAGCCCAGGTCTTGATAGTTTCTACTACGTAGTCTTGTTCCGATTCGCTGATCCCAGGGAAAATCGGAAGAGAGAGAACCTCCGATGCGGCGGCTTCTGACTGAGGAAAATCTCCCACTTTAAAATTCAAGTGTGCTAAAGCTTTTTGTAAGTGGCAGGGAATGGGATAATAAATAGAGTTCCCAATTTTTTTACGAGTCAAAGCTTCACTGAGTTCATTTCTTTTTCCGTTTTTAACTTTGATAGTATATTGATGAAATGTGTGAGTGCTATAGGGGACTCGCACCGGTGTTTGAATGAGAGAACTCAAAGTTTTTAACTGTTCGTCGTAATAGGCTGCAGCTTTTTGTCTTAAGTTGATCCAATGGTTTAAGTGGGGAAGGAAAACTCTCAAAATAGCTGCTTGAAGAGTGTCAATTCTGCAATTACTTCCAACGATTTCGTGGTGATACCTGATTGTTGATCCGTGGGTTCTTAATAAAGTAACTTTATCACCCAGTTGAGGATCGTTCGTGGTTACAAACCCCGCATCTCCAAAAGCGCCTAAGTTTTTGGTGGGAAACAAACTAAAAGCCGCTAAATGACCTAAAGTACCGACTTGACCTCTGTCATGTTGAGTTCCAATCGCTTGGCATGCATCTTCGACCACGGGAATAAGGTATCGATTCGCCAAAGAAAGAATTTTAGTCATATCCGCTGCTTGCCCATAAAGATGAACTGGCATGATTGCTTTAATTTTTCGCTCTTTATCATTTTCCAAAATCCTCTCGACTTCTTCAGGAGCGATATTAAAGGTGTCTGGATCGATATCTGCGAAAATAGGTGTAGCCCCAGCATTGCAAATAGCGCTTACGGTGGCGAAAAAGGTGAAAGGGGAGGTTAGAACTTGATCCCCGGGTTTGATTTCTAGAGCCTTCAGCGATAGCCATAAAGCATCCGTGCCGCTAGTGACTCCAATGGCACGTCTAGCCGTCGTGAAGTGAGCAAGTTCATTTTCAAAGGCTTGAACATCAGGCCCCAAAATAAAACCGCCCGATTCAAAAATTCTAGAAAATGTTGATGCAATTTCTTTTGCAAGAGGTTGATATTGTCTTTTTAAATCAAGAGGTGGAACTGAAGTGATCTCTTGCATACAAACTCCTAAGTCTGACTTAATCCCTATAAGTTTTAGTCTTACCCCACTAGAAAAGGAAGGTTTTTTCTTGGTTTGAAGCACGAAAAATGGCTGAGAGGCTGAGTATTTTAGGGGGGTAATTCCTAACTGGTGAATTCCATGGATGGGAAACTGCCCAGCGTTATAAGTTTATCTCGGGGGGAGTTTAAGCGATTACATTTAGTCTTCTTGTTTGTTTTTGGTCGCCAAAAAACGCTCTGCATTCTTTTTCTTCTGATTCAGTTTAGACAGCAGGTTGGTATATTCGATATTTCTAGATTTCCACGTCTCCAGTTGGGCTGTTAAAGCAGATTTTCTAACAGCAATCGCTTTAAGATTTTTCTCAACGCTTAATTGAAGTTCCTCTATTTTTTTTATTTTCTGGGCAGCATCTTTTTTCCATTCTTCGCGTTCGGCTCTTTCTAGTTGAGCAGTTTCTAATTCGGTCAATTGTCCCTTGTTCGCGGCGGATTGTGTGAGTTGTTTGACCCGCTTCTCAAATTCTTCTATGTCTTTTACCGCCTTGTTATTCTTTTCGTCTTCTTTAGTCGCATTGGCCAAATATTCTTGATAGCGAGTTTTAAGTTTTGTGTGTTCCTCTTCCAATTGAGTTAAATCTTTAATTTCAGAATCTATAATTTGTAGATTGTGTTGTGTTGTATTTAAGTTAGTTTGGGTGTGGGAGATGTTTTGTTTAACAATATCAAGATGATCCCGTATTTTACTCTGTCCAGTAGAACTAATCGATTCGGGGGGGACCTGTATATTGTCGAGATTAAGATTTTCCTGCGAAGCGCTCGCAAATGAACCTAAGGTGATAAATCCAAATACTGAGATCCAATTGGCTAAGTTTTTCATTGTTTAATTGTAACAGAAAGAGGGAATTTACTTACTGTGTAACTTTAGTTGATGCAGAACGTCTTTCGATAACCAATCCTGGGGTCCAAGCCACTTATATAGAATCTTACCTTCTCGGTTTACCAGGTAGGTTTCAGGAAACTTTGTAGTTCCCATGGTACGGGCCAATTCACCTTCTTTGTCGTGGAAAACCGGATAACTTGGCTTAAAGTCCAAAGTAGATTCAAGCTTTCTAATATCTTCAACTCGGTCATCAACCGAAATGGTGATGAGTCGAGCCAATCGATTCTTTCCGTTTCCATTAGATGACAATTGTCTATGGAGGCTTTCTAAAGAGGGAAGTTCTTCAAGACATGGGGGGCACCATGTGGCCCAAAAATTAATGAGAATAGGAGAGGAATCTTCTTGGATCAATTCCTCCAGGGACAGTTTATTTTTTGCCTTCGTATTAGGAGAACTGCTTGACCTGAACACCCCTACCTTAGAGCTCATCGGGAAACTAGAAGGGGAGCCACTATCAGTCTTCTCAGAATCAAATTTAGCTTTTGGGTATTGGGATATAACTGGAACTAGGAGCAATACACAAAAAAAACCAACGATAAGCAAGATTCCACGTAAAGTGGAAAAAGTTGACTTGCTCTGGGTCAAGATGAACTAGTCCTTCTTGGTTGCTTTACTTTTTCTATCTTCAGCTGGCTTTGAGGTTTTAGTCTTGTCAGCCTTTTTGGTAGTCGGTTTGTCTTCGGCTACGGGCGCTGCCACTTTCTTTTTTTCTTCTGTAGAAACTTTTTTGCTGTCTTCTTTGCTTTTGCTGGCTTTAGACTTTTTCTCCTCAGGACCTGGTAGATAGCGCATGATACATTGCTCAGCATTGTCCCCAGCTCTTCGAGTCGCCAATCTAAAGATTTGAGTGTAGCCACCTTGTCTATCTTTAAAACGAGGGGCAAGCTCCTTACAAACTTTTTCAATAGCGTTTCTAACTCTATTTTCCCCGGGATTGTTGGTTTGAGTACTTCCCAACATAACTATTAACTGTCTTCGGCTTGCTACATCCCCTCTTTTAGCTAGAGTTACAGCTCTCTCAGCGTACCAACGAAGTTCTTTCGCCCGAGACGGGATGGTTTGAATGGTTTCGTTTTCAATTAAGGCTAAGGTCAGAGCTCTTAAAGTAGCTCTTCTGTGTTCAGGTGAACGCCCTAATTTTCTTCCAGAGTGTGCGTGTCTCATAACAACTTCCTAGCGTCAGTTTCCCTTAGTTTAGAGAGTCTGCTCCGCTATCCTTCTTTTTCTTGTTAGCAAAATAGGTTTCAGGGTCAAAGCTCTCAACTTTGATTCCAAAACCTAGGCCCATCTCAACTAAGATTTCTTTAATCTCGTTTAGAGATTTTCTACCAAAGTTTTTGGTTTTGAGCATTTCTGCTTCTGTTTTTTGTACTAGTTCCCCAATAAACTTAATTCCAGCATTCTGTAAGCAGTTTGCTGACCGAACTGATAACTCTAGCTCATCTACTGTTCGGTATAAGTTGTCGTTGATCTTTTCTTGCTCAATAACTGGCTCAAGAATTTCTGGCTCCAAACTTTCATCAAAATTAATGAAAATGCTGAGTTGATCCTTTAGAATTTTGGATGAGTAGGCTACCGCATCTTCAGGACGAACAGAACCATCCGTCCAAACTTCTAATTCAAGCTTGTCGTAGTCAGTGCGTTGACCGACACGTGCGTGTGATACTGTGTAATTAACTTTACGTACTGGGGAGAAGAAAGCATCAATTGGAATCACTCCAGCGGGCAAATCTTCTCTTTTAAGAGCTTCAGCAGTAACGAACCCTTTTCCAAATTCCACTCTTAATTCAGCTCGGAATCTTCCTTCTTTGCCTAAAGTAGCAATGTGCTGCTCAGGATTTAAAACTTCCACAGTGTCATCGACTTGAATATCAGCTGCGGTGATAGGACCAGCACCTGTTTTGTCGATGGTTACAGTCTTAGCTCCGTCTACATAAAGCTTAAATCTAACCTCTTTAAGGTTAAGAATGATGTCTGTTACGTCTTCCAAAACATCCGACAGAGCCGAAAACTCGTGAAGAGCGCCGTCAATTCTTACTGCGGTAATGGCGGCTCCTTGTAGAGAAGAAAGGAGGATTCTCCTAAGTCCGTTACCTATGGTAACTCCAAAGCCTCTTTCGAGGGGCTTTGCAACAAACTTTCCGTAATTATCGGTTAAGGAATCTCTTTCGATTTCCAAACCTTTGGGTTTAATTAAACTTCGCCAGTTTTTATGAGAAATATTTAGATCCATTTTTTGCCCCTTATCTCGAGTAGAGCTCGACAACCAAGTTTTCTTCGATTGGTAGTGTTACGTGATTTCGTTCTGGTAGGAACTTAACACGACCTTGAAACTCAGCTGCATTAACTTCTAACCAATCTGGAATTTCCCTCTTTTTAGAGTTTTCGATTGAGCGAAGTATCGTAGTTAGTTTTTGACTTTTAGGTCTGACACTAACAACGTCATTAGCCCTCAAAATTGTATTGGGAATGTTAACTGGTTTGCCATTAACTAAGAAATGGGAGTGTAGCACTAATTGTCTTGCTTCTTTACGACTATCTCCAAAACCCATTCGATAAACAACGCTATCCAACCGAACTTCAAGACGTCTAAGTAGGTTCAATCCAGTGACACCTTTTTGTCTGTTAGCAACATCAAAGTATTTTCTAAATTGTCGCTCAAGAAGTCCATAGATCCGTTTTACTTTTTGTTTTTCACGGAGCTGCAAACCAAAATCAGAAACTTTAGTTCTTGTCTGACCATGTTGTCCGGGTGGGTATGCTCTACGTTCAAAAGCACATTTGTCACCATAACAACGATCGCCCTTTAAAAAGAGCTTCATATTTTCTCTTCGGCAAAACTTACAAACTGAACAAGTACTTCTAGCCACAATTAACTCCTAAATTCGTCTACGTTTTGAGGGGCGACATCCATTGTGAGGAATGGGTGTAACATCTCTAATGAAAGTAACTTTCATGCCACTGACTTGAAGTCCGCGTAAAGCTGATTCACGTCCAGCACCAGGTCCGTTAACATAAACCGACAAGGTCCGCATTCCTAGATCGTTGGCAATTCTAGCAGCATCCTCTGCAGCTATTTGAGCCGCAAACGGTGTGCTCTTTCGAGCACCTTTAAAACCTTTGCGTCCAGCCGATGACCAACAAACCACGTTACCCGCAGGGTCTGTAATGGTGACGATAGTGTTATTAAAAGAACACTGTATGAAAGCCATACCTACTGGAATGTCTCTCTTGGACGATTTTTTGCGTTTTGTTTCTTTAACTTCTGTGGTTTCTTTTACTTCACCTTCCACAGCAGGTGCTTGGTTACTCACAATATGACTCCTAAAATCTTACTTCGTCACTTTAAGTTGCTTACGAACTGCTACAGTTTTACGCGGACCTTTTCGGGTTCTAGCGTTAGTGTGAGTTCGTTGACCTCGGACTGGTAAATTCTTGCGATGTCGTAAACCTCTGTAAGTTTGAAGATCCATCAATCGCTTGATGCTCATTCCAATCGTTCGACGAAGTTCACCTTCAACCGTAACATTTTTTTCAATGTGATCACGGATACGACCGACTTCATCGTCTCCTAATTGATCTGTTTTTTTATTAGGATCAACATTCACTTGTTTTAGAATTTTTGCAGAAAGACTGCGCCCAATTCCAAAAACATAGGTTAATCCAACCTCTATTCTTTTGTTTCTCGGTAAGTCGACCCCAGCAATTCGTGCCACAAACTACCCCTGTCTTTGCTTATGACGTGGATCAACGCAATCAACCCGAACTACGCCACCACGTCTAAATATCCGACATTTATTACAAATTTTCTTTACTGATGCTCTTACTTTCACTTCTGTACCCTTTTAGTAAAAAGCCTATTTAGGACAAGTCCTAATGCTTTGTCAATTCCATTGCTTAACTGTTTTAAAAGAAGTTCTAATTATTAGCTTCTTCTAAAAACCTTGCCTATCAAGGATTTAACGCAACGCTAAATAATCCTTAAAATTAAATTACTTAGCTCGGTAGGTAATTCTTCCTCGAGTTAAGTCGTAGGGAGACACCTCAACGGTAACTTTATCGCCCGGTAGAATTCGAATGTAATTCATTCGCATTTTTCCAGAAATATGAGCCAAAATAATTTTTCCATTGGGTAACTCGACCCTAAACATGGCATTCGGTAGTGGCTCTACTACGGTGCCTTCAAGCTGGATTAGGTCCTCTTTGGCCATATTTGCTTCTCTCTTTTAAGTGGGTTATCAAAACTTGAGTGTTAGTGTCATCTAAAACATTCTCCCAAGCAGTTAAAATTTCAGGTTCTCCCTCGGTAATTGCAATAGTGTGTTCGTAATGAGCCGATAGCTGTCCATCTTCGGTCACAGCAGTCCAACGATCAGCCAGAACTTTAACTTTGTGAGTTCCTCGATTAACCATCGGTTCGATAGCTATAGTCATCCCAGGTTTTAATTTCAGATTTGAGGCACCCGAAGCATAATTGGGAACTTGAGGATCCTCATGTAGTTTTTGACCTATACCGTGACCTACAAACTCTCGAACTATTCCAAACCCATGCGGCTTTATGGTTGCTTCAATAGCTTGAGCTACATCTCTGATAGTATTACCCGGGCGAGCTGCATCAATTCCCGCATAAAGAGAGGCTTTAGTGATTTTCATCAATTCCTTTGCTTCATCTGAAACATTTCCGACCGCAACAGTAATCGCACTGTCTCCATGAAAGCCTTGATAACTTAGACCAAAGTCTAAACCAATGATGTCCCCATCATTGAGTGTCCGGTCCGATGGAATTCCATGAACAACTTGTTCATTTACGGAAGCGCACAATGTGTGTTTATAACCGATGTATCCTTTAAAAGAAGGTTTAGCTCCAAAGCTTAAGGTCATTTCCTCAGCAAGCTGATCCAGCTCAATGAGTTTGGTTCCGGGAACAGCCGCATTTGCTAAAGACATCAGAACTTTTGCTACAAGTTTCCCAGATTGGCGCATCAACTCAAGTTCTCTTTTTGATTTGACGTACACCATTATTGATTCAGCGCTTTGATGATTTGGTTTTGAATTTCATTAACTGGTTGATTCGCGTTAAGATTGATTAGCTTTTTATGGTTTGAAAAATAATCAACGAGACCCTGGTTTTGAGATTTGAAAACTTCCAATCTTCTTCGAACTACTTCTTCACAGTCGTCATTTCGCTGAATTAATCCAGCACCGCATTTGTTGCATGTATCTTTCTTTGCAGGGGGAATGTAAACCAAATGATAAGATTCTCCACAAGAAGGACAAGTTCTTCTTCCTGTCAATCGACTTACTAAAACTGGCTCGGGCACCTCAAAGTTGATAGCTTGAGAGACTTGAGTTTTTGCTTTTTTATCTAAAGCTTCAGCTTGAGGAACCGTTCTTGGAAAGCCATCCAAAATGACTTTAGAAGTTTCTGGAAGTGGCGCTAGGGCCTCCTCTATGAGTTCAATCATGACAGAATCTGGAACTAGATTACCTTGATCCATGAAGGACTTGGCTTTCAAACCGACCGGCATCTGATTTTTTATAGCTGACCTGAGCATATCGCCAGTGGAAAGATGTACAAAACCATTGTTGTCTGACAGTTGTTTTGCTTGAGTTCCTTTTCCTGATCCGGGAGCTCCTAAAAAGACAGTTATTTTCACAACTATCCTCTTCGCCCTCGAAGGTTAGCATTCTTCATAAAGCCTTCGTAGTCTCTAGTTAATAGAAAGGTCTGAATTTGTGCTACTGTATCCAAAGCAACACCCACTAAAATGAGTAGAGTGGTTCCTCCAAAAAAGAACGAAACTTTAAACTTGTTAATCAAGAAGTCTGGAAGCAAACATACTAAGGCAAGGTAGAGCGCTCCACCAAAAGTAACTCTCGAGAGAACTCTATCTATGTATTCACTTGTATTTTTTCCTGGACGGATTCCAGGAACGTAGCCGCCATGCTTTTTTAAATTTTCCGCAACGTCCTCTGGATTAAAAACCACTGCTGTATAAAAGAAACAGAAGAATACAATGAGAGAAACATAAGCAGTGTAATACAAGAGACTGCCACGATTGATAACATCTCGGATAACATCTGAAATCGGATTAGGTGGCAAAAAAGTGATAATGGTTAGGGGGGCCATCAGTAAAGATGAGGCAAATATGGGAGGAATTACACCACTTGTATTTATTTTAAGCGGTAGATGAGTTGATTGGCCTCCATATAGGCGTCGTCCCACTTGCCTTTTGGCATACTGAATCGGAATTCTTCTTTGTCCTTGTTCAAGGAAAATAATCACTCCGATTACAACAATCATCAAAGCTAGTATGAGCACTAAGGCAATGGGAGTTAGCTGACCGTCTTTAACCATCTGAAAGGTTTGTTGTGCTGAGACAGGAATTCCAGCAGCAATCCCAGAGAAAATGATCAAAGAGATACCGTTTCCAATGCCCCTATCAGTGATTTGTTCGCCGAGCCACATTATAAAAGAGGTACCCGCAGCTAGAGTGATTACACTCAGAAGTTTAAATTTTACCCCTGGAAATAATACAAAGTTTGCATTTTCAGCACTCATCAGTGCTGTAGCGATTCCAAAACCTTGAAACATCGCTAGAACGACAGTGGCATACCTGGTGTACTGATTAATTTTACGCCTGCCGGCTTCTCCTTCCTTAGACAAGGAATTCAAATATGGCCATACTACCGTAAGTAGTTGGAAAATAATAGAGGAGCTGATGTAGGGCATGATTCCGAGAGCAAAAATTGAAGCATTCTCCAATGCTCGCCCCGAAAACATGTTGAGCATCCCAAATAACGTTCCCTGATTTGTTTGAAAGAAACGGGACAGTGTCTCAGTATTGACTCCAGGAACGGGAATATGACTTCCGATCCTATAAACAGCTAAGAGGGAAATGGTGAATAAGATTCTACGGCGAAGTTCTGGGATCTTCGTTAAACCTTCCACTGCTGCCAAGGTGTTTTCTCCTGTTTTTTATTTGTCGGACTCTTGTTGCTTTTCGAACTTGATTTCCTCAATCTGTCCGCCAGCCTGGTTAATTTTTTGAATGGCTGACTTAGAAAACCGGTGAGCTTTAACTGTTAATTTTTTTGTAAGGTTTCCCTCTCCAAGAACCTTAACTAAAGCTTGCTCCGATTTAACTAGCCCTTTTTCAACTAACTGAACCGGGGTTACAGTCTCGCCATTCTGAAAATGGGAGTCTAAGGCATTCACATTGATTACGTCAAAGTAAACCTTGTTTGGGCTATTAAATCCAAATTTAGGAAGCCTTCTCACTAAGGGACTTTGACCACCCTCAAATCCTCTCGGTCTCCCTTTACCAGTTCTCGCGGTTTGTCCTTTTCCTCCCCGTCCTGCTGTTTTACCTAAGCCGGATCCGGTTCCGCGACCGCGACGAACTCTTTCTTTTCTCGAGCCTTCTGGGGCTACTAAGTTGCCTAAATGAAATTGCTGATCTTGCGCCATGAGCCTACTCCTTAACTTCTGTTAGCTCGACCAAATGAGGAACCCTTCGAACCATTCCTCGGATTGCACCGGTATCAGTAACAACACTCGAATCGTTCAATTTTCGCAAACCGAGAGTCCTTACGATAGTTCTCATCCACTGAGGGGTGCCAATCACGCTTTTAACAAGCTTTACCTGAATTTTTTTTCCGCTAGCCTCTTGAGTAGCTACTTTTTTTGTCTTTTCCATAGTTACTTTCTGCGATTAATAAGCGCTCTCTTGAGCGCTTCTAGATTTTAGAACATCTTCAGGAAGCCTCATTCGGGTAAGCCCATTTAGGGTCGCTCTCACTAAATTGTGAGGGTTAGTGGTACCGAAAGATTTGGTTAGAGCGTTTCTAACTCCCGCTAACTCAAGAACTGATCGACAAGCTCCTCCAGCAATAATTCCAGTTCCATCCGAAGCTGGTTTCAATAACACTGAAGCTGCTCCATATTTACCTATAATTTCATGAGGGAAGGTCCCTTGGTTCAGAGCTAACTTAACCATGTTTTTTCTGGCTGATTCTCCAGCCTTCCGAATAGCCTCAGGAACTTCTCGAGCTTTTCCTAAACCAACACCTACATGACCTGCGGAATCTCCAACTACAACAATAACGCTAAAACTAAACCGCCGGCCACCTTTCACTACTTTCGCAACGCGATTGATGTAAACAATACGTTCAGATAATTCTAATTCGTTTGGATTAATTTTCTTAGCTGGCATCATTAGAACTTAAGCCCTGCCTCTCTTGCGCTCTCAGCGAGAGCTTTAACACGCCCATGATATTCATAGCCGTTTCGATCAAATAGAACTCTATCTATTTTTTTCTCCACAGCACGTTGACCAATTAAACTTCCTAGTAGTTTTGCCGCCTCAAGATTTTTCTTGGACTTCAAAGACTTAAAGCTATCTTCCTGTGTGTTCGCTTGGGCTAAAGTGTTCCCTTTCAAATCGTCCACAATTTGAGCGTACATGAACTTATTACTACGGTAGACGACCAATCGAGATATGGAACCCATATGACGAACAATCTTCTTTCTAATTCGTTCCTTTTTTTGGATTCGAATGACCTGTCTTGGATTGGTGTTAGTACGAATCTTGTTACTCATAACCTACTTACCGCCTCCCGCTCCCGCAGTTTTACCTTGTTTCAAGGTAATGACTTCTCCAACATATCGGATCCCTTTACCTTTGTAGGGTTCAGGTGGTTTGATTTTCCGCAATGTGGATGCTGTTTGCCCTAGTAATTCTTTGTCTGCGCCTTTTAAGCAAATTTTAGTATTAGCTTCTACAGTAGCAGAGATACCTTGTGGCAGAATAAACTCAACTGGGTGAGAGAACCCGAGCGACATATTTAACTTGTTCCCTTGAACTTGCGCTCTGTAACCGACCCCTTGAAGCTCCAAATCCTTGCTGTACCCCTCAATAACCCCTTTCATCATATTGCTGATGAGGGTTCGTGAGAGTCCATGAAGGCTCTTGCTTGTAGAATTTGAAGAAGAGTTCAGTACATGTACTTCCTCACCTTTAACCTCTACAGAGATATGAGAAGGTAGAGTACGTTTTAAAGTACCCAGCTTTCCACTGACTTCTACCACAGGAGCTGCAAATTTTACTTTGACTCCTGATACAATTTTTATAGGTTTTTTTCCAACTCTTGACATAAGTATTACCAAATAGTGCAAAGAAGTTCGCCACCCACTTTGTGTTCTCTTGCTAATTCATCATTGAGAACACCCCGTGAAGTAGAAACAACAGCCATTCCAATTCCATCTAAAACTTTAGGCATTTTGCTGTGGGAGACGTAAACCCTTCGGCTAGGCTTGCTGACCCGTCTCAACCCATGAATCACTGGTTGGTTTTTTCCCACGTATTTAAGATAAATTCTTAATAGCCCAGTTTTATCGGTCGGAGATTGGCGGTAGAGTTTGTAGTTTTTAATAAAACCAGCTCTTTGCCAAAGATCCACAATTGAAACTTTCAACTGCGTAGGCACAACATCAACTTTGCGATGACGTGCTTTATTTGCGTTTCTGACTCGAGTTAATAAATCTGCTATAGGATCTGTCATCATAATCTTTTACCAACTTGCTTTAATTACTCCAGGAATAAGCCCTTCCAATGCCAGCTTACGAAAACACAGACGACACAATCTGAATTTTCTTAAGAACGCCCGCGATCTACCGCATCTAGGACAACGATTATATTTTCGTGTCTTAAATTTGGGCTTACGAGCCGCTTTTACCATCATCGAAGTCTTAGCCATGTATTACCCTTTTCTAAATTTACTTTTTGCGGAAAGGCATGCCCAACTTTTCTAGAAGCTCATACCCTTCTTTATTAGTTTCAGCACTAGTGACAAACGTAATGTTCATGCCTCTAGCCTTATCTACCTTTTCGAAATTGATTTCTGGAAAAATGATCTGTTCTTTAATCCCTAAACAGTAGTTTCCTGACCCATCGAATCCAGTCGGAGAACAACCTCTAAAGTCTCTAACTCGTGGTAACGAAACATTAGTTAACCTATCCAGGAATTCATACATTCGAGTTCCACGCAGAGTCACAACCGCCCCTAATGGCATTCCTGCTCTTAATTTAAAAGCAGCAATAGCTTTCTTAGCGCGAGTCATTTTGGGTTTCTGCCCAGTTATCAAAGACAACTCTTCCATTGCTTTGTCCATGACCTTGATATCGCTCGTTGCCTCTTTCAGGCACATGCTAACAACGATCTTTTTAAGCTTTGGACACTGCATGGGGTTTTGATATTCAAATCCCTTCATGAGCTCAGGAACTACTTTTTTGTTATAATGTTCAAATAATCTTGGCTTCATCACAATACCTACTACTTATCCAATTGAGTTTTGCAATCTTTGCAAAAACGAACCTTTTTTCCGGATTCTAAAGTCTTTCTTCCTGTTCGGACTCCAGAACTACATTTGTCACAATAAAGAAGCACATTAGATGCAGAAATTAAACCCTCAACTTCTACAATTCCACCGGCTGATTTTTGTGTCGGCTTAGAGTGCTTCTTGATCATATTTAGCTTCTCAACAAGAACTCGACCTTTTTTCTGGTTAACCCGGAGAATTTTCCCAGTTTTACCACGTTCTTTGCCAACCATGACTTGAACGACGTCGTTTTTCTTAACATGAGTTACTGTCACGCCCGTCATAACACCTCCGGCGCAAGCGAAATAATTTTCATAAAGCCGTCTTTAGATGGAACACGAACCTCTCTAGCTACTGGTCCGAAAATACGAGTCCCAACTGGTTCTAGGTTGTTGTTTAGAAGAACGGCCGCATTGTCATCAAATCGTATATATGAACCGTCAGGTCTTCTAATTTCTTTTTTTGTTCGGACAACCACAGCTTTCATTACCGCCCCTTTTTTAACTTTCGAGGTTGGTAAAGCATCTTTAATGGTTACAACGATTACATCCCCAATTGAGGCATAACGACGTTTACTACCACCGAGGACCTTAAAACACATGACTTGCCGAGCCCCGGAGTTGTCGGCAACATTTAGATATGTTTCACTCTGAATCATTCTGCTACTCGCTTTTCAACAATCTTGATTAATCTGAAATTCTTATGTCGAGATAGTGGTCTTGTTGACTCAGCCATGACTACATCTCCCAATCTGCTCTCGTTTTTTTCATCGTGAATGAACAAGCGTTTTTGATGTATCAATTTCTTGTGATACAGCCGATGGTCTTGAGTTCGCTTAATCTCGATAATACGAGTTTTGGTCATTTTATCGCTAACCACTACCCCTCGGACTACTTGTCTTCTACCCTGTTTATTTTCTACAGTCGCCATGAATTAACCCTCTTTATTCCTTGATCTTCTTAGCGCTGCTTTTTTTGGCAGTAGCTTTTTTTGTGGCTGGCTTATCTTGAGGGGCTTCAACATCAGCTTTTGCAGCTACAACTGTCTTGGCTCCCACATCTCCAGCTTTGATTTTTTCATTAAGAATAGTCTGAGCTCTAGCAATATCTTTCCTCAGTTTCTTAAAGATACTTGTATCTTTGGCTTCAGCTGTACGTGCTTGGAATCGAGCTCTGAAAAGCTCTTCTCCCCATTGACGGCAGCGAGCTCTTAGCTCATCTACACCTAGTGTTCTTAATTCTTTCGCGTCCATTATAAACTCACACCTCTTTGAATAAACTTAGTCCGCAATGGGAGCTTGTGACTAGCAAGAGTCAAAGCTTGTTTGGCAGTGGCAGCATCTACCCCCTCCATTTCGAACAAAATTCTTCCAGGCTTAATTACAGCTACCCAATATTCTGGAGCCCCTTTTCCTCCGCCCATTCTCGTTTCAGCAGGTTTTCTGGAGACCGGCTTGTCTGGGAAAATACGGATAAACATTTTGCCCACTTTTTTCGCATATCGGGCAATAGCCACCCTGCTTGCTTCAATTTGCTTAGAAGTAATTCTTCCACACTCTAGGGCTTGAAGACCGTAATCACCAAAGTTTAAGTCTGAGCCTCTATAGGCTTTACCTTTCATCCGGCCCTTCTGAACTCTTCTATATTTAACTCGTTTTGGACTTAACATAAATTTCCTTTAACACCAAAAATAACAGTATCTTACGCCTCTGCAGCTGCTTCTACTCGAGTCATGGTGCTCTTTCTTTCGATGATCTCACCCTTGTATACCCATACTTTGACCCCAATTTGGCCATAGGTTGTATACGCTTCTGCGAAGCCATAATCAATATCTGCGCGTAAAGTATGCAGGGGAACACTTCCTTCAGCGTATCTCTCGGTTCGAGCAATCTCAGCACCACCTAAGCGGCCCGCACACTGAATTTTGATACCTTTTACACCAAACTTAAATGCTTGGCTCATTGCTTTTTTCATGGCTCTTCTAAAAGCAATTCTCTTTTGAAGTTGGTCTGCTACGCTAGCAGCTATTAGTTGCGCATCAGCTTCAGCTTTTCTAACTTCTAAAATGTTAATAAAAACTTCTGATTTGGATAGTTTCTGAACTTCCGCTCGTAACTGGTCGATACCAGTACCTTTTTTACCAATCACAATACCTGGTCGGGCAGTATGAATGTTAATTTTGACTTTGTTAGCTAGGCGCTCAATATCAACTTTCGAAATTCCCGCGTGGTTTAGTTTCTTCTTCAGAAATTCACGCAGTTTTAAATCCTCGTGAAGAAAGTTCGAATATTCACGAACGCTAAACCATCGGGAGGCCCAAGTTTTGTTGACTCCCAGTCTAAAACCAATTGGATGTGTCTTTTGTCCCACAGTTTCCTCTTCTATCTAGCTTCATCAAGAACCACTGTTACATGGCTCATTTTTTTCTTAATTTTGGTAGCTCGTCCCATTGCTCTAGGCATGAAGCGCTTTAAAATGGGGCCGTCGTCGACTGTAACTCGTTTGACATACAAGTTATCCAAATCGATACCACCTTTTTCTCGGGCATTGGCTACGGCAGAGTCCAAAAGAACAGAAAGCAACTTCGCACCTTTTTTCTGGCAAAAATCCAACTGGTGGTGGGCTCTTTCTACAGGAAGACCCTTACAAAGGTCCCCTACTAACCGCATCTTTCTGGGAGTAATTCTCGCGTAACGTAATGTTGCTGTAACTTCCATAAACTACTTTCCTTCTTCCACTTTAGTTTTTCTATCACCAGAGTGGGCATGGAAGGTTCGAGTAGGTGCAAACTCACCTAGCTTATGACCAACCATGTTTTCAGTAATGAAAACCGAGTGAAATTTGTGTCCGTTATGAACTGCTAAAGTAAGCCCCAGCATTTCTGGTACAACAGTTGAACTTCGTGACCAAGTTTTTAAAACCTTTTTGTCATTACTTGCTTGTGCTTTCTCAGCTTTTTTCAATAAGTGCGAAGCCACAAAAGGGCCTTTTTTAATGGAGCGAGCCATGTTTTATTTTCTCCTCCTAATGATGAACCTATCAGTTCTCTTAGAATTTCTAGTTTTCTTACCTTTAGTCTTTTTACCCCAAGGAGTGACAGGATGACGTCCCCCTGATGATTTTCCTTCACCACCGCCGAGTGGATGATCCACTGGATTCATCGAGACACCTCGATTGTGAGGTCTGAAGCCTAACCAACGCATTCTGCCTGCTTTACCAATGACTTCATTCTCGTGTTCAAGATTTCCAACCTGACCCACAGTAGCCCAGCATTTATCTGAAACAATTCTCAATTCTCCAGATGGCATCCGTAACTGAGCATAGCCCCCTTCAAAGCCAACCAATTGCACCATCGAGCCGGCACTTCTGGCCATTTTCCCGCCAGCTCCAGGTCGCACCTCAATATTGTGAAGGTTGGTACCCGCAGGAATCTTTTTAAGCGGCAATGCATTTCCTATTTGGATATCTGCAGTCTCGGAAGCAACAATCGTATCGCCAGCTTTAATTCCAACTGGTGCAAGAATATAGCGTTTTTCTCCATCAGAGTAATTGACTAGAGCAATACGGGCTGATCGATTTGGATCGTACTCTAAACCGACTACCTTACCAGGGATGTTACGTTTATCCCTTTTGAAGTCGATCATTCTGTACTTGCGTTTGTGCCCACCTCCTCGAAATCGTGAGGTGATACGACCGTAGTTGTTACGTCCGCCTGTGCTGGGCTTGATCTTGACCAAGCTCTTTTCAGGCTTTTTATCCAAAAGTTCGTTATAGTCGATTTGTGTCAGAAACCGACGTGCAGGTGTTACAGGTTTAAAAGCTTTGATTGGCATCTTTAACTCGCGACAAAGTCAAACTTGTCACCCTCCTTCAATTTTACGATGGCTTTTTTCCACAATATACGCTTACCAGGCATTTTGCCGAGGCGTCTTGCTTCTTTACGGGCAACAAGTGTGTTCACTCGAACTACTTTCACGCCGAAAAGTTTCTCTACAGCCTTTTTAATTTCCGTTCGATTAGCATCAAGAGCCACTTCAAATGCGTACTCATTGTAGAAGTTAGAACGGAGAGTGTTCTTTTCAGTAATAATGGGGCGTTTAATAATGTTATACATGGGATAACCGCTCCGTTAATTTCTTAGCTGCTTTACTGCTCACGATAATGTTTTTGTATTTCAAAATATCGAAGACATTAATGCCTTCAGGCTTGAGAAACTTAACTTTGTTAAGGTTCTTAACGCTCTTGTTGAAGAACTGTTCTGCGTCACCTTCTCCTGAATTAACAAATAATGCACTGTCGACTTCAAAGGACTTGAGACAGTCTTTAGCAGCTTTAGTACTTGGTTTGCTGAGTTCCAATTTGTCTACAACAAAAAGTCTATCTTCCTTTTGGTTTAATGATAGCGCAGTAACTAAAGCAGCACGCATCACCTTTTTATTGATCTTATGAGCGACTCTACGAGGCTTTGGACCGTGAGCCTTACCACCACCCACGAAAATAGGCGCCTTTTCATCTCCGTGTCGTGCCTGACCGGTTCCTTTTTGTTTGTAAACTTTCTTACGCGTACCCTGTACCTCTGTTCGAGTACGGGAATTGGCAGTTTTAAATTCGTATCTCCAGGCTAATTGTGCCCTGACAGCATCATTTAGTAGGTGAGGGCGAATTTCGCCCGCGAATACGGAATCATTTAAATCGATGGTTCCGACTTTCTTTTTGCTTAGATCATATAATGGTAACGACGGCATGTAACAACCTCACAAAGTAATACTGACATCGATACCAGCAGACAGATCGAGCTTCATAAGTGAGTCGATAGTGTTTTGCGTGGGCTCGAGAATGTCGATGAGCCGTTTATGTGTTCTGATTTCAAATTGCTCACGTGATTTTTTGTCAACGTGAGGCGAACGCAGCACAGTGTAACGATTGACTTTAGTAGGTAGGGGAATGGGCCCTGCTACTTTCGCTCCAGTGCGCTTGGCTGTATCTACAATTTCAGATACCGATTGGTCCAACAGTTTATAGTCGAACGCTTTTAACCGAATGCGTATCTTTTGACTCTGCACAACTACTCCAGAATTTCAGTTACGACCCCAGCTCCTACCGTTCTGCCACCTTCACGGATAGCAAATCGGACCTCTTTTTCCATAGCGATAGGAGTAATGAGTTCTACCTCAACTGCGACGTTATCGCCAGGCATAA
>OMIX01000033.1 GCA_900299195.1 Deltaproteobacteria bacterium
AAATTTTGACAGGGATTGAAGAGCCTCGAAGGATATAGAAAACTAAATGTAACATGCAAAACAACAGGAAAAAGAAATGTTGATTCTGATTTTTACTTTCTGATAACTGCTGAACCGCAATAGAGGCGGGAATGGTTCCCAAGTAGAGAAAACCCAAAAAGTAATTATGAAAAGCACCCCATTTCATTTGCCCTAAGGCAGCTACAATGAAAGAAAAGGTTAACACGTACAAGAACAGTAGCCGTTCTTTGCGTTGGGGTAGGGTTCCCATTCCCCAGAGAATCAAGAAGAAGTAGAAAATTAAGGGAAAAATAAAAAGATCAAAAAATTTGGAATAGACTTTGATGGCATCGGCAGGGGATAGTACGAAACTTTGAATGGAAATAAGAATATTATCGGAAAAGATGGGTCCCAATCTAAAATATAAAATGGCAAGCAATAGCGAAGCCGAAAAAACAAATCCTACCAAATAAATCCCCAGAGCTCTCATTTCTTTGTTCACTAAAAGAAATAGAATGATTCCTCCTACTGCGCCCAGTGTGTTGAGTTTGATTGCGACGGCCATGCCGGAGGCTAGAGCGGCGAGGGCTATGGATTTTAGCTTTGAATATTTAAGATATCTTAAGAGATAAAAAACACTTCCAGCTTCACAGAGAAACGAAAGAGTGTCGGGTCTAAGAGCTAGCTCCATGGTCGGGTTATAGAAAAAAACTAAACCGGCAACGAAGAGAAAGGAAAAAACTGTGCTTTTATCAGAAAAAAAAGTTTTTCTTATGTGATTGAGAAATAGAAATAAGATGAACAATAGGCCAGATTGAAAGGTTCTGGCTAGAATCATGATTTCTTCAATTCGATTCCACTTAATTAGTTTTCCCAATAAAATCATCGGAGAAAGAAATAGAGGTGTGTAAGGGGTGAGAGATAATGGAATTTCTTGAGGCTGGCTTGCGAAAGACTTACCCAATAAAACGCGCATTAACCCCTCATAGCTGATGGCCTCTCCGAAATAAAAAAGACTCCCATTGAGAAAAAAGTAGAGATAAAACAAGGTGTAGGCAACCACCAGAAAACCAAACAACAGAGAAAGTTTCTTTAAAGTATTTGAGGTCTCCAAAGAAGGCTCCTTAGCTCGTAATGATATTTTAGTTTACCATGTCCGAGAAGCTAAGGTTAACTTACTTCAATGAACGAACCACTTCTTTATCGAAAATAAAAAGGTGAGCCATACCATCCTTAGTGACATAACCTCTCGGCAGTCCCTCGGCATGATATGAGAAAGCTAGATTCCCTTTTTTATCAAGGACAATAGCGGCCCCTTCGACTTTTTCAGGTTTCAAGGTTTCTTGAATCAAAACGTCTGCAGCGGTAGCTACGTTAAAATTTTTGTATTTAATAAGCGTAGAGATCTCTCTTGCAACACCGTATCGGATAAAATATTCGCCGACTCCGGTGCACGAAATTGCGGCAGTCTCATTGTCAGCAAATGTCCCAGCCCCAATAATGGGGGAATCTCCTACTCGTCCGTGCATTTTATTAGTCAGCCCTCCGGTAGAAGTAGCAGCCGCCAAGTTGTTTTGAGAATCTAAGGCAACAGAACCTACGGTTCCTAGCGAAAAGTGGCGGTTCCATGGGGTGGGGAGAGAACTTTGGGTGTTTTGATTTTTTTTCTCTTGAGATTTTTTCCACTCCTTCCACCTTCGTTGGGTGAAAAAATATTTCGCCGGTACTATCTCGAGTCGATTGTCTTTGGCAAATTGATCGGCTCCAGCCCCTACGAGTAAAACATGTCGAGTTTTTTCCATGACGGCTCTAGCGGCCGCAATGGGATTTTTAATGACGGTGGTGCTCGCGACGGCTCCAGCTTTCTTGGATTTTCCTTCCATAATGGCAGCATCCATTTCATTTTTTCCTTGAGAGGTAAACACGGCCCCTTTTCCCGCATTAAAGAGAGGGTTGTCTTCAAGAGATTTTACTGAAGCTTCCACAGCATCAAGACTACTTCCTGTTTTTTCTAAAGCGCGGTAACCGGCTTTTAAAGATTCCGTGAGTCCCTCAATCACCTCTTTTTCTAACGAAAGAGGAATTTCCTCATGGTCGGCAGTTCCTCCGTGAATGGCTAAAACAACCTCTGGTATGGCTTGAGAGGCGTAGAGAGTTGAGGTTATTAAATAAGAAATCAACAGAAGTAAATTTTTCATAGCCCAAGATTTACGCTACCTAGATTCGATTGTCTTTTTTTTTTATTTGCTCCATTGTCCCCTTGCCAGATGAGTGGTTAATGAGCAGATTGCAAAAGAAAAGGAAAACATACTCATGAAAGATAATGCAATGCAATGGAGGGGCAAGTTGATAAGTTGGGTGGCGATTTTTTTTGCCTCTGGATTGGGTAGTGGTTTTATTCCTTTGGCTCCTGGAACTTGGGGTTCTCTCGTGGGAGTTGTTTTGGTTTGGAAGTTTTGGGGGAGTTCTATTTTGCTTCAAGTTCTATGGGCTGTATTGCTTGGTGCGTTAGGTGTTTGGGTGAGTGGCGTAACGTGTCAATATTTTAAAAAAGAAGACTGCCAATATATTGTGATCGATGAAATTGTCGGATTGATGGTCACTATGGTAGGAATTCCTATAACAGGTTATGAATTAGCGATTGGTTTTTTACTGTTTCGATTTTTTGATGTGGTAAAACCTTTCCCAGTAAGTTGGGTTGATAAAAAATTGAAAAATGGTTTAGGGGTCATGTTGGATGATGTGGTGGCTGGCCTATACGGAAATTTATTAATGCATCTGATGATGAGAGCAAAACTTTAAACAAAGAGGAGAGACAAATGGAAATCAATAAGCCAGGACAAGAGGGAACTGAAAATCGGCAAAAAGCGGTCAATATGGCGCTGATGTCGATTGAGAAACAGTTTGGAAAAGGGTCCATCATGAAGTTGGGTGATGGAAAAAAACTAAATATGGATCTCGGAGTGATTTCCACAGGATCTTTAGGGTTAGATCTCGCTATGGGAGTGGGTGGACTTCCTCGAGGGAGAATAACAGAAATTTACGGACCTGAGTCTTCTGGTAAAACTACCATTGCTCTTTTAACGATTGCTCAAGCTCAAAAAGAAGGTGGAGTGGCTGCCTTTATTGATGCCGAGCACGCTTTGGATGTGGTTTATGCCAAAAAATTGGGAGTTAATACTGAAGAACTTTTAATCTCTCAACCTGATACTGGGGAGCAGGCTTTAGAAATTGCTGAAATTTTAGTTCGAAGTGGCGGCATTGATATTGTTGTCGTGGATTCCGTCGCGGCACTGGTTCCGAGAGCTGAATTAGAAGGCGATATGGGAGATTCTCATATGGGGCTTCAAGCTCGATTGATGTCGCAAGCGCTAAGAAAGTTAACTGGTTGCATCAGCAAATCTAAGACTTGCGTGGTGTTTATTAACCAACTCCGAATGAAGCTTGGCGTAATGTTCGGTAATCCAGAGACAACTACGGGCGGAAATGCTCTTAAGTTTTACGCTTCAGCTCGTTTAGATATTCGAAGAGTTTCCGCTATTAAGGATGGTGAAGATGTCAAGGGTAGCAGAACACGAGTTAAAGTTGTTAAAAACAAAATGGCTCCCCCATTCAAACAAGTCGAGTTTGACATCTTGTTTGGCGAAGGAATTTCTAAAGAAGGAGATATTATCGATATTGCACTGCAATATGGTGTGATTGATAAAAGCGGCTCCTGGTTTGCCTTTGAAGGTGAGAAGTTAGGGCAAGGTAGGGAAAATACAAGATTATTCCTAAAAGAACATCCGGACTATGCCGATAAGATCAAGAAAAAGGTAGAAGTCAAAGCTCAAAAGGATGGCGGAGCAGTTTTAGCAGCAAACCCGGTGGCTTCTAACCAAGAAGAGGATGACTCGGAAAATGGTGCCCAAGAAGCAACAAAAGCTGGAAAACCCGCTAGCCCGGTTCGAACAAATTCTAAGAAGGGCGAGTGATAAGAAAGCTTCTGACATTCATTTAAAAGCGGGGCTTCCACCGATCGTTAGGATTTTTGGAAGTCTCTATTATCTTAGTGATGAGGCGGGTGATGTGATTGCCCGCCTCACCCATTCTGACCTCAATGATTTTTGTTATCAGCTCATGAACGAACGACAAAGAGTTCGTTATGAAAATGGTGAAGAAGTAGATCTGGCTCATGAGATTTTAGGTATTGGAAGGTTTAGGATCAATATTTGTCAGCAGAGGTCTTTTCCTCGTCTTGTCTGCCGTTTAATTCCGGAAAACATAAGAACTTTAAGTGAGCTCGGATTGCCTCCCGTTGTTGAAGATCTGACCTTATCAGGTCGGGGGTTAATTCTAGTGACTGGAGCTACGGGAACTGGAAAATCCACCACTCTTGCCGCCATGATTGACTATATCGCTCGAAACTCTTCTTCACATATTGTGACTTTGGAAGATCCCATCGAATATAGCTTTAAAGACCGAAAGAGCATTGTTACCCAAAGAGAAGTGGGCATTGACACTAAGGATTTTTCCAAGGCACTCAAATATGCCTTACGGCAAGATCCTGATGTGATTTTAGTCGGGGAGATGCGAGACGAAGAAACTATTTTGATGGCTTTATCAGCGGCTGAAACTGGGCATTTAGTCTTAAGTACTTTACATACCAACGATGCGGTTGAGACTATAAATCGAGTGATTGGGAGTGTCTCCTCTGGGTATCAACAACAAGTGAGAACTCAGTTAGCATCTGTCTTAGTTGGGGTTGTTTCACAGAGATTGATTTTAAGGGCTGATGGGAGAGGAAGGGTTCCTTCTGTGGAAATCCTGATCAAAAATCAAAGAGTGAAAGATATGATCTTAGACCCTAAAAGAACTCTCGATCTACATCGAGCTATCTTAGAAAGTCCCGACCTTGGAATGCAAACTTTTGATGGGAATTTAATGCAGCTCTTCAAAGAAGGGATTATTACCAAAGAGGAAGCATTGAAAAATTGTACCAATATCCAGGATTTCCAGTTGCGGCTTCAAGGCGTTGAGGCAGGGATAGTGGTAGAGAAAGCAAAGGCCCAGGAAGTTTCTCGAACCCAACGGATTCAAGAGGCTTTAAAATCGGAGAAGCTCCCACCCCCCATTATCGAACTGGATGATAGTAGTCAGAAGAAGAAGTAATCCTAGGGTTGAAGCAAATTTGTCATTCCTCTAAAGTCAGGCTATTCTCTGCCCCATAAAACGGAACCTAAAATGGAGAGTTATGTCAGTTACCTCGAAGGATAAAAAACCAGCCACGGCCACCAAGCAACCTTATCCCTATAAATATTCCTCTCAATTTGTTGAGCCTGATTGGAGGCGGATTCCCGGATATAAAGAAGTCTCCGAAGCGGATTGGAATAGTGCTCTTTGGCAAAAGCGTAACTTTATTAAATCGGTGGCTCAGCTAAAACAGGTTTTAGGAGATTTTCTACCCGAATCGATGGCCCTGGATATTTTAAAAGACCAGGCGGAACGCTCCACGATGGCCATGTTGGTCCCGCCACAAATGATCAATACCATGGTGGTTGAGGATCTTAAAAACGATCCAGTTCGCAGATACATGATCCCTTTTTACTCAGAAAGAGATCAAAAATGGCCTAGTCACCCTAAAGCCACTCGAGACAGCCTTCACGAACATGAAATGTGGGTCGTAGAGGGGTTAACCCACCGTTATCCCACTAAAGTTTTGGCCGAACTTTTGTCCACCTGTCCTCAATATTGTGGTCATTGCACTCGAATGGATCTGGTAGGGCAAAGTGTACCCCAGGTTTCGAAAAGAAAATTTGAGACCGGTCAGAAAGATCGGCATGAGCAAATTATTGAATATTTGAAAAAGACCCCTTCGGTAAGAGATGTCGTGGTTTCCGGAGGAGATATTGCTAATCTACCCATTCAAACTTTGGAGTACTTTGTCTCTTCTTTGTTGGACATTGAAAACATTCGCGATATTCGTTTGGCCAGTAAAGGATTGATGGGGGTCCCTCAGCATTTTTTACAGGATGAAGTTTTAAGTGCCTTTGAGCGTATGGGCCGGAAAGCCGTTCAACGTGGAGTGAGCGTTGCTGTTCATACCCACATAAATCATGCTCAATCTTTAACGCCGTTGGTGGCTAAAGTGGCCCGCAAAATTTTAGACATGGGGTTTCGAGATGTTAGAAATCAAGGTGTGTTGTTACGAGGGGTTAATGACTCTCAAAAAGCCCTCCTAGACCTGTGTTTTAAACTGCAAGATCATGGTCACATCACGCCCTACTATTTTTACATGTGTGATATGATTCCCAACTCCGAACACTGGAGAGTTTCTCTCGCTAAAGCGCAGAACTTACAGCATGACATCATGGGGTATCTCCCTGGTTTTGCGACTCCCAGAATTGTTTGTGATGTCCCTTTTGTGGGCAAAAGATGGGTTCATCAGACGCACTCTTACGATAGAGTGAAGGGGATTTCATACTGGACTAAAAACTACTTAACCAGCCTAGAGTGGGACAAACCCGAGGCTTTAACCCAACTGTATGAATATTTTGATCCCATTGATACGTTACCTGCCGAAGGACAAGCTTACTGGATTGAGGAAGCTAAAAAAGCTTAAATTGAGTCGCCTAGACAAATGCCTCGGTGGCGAGCCGTTTGTAGAAAGGGAGATTCTGGAGAAATGAAGCGATTCTTTCCTGCTCCAGTCTCTAACGGAACTAGTTCAACGTTATCATTTCTATAAGCTACCATGGTGTCGAACTTTCCTTCAACCACGGCTTGAACTGCGGCAACTCCAAATCGACTGGCTAAAATACGATCAAAGCCTTCAGGTGCCCCACCTCTTAATAAGTGCCCCAACACAATGGCGCGAGATTCTCTTCCTGTAATTTTTTCTAATTGTTCAGCAACTCGGTGCCCAATACCACCTAGGCGAATTTTTTCCGGAGAGTCTTCAATGATCTTGCTTACGACCACATCTCCGCCTATGGGTTTTGCTCCTTCTGCAACTACAACGATCGAATATTTTTTTCGAGAGTGGTAGAGATCATTTAAGTAAGCTCCTACTTTATTCAAATCGAAAGAGATCTCAGGGAGTAGAATAACATCCGCATCTCCTCCTAATCCCGCAAAGAGTGCGATCCAACCTGCATTTCGTCCCATGACCTCAACCACCATGATTCTGTGGTGAGATTCGGCGGTGGTATGAAGTTTATCCAGAGCCTCAACGGCAGTGGTGACCGCTGTGTAAAACCCAATAGTAAACTCTGTTCCGTTTAGGTCATTGTCAATAGTTTTGGGAATCCCCACAACCTTAATGCCCTTTTGAGACATTCCATGTGCGATGCTTTGTGTGCCATCCCCGCCCACCACAATCATGGTATCCACTCGTTCTTGTTTCAAATGCTGAACGACTTCATCCGAGCGATCTTCGTAAATTTTCTTACCTTCTTTGGTCACCGGAACTCGAAATGGAGTGTCTACATTCGATGATCCCAGAATAGTTCCACCCTTCGAGAGAATTCCCGTAGTATTTAAAAGGTCCAGGGGAATAAATTTGTTTTCAAGAAGGCCTTTAAACCCATCAGGGATCCCTACCACTTGTATTCCGTGTTCTAAAATACACGATTGAACAACGGCTCGAATCACTGAGTTGAGACCAGGACAATCTCCTCCACCTGTGAGTAGAGCGATTTTTTTTATTGGGTGATTTTTTTTCATGGTTTAAATTTGATGGCAAAAGCCTGGAAGGTCGTTAGAAAACCCACTTGTCGATGTTGAACATCAATTAAAGCATCGGCTTTCAGAGATTTTCCGCCTGCGACTAAGCGCTCAAGAGCTCCTTCATAGGACCAGCTTTTAACTTTAACTTCACCTAAATAATCAAACTTGGCATTCAAGGTTTTGCTTGTCCAAATAATTTCAGGAGTTTTCTCAGGCTCTGATGAAGAGACAGAAGTAGTTTTAGGGGTTTCGGTAATCGTGGTGCTTGCACAGCCAAACACGAAAATTAAACTTAAAAGGACCGCCCCAACATTAAAAAGTTTCATGGCTAATGTTTTAGCCTAACCCCCCCATAAACGAAACTAATATTTAAAGCTGTTTCATGAATCGTTTTGAGAACTTGAGTGAAGCCTCATCTGGGAGCTAAAATAGAATCTATTGATAAAAGCCATCGTGAAATGGGGGCAGCGTGTCAGAATCGTTGTGGAATGATGAGACTATAAAACCAATTCAACATTTGAGAGTCGTTGATCTGTCTATCATGTTGACCGGTCCGTACCTCACTCGAATTTTAGCCCAGTATGGAGCAGAAGTGATTAAGGTTGAAAAGACTCCGCATGGGGACCCTTGTCGTGAAGAGCGATACTCAGCACTTTTTGAACTTCTCAACCGAGGCAAAAAATCGGTTTGTATCGATTTTACAAAAGCTGAAGGAAGAGAGTTAGTGAAATTGTTGGCTTCGGAAGCGGATGTTTTTGTTGAAAACTTGAGATCGGGTGTGATGGATAAATATGGCTTGGGTTACGCCGATTTGGCAGAGAGTAATCCCGATCTCATTTATGTTTCCTTAAGAGGAATGGCCGATAAGTTCAGTAGCAAATCGGGGCATGACTTAAATTTCATTTCAACGAGTGGGTGTGGAGAGTGGTTTCTTGAGGGGGGCGCTAATTACAGCTCTCAATTTGCAGATATTGTGGGCGGTGTTTTTGCTCCGTTGACTAAGTTGCTGGTTCATCTTGCGAATCCTAACCGTCGAGGAATGCACTTAATTTCTTATGCGGACGAAAGTTTTAGAAGCTTATATTTACCTAAAGCTTTTGAAAAAGTTGAATTTGAATCTTCTCAAGAATCTGAGAAACATCGTTTTGAAGCTTCAGTGAAATTAGACGGACGATTTCCCAATTCCAGATTTTATCGTTGTCGAGACGATCAATGGATCTCACTACAAGCTATTCAAAAGAAACACTGGCTACAGTTTTGTCAAATTACCGATCGTCAACAATGGCAAGAAAGAGCCGAAGACTTAACTCTTGTTCCCGAGCTAGAAAAAATGTTTTTAGATGCTCCAGCCCCTTACTGGGAGGCTTTGAATCACAACGCTGAAGCCTGCTTGTTTAGGGTAGTGCCCTGGGAAGAATTTCTAAAAACAAGCCAGTCGCGAAGTAAGTTGTCCTCCGATCCACTCACTTGGGCCGGGTTTGCTTCAAATCCCAATCTTTCGGCTCACCCTGAATTAGGACAAGATAGTTTTGCGATTGCTCATGGTTTGGGGTACCCCAATGATAAAATTGGTCAACTTTTAGACATTGGAATTTTGAGTCAAAAAAATAAATCCTAAATTCGAGCCGTTTTACCTAGAGGTTGAGGATTTTTTTCTGAGTATTCGTTCACGAAATCTCTTACTTGAACTAAATTCTGACACCGTTTGACTCCGTGAAAAAATTGATGACCAAAAAGTAACCAGCGAGATCCGTGAGCCACAAAAAAAATCAGTTTTTTGAGAGCAAATGGAGTGTCTCCAAAGTAATCCTCAAGAAGACAAGAAAATCTAAGAACAGCTCGAAAATATTCAGCGCCTTCTTCTTCAGGAGTCCAAGGGGGCGAGGTTTCCCATCGGGCTTTTGGAAGATCAAAATTTCCCATTTTTTGTGCAAGCTGCCAGAGAATCCAAGGGCGTGCAGTGGCAGCCCTTGCAATCATCGCTCCGTCCACTCGATATTGGTCCATGAGGTGAAAAGCATCTTCCCAATGATGAATATCTCCATTGGCTACGACGGGAATTTTTCTTTCTTTAGCTACTTCAGAAACCAAATCCCAGTGGGCATAACCATGATGACCTTGGTTTTGGGTTCGACAATGTAATGTTAACCAATCGGCCCCGGAGTCTTCCAACCGTTGAGTGAACTTTAGGAGATAATTCAAATCAATGCTCGAACCTGTTGCCGCCCTCAATTTAACACTCACGGGAACAGGGGAGTGCTTTTTGGTAACTTTAACCACTTGGGACGCATAATCGATATCTCCTAGGAGTCGAACTCCCCAATTGTGGGAGAGTTGATGGGAAGCTGGGCAACCCATATTGATATCAAAGCCCCAAGGATGAAGAGGAAGAAGCTTCTCAATAGAACCCGAAATGTAGCTTTCTTCATTTCCAAGAAGTTGAGGGATAAAATAATTTTCTCCCAGACTATTTAAGGGGCCTGGCAGGTCTTCCCATTTTTCATAAGGAAGACGTAACGTAGATAACATTTCAGTGAAAAGGAGAGGGGACACACTTTCAGGCAGATAACTTCGAACCAATTCCCTAAAAGCCACATGGCTGATTCCGACCATGGGAGCTATGAGAAAGGGAAAATCGATGCCTAGGTTTTTTAATCGTGAACTAGGAAAACCCTTAAAATTTTGCTCGGAAACGGCCGTCATGGCTCGGGTTTGTATCTTTCTTTGATTAAGAAATCAATGCTAGGGAGGTCAGCCTTGAATCCAAATTAGAAAAAGGATGACCTTAAATTTATTACATTATATAAACACAAGAAGATTTGGAGCTTGTTATGATTATTCATCATTCTGAAGAAAAAGTTTTGATTGTGGTGCCTAAGGGCGAAAAATTGGTGGCAACTCTTACTCGAGATGTGAGCGATTTAGGGCTGAAAGGTGGATTGATTTCTGGTTTGGGAGCTCTAATCGATGTGGAATTGGGTTATTACCACTTAGAAGAGAAAGACTATCATAGAAAAACTTTCTCAGAAATGGACTATGAACTCATTTCTCTGACCGGGAATCTTTCTTTAAAAGAGGGGAAACCTTATATTCATGTTCATGCAGCTCTTGGAGACAACCAGTTTAGAGTTTTCGGTGGCCATCTATTTGAGGCCAATGTCGCTGTGACTGCAGAGGTATCGATCATTCCCTTAGGAAAGATGCCAGTTCGAGAGTTAGACCCCAAATTGGGATTAGCCACTATATGTCGTATGTCTTAATTATTTTATTGTTTTTATTAAGCTCTCAAGGATTTTCTGAGGTTCGGGGCTCTCAAGGCTGCATGGTTCCCGAAAGTGGTCCGCAGAAGGGGGTTATCCCTGAAGGTTGTGGTGTTGAATCTAAGCCCATAGAAAAATGGTTAGATGAATCTTTGATCCGTTGCAAAGTAGTTGATGTGAAATGTGACCCTCAAATGAAGCAGGGATATATCGCAGTGGCTCAGGTGGAAAAGTGGTTGAGAGGCGAGGGGCCAAGACAAATCGAATTCAAATTTAAAAAAGAAACTGCTGAAAAGAAAAATCGAGCTAACCCAGTGAGGGCTGGAAGAGGGCTTTGTGCCGACATTACTCTGGAGAAACGAGTTGGGGACTGGCACCTACTAAAAATTGAAAATCCTACTTCATCGACCACAGATTCTTTGCCCTCTTGTCCTTAAACAGCTAGAGTGTGGGGATGAATCAAATCTTAAATCCAAAATCGGAAATCCGGCAATACCGCTACTATGATCTAGTGATGGCCTCTTTTGTGACCATCTTATTGTGTTCCAATTTAATTGGAACTTCAAAAGTGATTACGGTTTTTGGTTTTACCTGTGGTGCTGGAGTTTTCTTTTTCCCTTTGAGTTATGTGTTTGGGGATATTTTGACCGAAGTTTACGGATATGCCCGGTCTCGAAAAGTGGTCTGGGCTGGCTTTTCAGCTTTGGCTTTTGCATCCTTCATGAGTTGGTTTGTGGTGGCAGCTCCACCTGCTAAAGATTGGCCTTTTCAAAGTGCTTACGAAACGGTTTATGGACAAACTTGGAGAGTCGTTGTGGCCTCCTTTATTGCTTTTTTTGCCGGGGAATTTACCAATTCGTATGTGTTGGCCAAAATGAAATTGTGGACTCAAGGGAAAATGCTTTGGACTCGAACGATCGGTTCTACTATTGCAGGAGAGGCCGTAGATTCTTTAATTTTTTATCCCATTGCATTTCTAGGAACTTGGCAGCATCACTTGGTAATTCAAGTGATGGTGACCAATTATCTTTTGAAAGTTTTGTGGGAAGTTGTGATGACTCCGGTCACTTATCGAATCGTGAACTTTTTGAAAAAAGCTGAGAATGAAGATTACTTTGATTGGAAGACCAACTTTAATCCCTTTACTCTCGATACCTAAAAATTGAAACACTGGATTCAAAAAGGTAAACCGGCAGTTTTATTGGCCCCCATGGAAGGGGTGACCGATTATCCTATGCGAACCTTGCTTACAGAGCTTGGGGGATTTCAATGTTGTGTTTCGGAATTCATCCGGGTGAATCAAGATACAGTTCCAGAGAAGGTGTTTTATCGAATGATTCCCGAGCTTCGAACTCAAGGAAAAACGGCCAGCGGATGTCCTGTGATTGTTCAAATTTTAGGAGGGGACCCGGATAGAATGGCTGAATCGGCGGCCACTGCGGTTCGCTTGGGGGCTTTGGGAATTGACATTAATTTTGGTTGTCCTGCTCCCACAGTCAACCGGCACGATGGGGGGGCGGTATTACTGAAAAGTCCCCAACGAGTTTATGACATCGTCAAAGCCGTAAGAGAAAGAGTTTCTCCCGATATTTCAGTCTCAGCGAAAATGAGATTGGGATGGGAAAATATCCATGAAATTTTTAAAAATGCAGAATCAGCGACTCTGGCTGGAGCTAATTGGTTGACTATTCATGCGAGAACTAGGGCGCAAGGATATGCTCCTCCTGTTCATTGGGAAATTTTGGGCGAAGTTCAAAAATCAGTTCCTCTTCCAATTGTGGCAAATGGGGATATTCGCACTCTTGAGGATTTCAAAGAATGTCGAAAGCTAAGTCAGTGTGAGCACTTCATGATTGGACGTGGAGCTTTAGCTGAACCTTCACTTGCTCAGTTGGTCTTAAGAGAATTGAAAGGTTCTTCAACAAGTGAGGACACTATTCTGCCTTTTAAAAATTCAAAAGAGCGTTGGAGGCCTTTATTTGAAAGATTTATTCAAGTGGCTGAGCCTCAAGCTCTAAGCCCTCTTTATACGACAAAGCGAATCAAGCAATGGTTAAATTTAGCTGAGCGTTGTCATTCTATTTCTTGGTCAGAGCCCATTAAACGAGCAAAAAATTTAGAAGAAATCTGGAGCTGTTTCTAAGCGTGAGATGGTGTTTTTCTGGCTCCAACCTATGTAAAAAATTACTTTGGGATTAAAAAATAGGCGCTTCGGTGGGGCTTGGGCTCGGCATGGCTTTTGCTTTTTGTGTCCGGCGGGGGAGCCAAATGAAATATTTTACGTTTAGTTTATCTCTTTTGTTTTTGTTCAGTTTTGTTTCTTGTTCTCAGTCTGAGAAAGATCAGGAGCCTAAAGTAACAGTACCTATCAGTGAAAATCAGTGGGTTAGAGCGGAAATTGGAGATTCTCAATTGGGATTTCAAGTTTTAGGAACGCAGAGTTTGTTGGATGCTATCAAATCTCAACAAGTCAGAGCGGTGGGTAATACTCGACTGAGAAAAAAATCTTTGACCGTAGCATTTCCTAAAAAACTTCTTAACGAGCATTTTATTTTTGGAGGAGTGATTACCCAAGTTTCCGATTTAAAAAGCGCTCTTTTAGGAGGCCTCAAACTTTCTGATTTACCCCCCATTTCTGTCAGACCCAAACTGACAGCTCAAGAGACCGACTTCAAAATGGAGCTGAAGGGGTGTCTTCAAAACTGCGAAGAACTTTCCCCTCAAACGTCGGTGGTGGATTTTCCCGTGGTAGGCATCGATGAAGCGAATGATAGAGTCATTTTAGATTTAGCCGTTTTGGGTGATCAATTAAACTTAGTTAAAATGTTGGACCCTAACGGGGAGTACACTCAACTTAAAACCAAAACAAGTGAAGTCGTTGCAGTAGATTACTCAGCGTCTACTTTGGTATTTGATGTAAGAGTTCTCATGGTTCCTCTTAACCCAAAAGAAGGGGAAATAGTTTCTGAGACTCAATTCACAGTTCGTTGGTATCTTCGCTTGAATTCCGTTTTTAATCCTTCCTTCGTAGCCAGAGACAAAACGGAAGGAGTTGGTTTTTTTATGACCGAAAGAGGTCGATTTCCCAAGATCATTCGGCATGCTTTGACGAACTACTCCTTGGGTAATTCTCAAGGTGAGATTAAATATTTTCTAAAAAATATTCCGCAAGAGCATCAGGAAAGTTTTAAAGCAGCCTTTGATGCTTGGAATGAGAAATTCTCTGAAGTAGCGGGTCGACCTTTGATTCGATATGAATTTATTGATGCCTTAGATCCGAGATCAAAAAATTTGGTAGCGGGGGATGTGAGATATAACATTCTCGAATGGGATTTAGAAAATGAAGCCTCCTATGGCGGTTTGGGGCCTTCAATCGCAAATCAATTTACCGGAGAAATTCTGTCATCCAATGTTCTCATTCAAGGTCCTAGGATTGTAGAGATTTACCAAAATTGGTTTAAAGCATCGAAAACGATTGAGCAGCTCAAAAGTCAGGGACAAAACGCAGAAGCTGAACGCGAGCTGAAAAAGTTTCTGATTTCTACTGGCTCTTCAAATCCTGAATTAAGAAATTCTAAATTGCAGTTGAGTTTGGGGGGGGAAGCGGGTTTTAAAATTCACTCCCAATCTCAACCCTATGAAGATCCTATTTTTCTAAAAGAGGAGTTTGAGGTGATTCCGGTGGGTGTGAGTTATGAGAAGTACATGAAAGGGTACTTTATGGACATGGTGGCTCATGAACTAGGGCACAATCTAGGCTTACGGCACAATTTTAAAGGAAACTTAGCTGCGAGTGAAGGGGAGCCTATGCAAGGGAAGGTGTCCTCCTCGATTATGGAATATTTGGGGCGGCCTTTTAGATATTTGGACGAAATTGGATCCTATGATGTAGAAGCGATTAAGTATGGGTATCTTGGAATCCTTCCTGAAAATAAGGATAATTTCTGTACTGATGAAGATGTACCAGATTCTGATTCAGCGAAGCTCTCGGCAGAGTGCTCTAGGGATGACGCGACATCGGACCCATTTGGATATTTTCTTTCGAGGCTAAATCGTGCGGTAAACTTAGTGATTGCGCGAGGAACGCATGAAGCCCCAGCCTGGCAAGCGGCAGAAATGGCAACAATCATGGAGCCCACTGTCCGAGGGCTCGCTTTTTACAGGACCAGTGCTGAATCGACAGGTTCGCAATGGAAGCAGTTTTTCAATAAACCTGGACGCCCTCAGGAGTTTCAGCAAATCTCGAGCTTTGTAACTTCTGAAGTGGAAAGGATTCTTTCCCCGTCCGATCTTGAGGATGTTTTTAAAAGTAAGAATGAAGAGGATTCTCTAAAAGCAAGAATGGGTTATATTGAGTTTAAGGAACGGGTTTTGAAAGTTTTAGAAATCCAACGGTAATCATTTGAACTAGACCCGCTGGATAGCAATTTATAACCTGGGGCTTCCCTCTCCGCTCTTCGGGTTCCAAAATGAGATACAGTTATACTTGGTTAATGCGCCGAGCCTAAGTTAAAATATTAGAATCGATACATTCAATTTTTCTAAGATAAAACCCCTTATGAATGAGATTCTACTTAATGACTTTAAAGCTCAGTGGGAATTTGTGCGTGAGGATTTTATCCAATCTGTTGAAAGGGTAGGCCGCAGTGGTCATCTTATTCTTGGCTCTGAGGTGAAAGAATTTGAATTGGCTCTTTCAAATTTTTGGGGGATTCCTCATGTGGTTGGCTGTGCCAGTGGGCTTGATGCTATCGAAATATGTCTTAGAGTTTTAGGAATCAAACCAGGAGACAGGGTTCTCACCACTCCACTATCAGCCTTTGCAACTACTCTTGCAATTTTGAAGTGTGGAGGAACTCCCGTTTTTTGTGATACAGATGAGTCTGGACTTTTAGATTTGAATTTAGTGGAGGAAATACTTGAGAATGATTCATCTATTAAATTTTTGGTGCCGGTTCATCTTTTTGGGCATGCTCTTAATCTTAATAAGTTAAAAAAAATCAAAGCGAAGTTTAAAATAAAAATAGTTGAGGATTGTGCACAATCTATAGGAACCAAAAGCTTTAATCTGCCCACCGGCGTCGTTGGAGAGATGGCAGCAACCAGTTTCTATCCCACCAAAAATTTAGGCTGTTACGGAGATGGGGGGGCTGTGCTTACTTCGGATCCAGCCTTACGAGATATGGCTCGAAGCTTTCGAGACTATGGCCAAGAGTCAAAGTATTTTCATACAAAGTTGGGCCTTAATAGCCGTTTGGATGAGTTGCAGGCGGCTTTTTTAACATCGGCTCTGTTACCGCGGTTGGAAAGTTGGTTAGGTGCTAGAAGAAAAATAGCCCAATTTTACTGCGAGAACTTAAAGAACCCTCTTATCAATATCTTGCCGACTCCCGAAGGTTCTTGTTCATCTTGGCATTTATTCCCCATCGTAGTTCAGTCTCGTGAAGATCTTAAAAAATGGCTATTAGAACAGAAAATTCAAACTGCAGTTCACTATCCAAAACTTATTCCCTCCCAACCTGTTTTCCAAAATCCAGAGTTGTCTTCAAAAATTCAGATCAAAACTGAATTGATAAATGCAAAAAAAATAACTGGACAAGAGTTATCATTACCCATTCATCCGTTCCTGACAGATTTTGAAATAAAAAGAGTTGTTGAAGCTTGCAACTCTTGGAGGGGATGTCTTTGAACTCCTTGATCATTCCGATTTACAAAAATGAATCTTCGCTTGGAAAAGTAATTGAAGTGTGCGCTTGGATTCATCAACGGCTGAATCAGTCGCTTGAGGTGGTTTTCGTAGTTGATGGAAGTCCAGACGAATCGATAAAAATCTTAAAAAAGCATACAGAGTCCGTCTGCTTTCAGTATCAGATTGTTGAATTGTCCAGAAATTTTGGTTCTTTTGCAGCTATAAAAAAGGGTTTGGAATTAGCTCGAGGAGAAAACTTTGCGGTTATGGCGGCTGACCTTCAGGAGCCCCCGGAAATTATCCTTGAATTTTTTGGGGAGCTTCAAGCTGGCGACAGTGATGTGGTGCTAGGGAGTCGTGAATCAAGAAAAGATCCCTTAATATCCCGGTTGTTTTCAGAAGTCTTTTGGTTGGTTTATAGAAAAATGATTCAACCTGAAATGCCTAAAGGTGGCGTTGATATTTTTGGGTGTAACAAAATTTTTAGAAATTATTTGATTCAATTAAATGAGTCTCATTCCTCTCTGGTGGGATTGATCTTTTGGATGGGATTTAAAAGAAAAATAATTCCTTACTGCCGAAAAGAAAGAGGCCATGGCAAAAGTGCTTGGACGGTAAGAAAAAAAATAAGGTATATGCTAGACAGTATTTTTTCTTTTACCGATCTTCCAATTCAATTTTTGATGGCATTTGGTTTTTTGGGTAGTGGAGTTTCATTTTTACTAGGGGTACTCATAGTGGTTTCTAAAATGACCGGAGCGATTTCGGTACCTGGCTATGCAGCTACTGCTCTAATTATTTTATTTTTTGCTAGTCTAAATTCTTTAGGTTTGGGAATTATTGGTATTTATGTGTGGAGAGCTTTTGAGAATACCAAACAGAGACCACTTTCCCTTGTGAGTAGAAATTTTAATGATGGGTTAACTTTCGCAGGAATGGAGGTATTTAAAAATGACAAAACAATTTATACATCCAACAGCATTAGTCGATGAAGGGGTAGAGTTTGGTGATAATGTTTCGATAGGTCCTTATACAATTATTCATAAAAGCGTCAAAATTGGTGATAACACTGTTGTGGAATCTCATTGCGAGCTTGGACACCCAGCAACCAGAAAGGAATATTCAACAGAACTGGTGATTGGTGATGATTCCTTAATCAGATCTCATAGCATATTTTATCTTGGGTCTGAATTTAAAAAGGGGTTGGTTACGGGACATCGCGTAACAGTAAGGGAAAAAACAAAAGCGGGCTGTAATTTTCAAATAGGGACATTAAGTGATATTCAGGGACACTGTACTATAGGTGACTTTGTAAGGCTTCATAGTAATGTTCATATTGGTCAGCAGGCTAATATTGGGGACTTTGTTTGGATTTTTCCTTATGTTGTATTAACCAATGACCCAACTCCACCAAGCAATACCCTCAAGGGAGTAACCATTGAGCAGTACGCAGCTATTTCCACTATGTCGGTAATTCTGCCGGGAATTACTGTGGGGGAGGGCGCTTTGGTTGGGGCACATAGTTCAGTAACAAAGAATGTTGAAGCTAATACGGTGGTTGTTGGTTCTCCTGCCAAAGCTATTTGTTCTACTTCTCAAATCCAATTAAAAGATGGATCAAATCAACCAGCTTATCCTTGGAGAAGACATTTTCATCGTGGGTATGAACAACGAATTGTTGATAGATGGCTAACAGAGTTTCCAAATGAGAAAAAACATGAAAGCTAATTTTAAATCTGCCGTGACACAGGTTGGGAATATAGAATCCAAAAATCAATTGGGTAGCTTGGTGAAAACCCTTTCAGGAGTGCGAATAGGTAGTTCTTGCGAGATTGATGATGGTGTTTTTATTGAAAATGACGTTGTGATTGGCGACCGTGTCACCATTAAATGCGGAGTCCAACTGTGGGATGGCATTACATTGGAGGATGATGTTTTTGTGGGGCCCAATGCAACTTTTACTAACGATAAGTGGCCTAGGAGCAAAGTTTATCCAGCAGAATTTTCTAAAACCCGTGTTTGTAAAGGGGCTTCTATTGGAGCCAATGCGACTATTCTTCCAGGGGTGACCATCCACATGAATGCGATGGTGGGGGCAGGGGCAGTAGTTACGAAAGATGTTCCACCGTATGCTAAGGTGGTGGGAAATCCAGCAAGAATTGTAGGTTATGTAGAATCTTTTTCTCTTCCGAAACTCGAGGTCGTGGAGCAGTCTAAGAATTCAGTAAAATCAAGTAAAGTTCGTGGGATTAAAGTCGATAAATTACCGCTGATCAGTGATATTCGAGGGGATCTATCAGTAGCTGAATTTGAGCGAGTTATTCCTTTCCAGGCCAAACGTTATTTTCTCGTGTTTAATGTTCCAGGGAAACATGTGAGGGGTGAGCATGCCCACAAAATTTGCAAGCAATACCTTATTTGTGTGAAGGGTTCCATCAAAGTCATGGTCGATGATGGAAAGAATCGAGAAGAGCACTTGTTAAACTCACCTAATCTTGGTCTGTTTGTCCCTAATATGATTTGGGCCACTCAGTATCAGTACAGTTCAGATGCTATTTTACTTGTATTTGCATCAGACTATTATGATGCAGGTGACTACATTAGAGATTATCAAAGTTATTTTAATTTAGTTAATCAAATGTCGATTAGAGAAGTTGCGTAATCCAATTCAGCTTCAACGGACGATTTTCAGATTAAAGGAATCAATCTGAGCTTAATCTAACGCTAGCCAGTGCACTACCTAAGATAAGAACCGCCCCTACCCATTGGGAGGTATTGAAAGACTCGCCCAAGAACAGATAAGCAAAATAAGCTGCAAAGGGAGATTCTAGTAGAAACAACATACTGACGGTTGAAGAGTTCAGAACCTTTTGAGTTCTGACTTGAATCAGAAACGCGAGAAGAGTTGAGGCAAAAGAAAGAACGAGCATTGAACCTAGCACTCTTGCGGAAACTGGGAATTTGGGAAGGGGCTCAAAGGGGATAGCTAAAACTAAAGGGATGATTCCTGCCCAAAAGGTTTGAAAAACATTAAATACAAAAGCTGAGCCAATTTTTTGAGATTGTTTCTCTAAAAATACAATTTGAGAAGAGGCCATCAAGGCACAAATTAAAGTGAGTAAATCCCCAACATTCCAATTTCCACCTCGAAAATCGCAAATGAGAGCAGAACCCACCAAGGCGACACCCACATAGATAAAATGGCTTTTTTTGATAGATTTTCCTAAAAGAAGCTTCTCCAAAAAAGGAACAAAAACAATATACAGGACGGTAATGAATCCACTTTTAGTGACGGAGGTATAGGCCAAACCCGCTGTTTGAAAAACTAAAGTTCCGCTAAGGAACAGTCCAGGCCAGGCCGCCAGCCAAAACTGCTCCCAGTTAAAATATTTTTTGAGTTGAGGAACTGAAAAGATAACAGGTATCGCAAATAGAAAAGCTAAGTAAAATCGAATGGCGTTCATCCAAAATGTGCCTGCAAAGTCGAGAGCCCATCTGGCACAAACAAATCCGAAACCCCAAATGCTCGCAGCGAAAATCAATTCAATGACCGCCTGCTTAGGGGAAGGATCTTTCTTTAATCTTTTTAGCACATCGGTCTTTTACTTGATCGACTCTACAAATGTCCAGGTCGACTCTGAATTTTCTTGGATAATTTTGGGGATCTGGCTTGAGGTAGGAACTTTTTGGGTTCCAACTTCAATGCCTAACGCCCATGAACCATGCTTCCAGTGGTAATAGTCGGCACTAGAGCCTTTAGCTACATAGATCACTTTTGAAATTTGTCCAAAAACATAACCGTTGTGTTTGGCCATTTGTCCAGTTACCTGGTCGAAAAAATCATTTTCAAATGTGGGAAGAGATTGATAGGTGTAAGCCCAGGGATACATGATCATTTCGCCAAAGGCATGAAAGTCAATACTTGCTTTGATCGCATGGGTTTCATAAAACTTCATGATCGCTGAAACACACGGATTTGATGAGTGGTTGGAATCTTCAGGCCAGGGGTAGTCTCGGTTAGGATCAATGCCATTGGCATATCTTTCTCTTCTGACGTAGCCATCCGGGTTAACTACCGGGACAAAGTAGATTTGATAATGATCGACGATGGAAGTGAATCTGGGATCTTTTCCATAACCCGAGAGTAGACTTTCAAGTAACCCAAAAACAACTTCTACGGTGATAAGTTCATCCCCGTGTGTGCTTGCCGTTAAGAGAATTGCGGGTTTATTCCCAGAATTCTTAGATGATGTCACTTTGAGAGCCCAAAGTGGTCGTTTTTCCAAAGAGCTTCCGTATTGTTCCAGCGAAGTTATTTGTGGGTAAAGGGTGATCATATTTTTGAGATCGCTCTGGACACTGGCGAAGTCGTGATAGCCTTTCAAATCTTGGCGAGTTTTGTTTCTAAGTGAAGCATGAATATCAACTTCGAGTAATCGGGCCTCTGGGGCCAAAGCTAATAATGTGGGTGTTTGTGAAAAAGGAACTAAAACTTCATAACCCTCTCCCAATTTTCGAGTAACTTCAAACTGGTCGGCAATTTTTCTTAAAGTAGAATCATTTTTGGCGGGAACCCAAAAACTAGAAAGAACAGGATTTTTTGAAATAGAAAAAGAAGAGATTGAAAAAAACAGGAAACCTAGAATAAAAAAGAATTTCAAAAACACCCCCATTAAATTTAATTGATTTTCAATCTTACTTCTTTTTTGGGGAGTTGTCTTGTTTAGAGGCGGAACTGCTGGGCTCTCTAGGCTGAGCGGTCTTTTCAGACTCCGGACGGGGGCTATTACTAGGTGAGGATGCCACCCCTGTTAAAATGGGGTGAGCGCAACTGGCTTTGTATCCTGATTGACACGACTGTCTAAAAAAGTTTTCTGCTTCGGCAAGTTGATTCTGTTGAATGCTAATTTGCCCCATGAGGTTCATGGCCTCAGCACTGTGAGGGTGAGCAGGGTCCTGGGACAAAAGGTTCAGGATTTTCTGTAAGTAGGGAATTGCGCCGAGATAGTTTTTCTCATTGAACTTCATATAGGAAAGAAGAAGTAGAGGTTTCGTGGATTTGGGGGTGGATTTAATCCAAACTTCTAAAGTGGCTAAGGCTTCCGGAGGATTATTTTGAGCGAGCTTTAAGTAAAACAGACGATCAAAAATCCACTCATCTCGTGGGGCTAAAGACAACCCTTTTTTGAGTAGTTCTTCACTGCGCTTGATACTTTCGACTGACTTTTCGCTCAGGGAAATTAAATTAGATTCCAATTTGTAGCCTATAGGATCATCCGAGGCATATTTAGTTTGTAAATTTTTGGCTCTCGTTAAAGCTGTGTTTTTATCTTCTTCAAGTTCAGGATAATCTAGAAATAGTTCTCCGGTTTGAATAAAGAGTTTTTTGTTCGGTTCCCCGGATTCTAAAAGTGGCAGGTACTGTTTCAAGAGAGTTTTCGCTTCATCCCTTTTGTTGAGTATTAAATTAAGACGAATAAGTCGGGTGTAGGTTACTAATTGAATCGGTTTGAGAGCCAAAGATCTCTGATAGGCATCGATTGCAAGTTCGAGTTTTCTTTGTTCAAAATAGACATTACCCAAAAGAACCAAGGGGACGGAATGGTTGGGAAAAGCTTTTCCAGCTTCTAATGCTGTTGATTTAGCCTCGTCTAGTTTCTTTTCCTCAAGGAGTTTTCCGGTTTGCGAGACATAACTTTCTAAATTTCTATTAGAGGGATTACGATTTACGCTTGAAGGAAGCTGACTGACGATCATGATAAGAAGACTTAAGGAAATGGCCCCTATTCGAACGGTTTTTGGAATTCTCTTATAGAAAGAGATGTTTTTGGGTGATTCAGAAGCAGGGGATTTATTTCCCCCATTTACGGTTTGGCCGGGTTTTACTTTGGTGCTCCTTGAATCGACTGAGTCGATTTTTGCGCTGTCTGAGGAAAGTTGAGAAGGCCCTGCCAAGGATGCAGATAAGGATTTTGATAACTGTGATTCACTTACAAACTGAGCTACGGTTCCAATTTCAGTTTGAGCTTCAAACTCCAATTGGCAATCGAATACCGTATTGCCGACTTTCAACCGATCTCGGTCTTTGAGAATTCCGGTTTTTCTCAGCTCGCCATTCACTTGAACTCCATTAGTACTACCTAAGTCTGTGAATGTAAGTTCTCCGGTTTTATCATTGAACTCTAAAGAAACATGAGCCCTTGAAACCTTGAGATCATTGAGAACGATATCAGCTTGACCTCGTCCAATGATCACATAACTTTTTTTCAAATTAATAATTTTGCCTTTGTCTCTGTTATCTTTGCCTTCAATGATAACTAGACGGGCCGATTTTTCCTGATGAGGAGCCATGTCACTTAAGTATCGGTATCTTTGAAAGAATTCATGAGCAACTCTGGAGTGTGGCTGTGCGGAGTGTTATATTTTAGGCGGCAATAAGTTTGCGGGGCGCGCTTTCCGGAGACCAGCGCATCAAAATATCGGATTCTAGGATGGCACCAGGTTTAATTTCAATTTTTGGACATACTAAAGCCCCAGTGATATGCGCCGTTGCATTGACTGTGATCTTTACTGAGCTAAAGACATTTCCTTCGACCCTGCCTGCAAGGGTCACAGGCCCTTGAGAAGTGATGTCCCCGTGTATCCACCCGGTTTGACCTAGCGTAAGAGGTTCTTGAGCTTGTTGGTAGACGTTTCCCTCAATGATTCCCAAAATAATGCATTGCGAGCAAAAAGAGACAGAACCCTGGGTTTTACTGCCTTCGGCAATGACGGTAAATGAAGGAATTTCAGTTAGCATAATTTTCCTCGAGGTCGATCACCTTTCGCTCGTGATGAATGAGAGTTCGTCGTGAATCAAATAGATAAATATTTAAAGCCAGAGGTCTAAGAAGTTTGGAAACCTTAAAGTTAACTGAAGCATTTAGGGTTTTTGAAAATTTAAAAGGTCGTCTTTCATATTGAGTCAGTTCCGAGCTATTAAACTCATCTTTGGTGGAGTAGCCGGGGTAAAAGATAAATTGTTTCCTCTGTTGAGTGCTTACGCCTCGACTTCCAATGCGAGGCACTTCCGTTTCAAGAATCATTAACAATTCCCCTTGGGATATCCCATTCCCTGAAGGAAGAAGTTCAAGTTTAACTGAGCAATTGTCTACTTGACACTCTGAGCTCAAACTTCCGAGGCGTGCCGAAACGATCGTGGGTGTTAATGTCATCCAAGATTCCTTTTGTGCACTTTCGGGAGATGTTGCCTCTTGGGTAGGCTGCTTTTTAAGAGATTCGTCTGATTCCACGCTGACGGAATATCCTAGTTGACGGGTGGGAATGATATTTTGAGGGTCGGAGAGCTGGGTGAGTTTCAGTTTAAGTTTAGTCTCGAGAACTTCGGCATGAAGTTTTCTGTTGGTTTCGAGTTCTCTAAAGAAAAACAGGGTTCCCAAAAAAAGTATAAAAAATAATAAACATAAAATAGCGACCAACTTTGAACTTTGTCTCAAATCTAATTTGAAGGAGATTGGATTTCCCTCAGTGGGTTGCATGAACAAATGAATGATCTGCTTTTGTGAAAGATTCTTTTGGTTCATAGGGCCAACCGGGGATCAAAATTTAACGATTTATTGAAGAACTAACTAGAAGAGCTACGTTTGAAGGATTACTATTATTGTACCTAGCTTTTAGCATGAAACGTAGAGTCGGATTGTAGAAATTAGTTTCGAAAAACATGAAAAACCTCAGGGCGTACAAGTCCTTGTTTTTCTTGGGAGTCACAAGTGACACAAGAGGTTAAAAAACAAATCCGTCGAGCCAGCGGAATTATGGCGTTAAGTGTAATTTTGTCTCGAGTGATTGGTTTTGTCAGGGAATGGGTATTTGCTCAAACTCTGGGCGCCTCCGCGGTTACTGATGTTTATCTTTCCTCTTTTGTGATTCCCGATTTTTTAAATTATCTCATGGCGGCGGGAGCACTGAGTATTTCTCTAATTCCCATTCTCTCCGAGTGCTTGCAGCAAGGAGACAACAGGTTAAGTGAAAAAGTATTTCGAACTACTTCCACCGTGATGGGGTTGGTTCTGTTGGTTTTGATTGTAGCTGGAGAAATTTTTGCCGATAAACTCGGGGGTTGGGTAGCCCCAGGGTATTCTTTGGAACAAAAAATACTTTTAGCAAAACTATTGAGAGTGATTTTGCCGGCCCAATTTTTTTTCTATTGGGGCGGATTAGCTATGAGTGTTCAGCAAACCCACGGTAGGTTTTTGTTTTCGGCTTTGTCACCGATTGTTTACAACTTTGGGATTATTTTGTGTGGACTTATATTCTACTCATCTATGGGAGTGATGGGATTTAGTGTGGGGGTTTTGGTGGGTAGTTTTTTCGGGCATGGAATGCTTCAATGGTGGGGAGTTAAAAAACTAGGTTATTCCTGCCTACCCAGTTTAAATTTTTCAGAAGAGGTATGGGTTCGTTTTAAACGGTATTTGTGGGTGACTTTTCCTATCATGTTGAGCTTCTCACTTGTGGTGACTGATGAATGGATCACTAAGTATTTTGGTAGTTTTCTGGAAGCTAAAGCCGTGAGTTATCTCTCTTACGCCCGAACTGAGATGAGAATTCCTATTGCCGTTTTGGGCCAAGCTGCGGGGATGGCAAGTTTTCCCTATTTAAGTCGGTTGTGGTCCGAGAAAAATTTTGATCAGTACGTGGCAACTTTGTTGGGAGAGATAGTAAAGCTCTGGGCTTTAGGGCCCATAGCGGCAGTAATCGTTATTTCTCACTCCATACCCTTAACTCACTTTATTTATGGAGGGGGTAAACTGACTCCGTTTGATTTAAAGCAAACAGCATTGGTTTTACAAATTCTGGGCGTGGGAATTTTCTTTTGGGCCTGTCAGATTCTTTTATCTCGGGGATTTTATGCCGCTCAGAAAACCTGGTTGCCTTCCGTTTGGGGAACGGTCCTAAGTTTTGTGATGATCCCCGTTTATTACGTTCTTTCTCAACGGTGGGGATATTTGGGCCTTGCTTTAGCAGGTACTGTAGGGATTTTCATTTACTGCAGTTTTCTTTGGTGGATGTTAAAGAAATACATTCGAACCATTGCTCCTCAATATCTATTTTCAGATTTTTACCGATTTTTTTTCCAGTGGGGATTAGTGGTGGTTATTTTCGCGTTAATTTCATTCTCTTTTGAAAAGTTGGGGATTTATCAGGCTACTCGGCTCTCAGCCTTAGCAGATCTGATTTTGGTCGGTGTTGTAGTGGGCGGTGGAGCGATTTGGGTTTTGAAGAAAGGGTTTCCCCAAGTGTTTAAAACCTTTTAATTAAATTTAGGGACGGTATCGTCCATAAACCTTTTCAAGAGTCGTAGTAATCTCTCCCAAAGTTGAGTGAGATTGAACGGCTTTAAGAATGACCGGAATAAGATTTCCCCCTTGAGAAGCTACTTGATGAAGCTCTTTTTGAACCGCTTGGAACTTCGAAGGATCTCTACGAGTTCTAAAAGCTTTCAGTCGAGCCACTTGTTCAGCTTCGATTTTGGGATTAATAGCCAACACTGGCTGAGAATGTTTTTCGGTTTGTTGAAAGGAATTTAACCCAACCACAATTCTTTTTTTGTTTTCAATATCCATTTGGTAGTCGTAAGCCGCTTCCTGAATGAGTCCTTGTTGCCAACCCTCCTCAATACATTTGACGACTCCTCCCTTAGATTCGATGGTTTCGATTAATTTTCTGGCTTCAGATTCGATTTTATCGGTAAGTTCCTCAACCGCATAACTTCCCCCTAGAGGGTCGACTAGCGAAGGAATGGCCGACTCGTGTGCGATCACCTGTTGGGTTCTCAGAGCTAAAAGAGCCGCTTCTTCCGTGGGAAGTCCTAAGGCTTCATCTTTGGAATTGGTGTGAATGGACTGAGCTCCCCCTAAAGCGGCTGCAAGGCATTGAAGAGTGACTCGAACGACATTGGTTTCAACTTGCACTGGAATGAGAGTGCTCCCCGCAGTTTGCGCGTGGAAACGAAGTAATAAGGATTTCTTGTCTTTGGGTGAATACCTTTCTTGAATTAATTTCGCCCATAATCTTCGGGCCGCTCGAAATTTCGCCACTTCCTCAAAAAAATCGTTGTGCACATTGAAGAAAAAAGAGAGCCTCGGAGCAAAGTCATCAATTTTTAATCCGCGATCCAGGGCTGCTTGGACGTAAGTTAAACCATCGGATAAGGTAAATGCGACCTCTTGAATAGCCGTGCTTCCGGCTTCCCGGATGTGGTAACCGCTAATTGAAATGGTGTTCCATTCTGGGACTTCATTTTTGCAAAACTCAAAAAGATCGGTTGTGATTTTAAGACTCGGTCCCGGCGGAAAAACATAAGTGCCTCGAGCCATATATTCTTTTAAAACATCATTTTGGATGGTTCCTCTCAGCTTACTTCGAGAAATCCCATTCTTTTCGGCTACCGCAATGTAAAGACACAGTAGAATAGCTGCGGTGGAGTTGATAGTCATGGAGGTTGAAACTTGATCCAAGGGGATTTGATCCAGCACAATTTCCATGTCCTCTAAGGAACTAATAGCAACCCCAACTCGACCTACCTCTCCCTGGGCTAGGGAATGGTCAGAGTCATAGCCCATCTGGGTGGGCAAATCGAATGCGATGCTTAGCCCTGTAATTCCTTGGGAAAGAAGATAACGATACCGTTCGTTAGAGCTTTTAGCATCCCCAAACCCGGCGTATTGGCGCATGGTCCAGACTTTTTTAGTGTACATGGTGGGGTGAACCCCTCTTGTGAAAGGGTAGGTTCCCGGGGCTTCTAGGTTTTTTCCAGCTCTATCTTGAGCTTCATACAAAGCTTTTTTTTCCATGTGGCCCATCTTAGGGAAAAAGGAAGGATCTGCCAAAACTTTTCTTGTGGGAAATTTAACACATCCCTTAAGGAAACAAAGAAGAACAGTTGAAGGGCTCTTGGCCCCTTGCTAGATTACCCCTTTCGCCTACGATGGGTAGGGCTCTGTTGAAGGAGGCAATTCGAATGACTAAGTTAGAAACTATTTTTGCGGGTGAACATGAAGAGGTCGTTTTTTGTAACGATAAATCTAGTGGATTAAAATGCTTAATTGCCATTCATAACACTCAGCTAGGGCCTGCTTTGGGTGGTTGCAGAATGTGGAATTACGAAAGTGTTGACCAAGCTTTAGAAGATGTCCTGCGGTTATCGAAGGGCATGACCTACAAAGCAGCAGTAGCGGGTTTGAATTTAGGCGGAGGCAAAGCAGTGATCATTGCCGACCCCAAAAAAGACAAATCAGAAGCCCTATTTCGATCTTATGGAACTTTCGTGGAGTCCTTGAATGGGCGATATATCACTGCAGAGGATGTGGGAACTGATGTCAACGACATGGAATATATTTTCATGGAAACTTCCAACGTGGTGGGAGTTGCCGAAACTCACGGCGGCTCTGGGGACCCTTCTCCATGGACTGCAAAAGGGGTTTTAGAAGGGCTTCGGGCTTGTGTCGAGCATCGACTTCAAAAAAATTCACTTTCCGGATTAAGAGTGGCTGTTCAAGGAGCGGGTCACGTGGGCCAACACCTTATTGAATTGTTTTTAAAAGAAGGAATGCATGTTTTTACCTGCGATATTGATCCTTCAAAAACTAAAGCTTTATCGGATCGTCCCAACGTCACTGTAGTGAGCACAGAAGATATTTACGAGGTAGATGCTGATATCTTTTGCCCTTCAGCTTTGGGAGCCATTATCAATGAAAAGACTATTCCTAAGCTAAAGTGTAAGATTGTTGCGGGGAGTGCCAATAATCAATTGGCTACTCCTGAATGTGGAGATGAGCTTTTTCGAAGAAAAATTACTTATGCACCCGATTATGCCATTAATGCCGGCGGATTAATGAATGTCTCTATCGAATTTGAAGGTTATGATGAGCGAAGAGCCAATCGAATGATGAGAAATATTTACTATGTCATGAAAACCATCCTGCAGCATTCTCATATGGAGCATTTACCTGAGTACCAATGTGCCGATCGAGTGGCCCAAAAAAGAATTGCGGAGATCAGTCGTTTAAGAGGCAGATTCATCGGAAATAGTAAACCCTCTTTCCCTGGTAGAATTGTTCGTCGATAAAAAATTGGAGGAGAGTCTTTATGCAAGATAAGAAAAACCACTTTGAAACGATCGCTGTTCATGCCGGCGTTAAACCTGAACCCACCACCGGCGCCATTATGACTCCTATTTTTGCGACCAGCACTTACGTGCAAGTGTCTCCTGGTAAGCATCAGGGATATGATTATTCAAGAACCCACAATCCAACTCGAACCGCTCTTGAAACTTCATTAGCAGCGCTCGAAGGGGGCAAGTATGCTTTAGCGCTTTCAAGCGGTTGCACTGGAACCGATGTTTTAATGCATCTTCTTGAAGTAGGAGATCATGTAGTTTCTGTGGACGACGTTTATGGGGGTACCAGTCGCCTTTTTAGAACGATTTGGTCTCGACATGGAGTGGAAACCACTTTTGCAGATCTGACCGAACGACCTTTGTCTGATTTCGTCACTGCCAAAACTAAAATGGTTTGGATTGAAACTCCTACTAATCCTTTACTTAAAATCATCGATATTCAAAAAGTGGTGGCTGAGGCAAAAAAACTTCCGCATCGTCCCTGGGTGATTGTAGATAATACTTTTGCGAGCCCCTATTTTCAAAGCCCCTTGGAACTTGGAGCAGATGTTGTGCTTCACTCCACTACCAAATACATTAATGGTCATAGCGATGTGGTAGGTGGAGCTTTGGTCACCAATGATAAATCCCTATTAGACAGACTTCATCACATCCAAAACTCCATAGGGGGAGTCCCTGGTCCTTTTGACGCGTTTTTAATTTTAAGGGGAATTAAAACTCTGGCTCTTCGTATGAAGCGTCACGAGGAGAATGCTTTTGAGTTGGCTAAGTTTTTAGAGAAACACCCTAAAGTAGAAAGGGTGATATACCCCGGACTGGAATCTCATCCGCAACACGCGGTGGCAAAAAAGCAGATGAAGGGTTTTGGTGGAATGATCACATTCTTTATTAAGGGAAACCTCGATAACGCTAGGAAGTTTTTGGAGTCGGTGAAAATTTTTGCATTGGCCGAGAGTCTTGGCGGAGTTGAATCTTTGGTAGATCATCCGGCTATTATGACCCATGCTTCCATTCCTGCTGAAACCAGAAGAAGCTTAGGAATCTCAGATAATCTCATTCGACTTTCTGTGGGAATTGAGGCCTTAGCTGATTTGAAAGCGGATTTAGATAACGCGCTCAACAGCGCTCATTAAAACTTTAAGAAATGTTCACCTTGGGCGATAATAGGCTATGCCTAAAATCGTCCCGAAGATTAAGCTCGTTTCGCTTCTTCAAGAATCAAGTTTGGTTTTTAAAGCGTGCGCCAAGAAAAGCAAAATTTTAGCGGCGCTTTCTTGGAAACCTGAAGTTATTAATGAGTTCTTTCAAAAAAAAGAAACGGCCCTTCCCAAACCAGTTTATTCGATTGATATCAAAGAAATTAAGGGGCTATTAGAAAATTTAAAATCTTTAGAGCCCAAACTTCAGGGGGACCACCCCATGTTGGCTTGGTTAAGACGTACCTTAGAGTCTTACAAACAGGGGATGTCGCTTTTAATTTCTGTGGAGACCGATCGTTTTTTTGAAATCTCATCAGAAATGTATGGAAATTCCCAAACTAAAATTTTTAAGGGACAAACTACAAATTTAGAATTAGCTAGAGCCATCTCTCAGCGAATCTCGGTTTGTTCACTGAATGACATTGGCGAGAACTTTCAAAAGAAAAGTGCTATTGAGTTTGCCACATCTTTTGAGGAGAGAATTAAAAGAAGGGAACCGGTCATTCCATTAAAAGTGGAAATTACTGATGCGATTACTTCAAAAGTGGTAGCAGGAATGAATAAGGTTAAACTGAGAAAGGATGCTCGGTTTTCAGAGCTAGAACTGGAAGCACTTTGGAATCACGAAGTGGAATCTCATTGTTTGACAGCTCATAATGGAAATTTACAGAAATATTGTGATTTTTTGTCGGCTGGGGGGCCTAGAACCACTATGACTCAAGAGGGTCTAGCTGTTTTTTACGAAGTGTATGCACACACGATGTCGCAGCTTAGATTTTTGTCTCTTTGCCATCGCGTTGAGGCTATCAGTTTAGCGGAAAGTGGAGCCTCTTTTTTGGAGGTCTATCGATGGTACAAAGATCGAACTGAAAATCCGCTCGATGCCTTTTTTAATACGCAAAGAATTTTTCGGGGGGCTAAACTCACGGGAGGTGGAGCTTTTACGAAAGATGTAGTTTATTTGCCTGGGCTTTTAAGCGTTTATAACTTTTTAAAGTTGGCAGTCAAAAATCAAAATCGAGTTTTGGTGGAAAGCTTAGTGTGTGGGCGAATGGCTCTGGAGGATGTGAGTACGATCGCCTGGTTAAGAACCCACGGAATTATTGATCCTCCCCAATATATTCCTGCGTGGCTTAAAAACTGGGAAGGGTTACTCAGCTTTTTTAGTTTAACTGCAGTCTTCGATGGGTTAGATCTGTCCAATGTTCAGAATTATATCGATGAGCAGATGCTTCATGATTGGGATGTAGCTATTTAATGAAAAGTCGAAGATATCAAGTTAAAAAAGAGGTTGAGCAAATTATTAAACAAGGGCACCCGTGGATTTTTAAAAGCCATCTTAGTAGTGCCGCCCAGGTGTTTCAAACGGGAGATTGTTTAGCTCTTGTGAATTCTACTAACGAAGTGTTGGGATACGGCCTATTTGAACGAGATTCTTTAATTGCGATTCGAGTGATCAAGTCGGGCAAAACGGCTCCCAATGCTGAGTGGTTTAAAAATAAACTCAAAAAAATCTTATCAAAACGAGAAAATATTAAGAACTACACTGAGGGATATAGGGCCCTTCATGGGGAAAATGATGGAGTTCCGGGAGTTGTGTTTGATGTTTACGGAAAAGTAGGCGTTCTGCAAACTTATACCCCATCGGTGGATCCATTAGGCAGGTATCTCGCCCAAGTTTTACGAAAAGAACTTCATTTAGAAACGGTGGTTTGGAAGGCCCCTTCTCGCCGAAAAAAAGAAGGGGTCACGCGGCTTCTTTTTGGAAAAGAGCCCAAATTGCAGTGGATTCGAGAGGGAAAATTAAAGGTAGCGGTAGATGTGGGAGAGGGGCAAAAAAGCGGAACATTTTTAGATTTAAGAGGTCTTAGGAAATTTCTTTCATTGCAAAACTTGAAAGGTAAGAGGGTTTTAAATCTCTTTTCTTACACGGGAACTTTGGGGCTTGCGGCTGAGGTGGCTGGAGCATCCGAAATTTGGAATGTAGACATTTCAAAAGGAGCTCTTAAGTTTTCAGAGCAGTACCACAGTTTAAATAAGAAAAATTTTAAGTACATTCCAGCTGATGTTTTTAGTTGGGTGGATAGTTTGGCTCCGCATGAAAAGTTTGATGTGATCATTGTGGATCCTCCCTCAATGGCCAGTGATGCCAAACAAGTTCCAGCCGCTTTAAAAGCTTACGCACGGATTTACAAAAGAGTTTTACCCCATTTGAAACCTCACGGCATGATGATTGTGTGTTGTTGTACCTCAAGAATCGGGCGTCGAGAGTTCACTGACATGGCCAAGAAGTGCTTAATTTCTGTTCTTCCTAAAATGAAATCTCTTTCGGCTGAAGACGATCATCCGGTGGGATTTGCTCAAGGCGATTACCTCAAGTTGCTAGTTTTTGGAAAGTAGATTGAACATTAATTCGGATTAAATCCAATATTAAGTTGCAACAGATACCAGCGTTGTTCTTTTTCCCATCTTTTATTTCCTAATTCCACTCCGTAGCTTGAAAAATGCAATCGAGTGTGGGGGGGGAATTCTATGCTGAATCCATAAGCGAGATACCCTTGATTTGCTCCAGCACGAATTCCAAAAACCGAGTGTTTGAGTTCGGTCCCTAGGTGAAGCAACTTGATCACATCGGTAGGTTCTAACACGCGACGAACATCTGCTGTAAAACTCCACTGCCACCTTTTAGAAAAGGGATAAATCAGAGCGCTCCCGAAATTCAGACTTTGTTGAATAGGGGTAGGTGCAAGGCTGTCTCCCATGGCTCTGAAGGTAGTGTTTCCAATATCCTCTGCGGTCGCGGCTAAAAAGAGTGAAGGCCCTGTTTTTCCGGAGGATTTGATCGGAACCTTTATTCTCAGGCCAGCGTTGAGACCAAACCCATAACCATGGCCTGCTCGATTGGAGAGCTCTTGATAAATATTATCGACCAAATTGAGAGCATCTAACCCATATTGATCGATAATTTCTTGGGCGGTCAGATCTAGCTCTACACTCGCCCGGTAAAAGGCCCTTACCGAAATGCCTAAGGACAAATAGTCGTTCAAAGAAACGGCTCCACCTGCGATGAGTCCTTGATCGTGGAAGGCATGAGCTTGTAAGCCTGAGTTTTCTAAATCAGAGAGATCGAAATATCCTCGAGTTTGGCTGAAAAGACTCACTCCAAAGTGAGGGGCAATGAAGGAAGGCAGAAAATTAAACCTTAAAAACTGTTTGTCTTCGCGAACTAAATGGTCGGAATCACCCTTGAACAAGGCATTTTTGATTCGATTTAAGGTGTCGCTAGAATCGGCACCTAAGATGAAGTTGAACACATTGACGTGTGCCCCTTCAATTTGCGCCAATCCAGCAGGGTTGTACCAAAGTGCATTCGCATCATCAGCTAGAGCGATAAAAGCGTTTCCCATTCCAGTGGGACGGACTCCATCAAATTCATTTAAAAAGGGAGCTGCCCACAAGGCTTGATTCATCACAATCAAAATGAAAATGAATAAATGTTTCATAAGTTTTAGAAACTAATCGTGTATCTAAAAGCAAATCGTCGATTTTCCCTATTGGAATCTCCTTCTCCCACATCTACTGCGTAGGTGGTTAACTCGAGATTGCCCCCCTTAACTCGATAACCTACGCCTCCTGTCAGATAGAATTGGTAAAGGCCGGCCCAAAAATAAAGTTCACGAATGTGTTCTAACTGAATTCCCAAGTGAAGATGCTTTCGAAAGGGCAGGGTCGTAAGCTCTAAGTGTTTGTACTCAATAGCTATCGTTGATTTCACTTTTGGAGAAAAAATCGGGTGGAAAGACAACCCAGCATTGATACTTTGTGAAATCGCATCAGGAACGCCATTGGCTTGAGAGTTTAAAATATTTGAAGCGTGGAATTGGGTTCCAAAGACGTCCTTCCAAACAACGCCTAAAGTGGGTAAGAACTTTTCAGGTAGAGTAACCAGTATGCCCAGATCGAATCCGACTCCCCAACCTTCTTTAAAAAGACTCGGAAAAGTCGAATCATTCAAAGTGGCCAAGGAGTCGTGAGAAAAGATCCCTTTCATTTGATTGCGAATGAGGGCTTTGCCCGTAAATCCTAGCTTAAAAAGATTGCCTGCAAAATTACGCCCGAGCGCAAAAGCAATTCCAGCATCTTGTCTTAAATCGGTATCGAGCGAAACCCCATCCGATTGCCCTGCAAACTGATACGAACCGATTAGGGAAATACTAAATCCTCGCATGGTGAAAGAGGGTAGAGAAGCTGCATTTAAGAAATAATAATTTCCTGGGTTTTGTTTGAGCTCTCCAAACATTCGGTAGGGACCGAAACTTTGATTTTTCCAAATTCGAGCCACAGTGTTGAGCCCCATTCCTCCTTGCAGATCGAGTAAATTAACTTCCCACTTTCGTTTAAATTGATTAGCTACTCCGGCGGGATTGTAGTAAATAGATTGGTAACCCGATGCGTCAGCTGTTAGGGCGTTTCCCATGCCTAAACCTTGGGGAGATTGATACAAGTCAGTGAGTTCACTTAAGGAGAACGCGCTTTGAATCAAGGGGGAAAAGAGCAGAGCTAAGACATAAACCTTGAGAAAGATCATAAAATAATCTCGAGTTTGTCTGCTCATAGTCAGTTTTAAAAAGTTAAGGTCTCCTTTATTTTTCGGTAAATTGTGAAGAAAACTTAACAATTTAAAAGTGATAACCCTCTGTATAATGAGTTATGAGGTTTCGTTATTCTAAAGATTTTCGTTCTAGTTTAAGGTTGAGCGAGTTGCCGCGCCCGAAATGGTGGGGGCGGTGGATTAGGTTTTTTAAAAGTTTTGAAGTTCTTTTCTTTAAAGTCCTAGAGCTTTTGGATCTTTATCGAGCTCAAAAATCCATCATTGGAATTCCTACTTTAGCGACAGCGAATTTCACTTCTTTACAAGCAGCAGTTTTCAATGGAACTCAGGAAGAGGTTTTAGGTTTTAAGCCTCGTCGCTTGTTCCATCGCATTCTTAGGGGGATTCCTGATCTTGAATTTTTTGAACGAGTGAAGTTTCAAGTTTCATTTAGTGAAAATAATCTTAGAACTATTGAGGCCAGTACGGAGGTTCGAGGGTTTGTTCATTTACAGATGCCTTGGCAGCTTCCGGAAACAAGTCCTCGAGTTTCTTGGGTTAGGCTTTCCCCGGTGGGAGTAGAAACTTCATTCGGTAAAGTGTCTTTGGGAGATTATGAGATCTTAAGTGCTCCGGTCTTTTTTTTAAATGACAAAATAGACTCTGTGATTATTTCAGATATCGACGATACTATTAAGGATAGTAATGTTGCAAAAAGCACTACTCTCTCTTCTGTGCTTAGTGGTCTCTTTCGAGGAAATTATTATCACTATGAGGCGATTGAGGGCATGGCAGAGTTCTACCAATCTTTAGCAAGTAAAAACTCTCTCATTATTTATGTGACTAGTACTCCCTATGAGTTGGCCCCCTTTTTATTGAAGTTTTTAAGAGAACGAAACTTCCCGGAGGGGCCGGTGTTTATGAGATGGCTCGGTTATGGCCGTTTTGGCCATAAATGGAGAACCATCAATCGCATTTTGAATCAGGTTCAACAGCAAAAATGCATCCTTATAGGAGACAGCGGAGAACAGGATTTGCAAATTTATCGACGAATTTGCGAAACCTCTAATTATGGTGAGAAAGTAAAAAAGATTTTGATTCGGCATATTCCAGGAACCCCGTTTCAGAAAGCAGCCCATTCTCGAGAGAATTTTTACACCGAAATCTCTGAACTTAAGAGTCAAATTGAAAGTGTGTTAAAATAGAATTTATCTCAGGTTTTATTTTAGGATTTATACGGGGAGCGAAATCCATGAAACTACTTTTGATTTTTTTTCTGGCATTGCCCGCTTTTTCTCTCACGACGCAATACGTTTCATTTGAACATCCCGATTCCTGGCGATGCGAGTTGAATCAAGGGGTGTATATCTGTCAGGGGACTCAAGAGCCAGACCGAAAAGAGTCGATTGTTCTTTCGGTAGCCACCATAGCAGGTGAGTGGGATTCTTTAGAGGCTTACGAAAAGTATTTGAAAACACCGCGAACTATTCAAGATGACACCGGGGCCGAATTTGAATCTAAAATCAGTTATGCCAGAAGACGAAACATCAATGGCGTCACTTGGATTGATTCTTTGCAGTACAACTCTGAATTGCCCGGATTTTGGGCTAGATACACAGCGACCGTACAAAATAAGCTCGCGATTCTGATTACCTATATAGTTTCCGATGAGCACTACGCTAAAATGGCTCCTAAATTTGAAAAAATGATTTCCTCTCTTAAGCCGAGCAATGAGTTTGAGTCCAGTATCAGTTCTTCTCAAGGGAAATCCAATCTTCCGGGTAACACTATTTTAGGTCCTAAGGCGCAAAAGGATCTTCTTACCTCTAGGCTCAATACGAAAAAAAATCCCTCGGCTGAGCCCAATTCGAATGTGGAGGAAAAGGGGATCGATTCCAATTTGCTTTTGCTAGTCGCTGGGGGCTTGGTGGTGGTGATTGTGTTGGTTAGAGTTCTAAAAAAGAAGAAGGCTCCTAAAAAACGAAAACCGAAGGGTTAGTATTTCAGTTGGGTGACTTCAACTCCCACAGCTTGGCTAAGTTTTGCCAAAGCCATGTTGAGACTGTAGACGGCTTCGATATAATTTTTTCTCGCAGTTCCGCTTCCTTCAAGCGATTCCATCAAGTCTTTAGCGGGCGTGATTCCAATCGAAAACCCCATAGCGTTAGACACAAACCACTTTTTGCCCAGTTTTCTTCTGCTTTCCGCAATTTCTAAACCCTGGGCCGCTTGTTCCATTTCTAAAAAAGCCTTTTTGACCTGAAGTTCAATTCCTGGAACGGCGTAGCTTTCTGTAGCTTTTAACTTCATCATTTCGGCTTCTTGTTCGTGGGCTTCGGCCGACTGACGAGCGAATTCGAGATCGAATCTTAATCCTAAACCAAAGCCCCCTTGAAACCCATTGAAGGGGTCGTTGGCAAACACCGACATTTGTTTATCAGCCACTGGTGACCAACCTTTAGCAATCATTCCACCTAGAAAAACCACTGGGTAACTTTGGGCATCTTTGGCTTCTTTTAAAGCTGAACGAGCTCTAATACCTGACGCTAAAGCTTTAAATTCGGGGCGATTCTTTTTGGCGATTTCTAAATATTCTTCGAAACTTTTCTTATCAAAGTTTTCAACTCCTGAAGAAAGGGAGTCATAAGATTCTTGAGAGTTTCCCGAAATCCAATTGAGGGCTTTTTCAGCTGTTTTTTTGGCAGCTGAAGCGAAAAGTTTTTTCTGTTGAAGATCGGCTAAAGCCGTTTTTAAACGGTAGAGGTCGTGGGGTTTGATGGGGTTTTTGGATTTTTTTCCTTCGGGAACATCCTCGACTGATTTGATGGCTTCATCCAAAAATGAACTTAAGTCCTCTACTAAAGCTTCTAAGTCCCGAGCCATAAGATAACCATAATAGAATTCTTTGGCCATCAAAGTGACATCATTCTTTTTGGCTTGGGCTAACTCCGACTTAGCTTCAAGTTGTTCAGCTGCCGCCTTTTGATAGCTTGAAATCATTCCAAACGAATAAATAGGCTCAACGATTTGCAAACTTCCCAAAAGAAAGGGGCCCCATTTTCCCATGTTAACTCGAGACCCATGGGTATCTCCTCTTACTTCCGGCATGGGGGCTCCCAGAATGGTAGCATTGGCTTTGGGAAAAAGGGCTGAACGTGCTAGTTCAATTTGGGACCTTGCAATTTCCACGTCTTGGTTGGCCTCTTGAATCATTCCATTTTGCTTCAGTGTAGATTTGAGTAAGGACTCTAAAGTTGGGGCAGGGGGCACAGGCTCAGCAGGAGCAGCCATGCCTAAGGCACTCAAAAAAATTAAGAGAAACCAATAGCTACCTTGAGTTATCATATAAGTGACTGATGATTTGAGTGACCCAAAGGGGTTCAAATATATGTTACCTCGCACCGCTCTCATAAAGATTCAACGCAGTATGTACGACAAGTTGAAAGAACATGCCAGCTCTATGTTCGGAGGGCTGCCTTCGGAGCTAAAACATTATTTTCATGAGTACCAAAAAGAATTTCAAAATTATTCGGCACTTAGCACCAAAAGAGAACTGCTTTTAGAGGTTCTTAAAAGCGATGTTATTTTCTTCGGTGATTACCATACCTTATCTCAGGCTCAAAGAACGGTTATCCGGATTTTAAGAGATTCCATCCGAGTTTTAAAAAGGAATAAAAAACGGGTCGTTTTGGCTTTAGAAATGTTGACGCCACAACACGATGCTTTTGTGAAAAAGTTTTTGCAGGGCAAAATATCGGAAAGGGTGTTTTTAGAGTCCATCGGATTTGAGGAAAACTGGGGGTTTCCTTGGGACCATTATAAGCCGTTATTTGAGTTCGCCCGAGAACACGGGGTTGAGGTTAGAGGCATCAATCACCCCAAGTCTTCAAAAAAAATGTCTTTAAAGCTTAGGGACCAATTTTCGGCGAAGGTGTTGTCCGATATCTCCGTTGCGGATCCTAATACCTCAATTTTTGTTTTAATTGGGGATTTACACTTGGCAGGAAAACATTTGCCACACGAATTTAAGACAAAATTAAAGCTGAAGAAAACCTCAAGAAAAATTCTCTCAGTTCATCAAAATTTGGAAAAACTCTATTGGCAATTAGTGGAACAGGGATTGGAGCATTGGGTGGATGTGGTGCGCATAGGAAAACGAGATTTCTGCGTGATGAACACTCCTCCTTGGGTTAAGTTGAAGAGTCACCTCAATTGGACAGAACTTATTGCTGAGGCAGGGAAAGTGCCTCCCCTTGCCACTGCGGCTCAAGCATTTGAAGAGATGGATTATTCTCATGAAGTGGCTGATTTAACTCGAATGATCGGCCATTTTTTGGGCATGAAAATTCCCCAACTAGATAATTTTCAAATCTATGGTCCTTTAGATTTTGAATTGCTCAAGAACGACCCTTTGAATTCAAAATATGCGAGGGTTTTTAAAAGCTATTTTGTTCCTAAAAAAAATATGATTTTCCTGAATTCTCTCAGTCTCAATCATGTAGCCGCTCAATCGAGTATTTTTTTACATTCCACTTTAAGTGGTTTTGTGAACGTTTTTGAGAACCCTCATCGAGATTTTTATTCTTTTATATGGGTCGAGGCGCTCGGATTTTTAGGGGCCAAAGTGATCAACCCCAAAAGGAAATGCAATGGCAGATTAGATTTAAGAAAGCAGTTAGGGAGAACTACAAAAAAAGATGAAAATTGGCAAAGTGCTTATTTAGCTCTGACCCATTTGGAGTGGGAACGGGCTTCGATTCAAAACCGAAATTCAGTAGCGTTGTTACTTCCCCAGTCCTCTAACCGAAATCTTTTGTATTACAAAACAGCCAAAATATTGGGGCACCTTTTAGGTAATTCAATCTATCACGCTTTAGTTGATCAAAAGATTTCCCGCGAAGAAGTAAAAGAGCTATTTTACCTGTGCTTTGATCAGCCTAATGTTGCTTCTAAAGCGTACTTTAAATGGGCTAAGCGTCTCGATCAGTTTAATTACCGAGATTCTGTCAAGTGGCAGAGATTCTAGACAAAAGTTTTCCCCAAAAGCAAAATTTGATTTGTTGCGTTATTTTGCCTTTTGTCCCGATTTGATCGCTCTACATTCTTGACTTCAATGCGTCACAATGGTTCGATCCGTTTCCTATGAAACTGGACGAAAAATTTCAACTTTTGCAGAAAAAAAACGCTGAAGCCGAGCTTGCTGGCGGAGCTGAGCGAATTCAACAACAACACGACAAAGGAAAAATGACTGCTCGAGAGCGGATTATGTTTCTGCTTGATGAGGGGAGTTTTGTTGAACTCGACAAATTCATGACTCACCGCTGTTCTGATTTTGGAATGGAGAATAAGAAGATCCTGGGGGATGGAGTCATTACTGGGTACGGGACCATCTCGGGTCGTCATGTCTACGTTTATGCTCAAGACTTTACGGTTTTTGGCGGCTCTCTATCGGGCACGCAGTCCAAGAAAATTTGTAAACTTTTAGACTTAGCTCTCAAAAATGGAAAGCCAGTCGTTGGACTTAATGACTCCGGAGGGGCTCGAATTCAAGAAGGGGTGGAGTCTCTCGGCGGGTATGCCGAAATTTTTTACCGAAACACCATGGCATCGGGAGTTGTCCCTCAAATCTCTTGCATCATGGGGCCCTGTGCAGGCGGAGCCGTTTATAGCCCGGGGATTACCGATTTTATTTTCATGGTGAAAAAATCGAGCTACATGTTTTTGACCGGACCTGATGTGATTAAGACGGTAACTCATGAAGAAGTGACCATGGAGGAATTGGGCGGGGCGGTCACTCACAGCACTCGAAGTGGCGTTTGCCATTTTGCAAGTGATGACGAGAAAAGTTGTCTTCTTTTGATACGAGAACTCCTAAGCTATTTGCCGTCTAACAACTTGGATGACGTGCCTCTCATTAAAACAAGTGACCCGGCTGAGAGAAAAGAATCTAAGCTAAGAACTATCATCCCTGAAAACTCTAAACAGGCTTACGACATTAAAGAAGTAATAGAAGCTGTGGTTGATGATAATTACTTCTTTGAAGTGCAGAAGGATTTTGCACAAAATATTGTGGTGGGTTTTGCGAGTCTCAAAGGGCGAAGTGTGGGGATTGTCGCTAATCAACCTAAAGTATTAGCGGGTTGTCTCGACAACAATGCTTCATTGAAAGCCGCCAGATTTGTTCGATTCTGCGATGCCTTTAATATTCCTTTGATCACTTTTGTCGATGTTCCTGGGTTCTTGCCTGGAACTGAGCAGGAGTTTGGTGGAATCATTAAACATGGGGCTAAACTACTTTATGCCTATGCGGAGGCTACGGTTCCTAAAATCACCGTTATCACTAGAAAAGCTTATGGGGGTGCTTATTGCGTGATGGCCTCTAAGCATTTGAGATCCGACATCAACTTTACTTATCCTTCGGCTGAAATTGCTGTGATGGGTCCTGAAGGGGCTGTAGCCATTGTATTCCGAGGTGAACTACAAAAAGCTAAAGATGCAGACACAGAGAGAAAGAAGTTGGTTCAAGATTACGAAGACACTTTTGCTACTCCGTATAAAGCAGCTGAATTGGGATTTGTGGATGAGATCATTTTTCCTGAAACCACTCGTCCCAAACTGATTCAAGCTTTGGAGATGCTAAAGAATAAAAGAGATAAAATGCCTCATAAAAAACATGGGAATATTCCGCTGTGACCATTAAAACAAGTAAACCAAGAAGAATTTTAGTCGCTAATCGTGGAGAAATTGCCTGCCGAGTGATTCGAGCTATTCGCGAGTCGGGCCACATTCCGCTTTCTATTTATTCGACTGCTGATAGAACTTCGGCTCACGTTTCGAAAGGCGATGCCGCTTATTGTGTGGGAGAGGGGCCTTCAATTCAGAGTTATTTGAACATTGAATCGGTGATGAAAGCTGCCAAAGCGTTAAAAGCCGACGCCATCCATCCTGGTTACGGATTTCTTTCCGAGAAAGAGGTTTTCTCTCAAACAGTGAGTGATGCAGGACTTATTTTTATTGGCCCTTCACCCAAGGCTATTAAAACCATGGGAGACAAAGTTGAAGCTAGAAAGACCATGGCTAACATTGGAGGGCTTCCGTTGGTTCCTGGGACTAAGGATGGCTTAACCGACGCTAACGAAGCCTTTATTAAAGCTAAAGAAATTGGTTTCCCTTTGATGATTAAGGCTTTGGCGGGTGGTGGCGGCCGTGGAATGCGCTTAGTGATGAAAGAAGATGAGTTTCTGAATCTTTTTCAGCGTGCCTACTCAGAAGCTTCAAAGGCTTTTGGCGATGGCCGTCTCTATTTAGAGCGTTACGTTTCTTCTCCTCATCACATTGAGGTTCAAGTGATTGCCGACTCTCACGGAAATGTGTGTCACTTGTTTGAAAGAGAGTGCTCAGTTCAAAGACGCCATCAAAAAGTGATTGAAGAGTGCACCAGCCCATTTTTAAGCGAAGCTACTCGGATGAAGTTGTGTGAAGCAGCGGTAAAGGCTACTCGAGAAATTGGATATTTAAATGCTGGAACTATCGAATTTCTCATGGACGACAAAGAGAATTTTTATTTCATGGAAATGAATACTCGTTTGCAAGTCGAGCATCCAGTCACTGAATGGGTGACAGGAATTGATATCGTTAAAGAACAGCTGCGTGTTGCTTTCGGAGAAAAACTCTCCTTTTCTCAAGAACAAGTTCAGCGCAGGGGTCACAGTATTGAATTTAGAATCAATGCGGAAGATCCGGAAAAGTTTTTGCCTCAAGCGGGACGAGTGACTGGAGTTCAGTTTCCTGCGGGCATTGGTGTCCGCGTGGATTCCCACGTCTATCGAGGCTATGACATTCCTGTTTTTTACGATTCGATGATCGCAAAGGTTTCAGTTTGGGGGCGAGATAGAAACGAAGCGATTCAGCGAGGAAAAGCGGCTCTCAATGATACGACTCTAAATGGAATTAAGACAAATGTGCCTCTTCACTTGCAGATTTTAGACAATCCCAAATTTTTGAGTGGAAACTACACCACACGATTAATTGGAGAAGATTTCAACTATCAAGAAAATATTCCCAAGGATTCTGAATTAAGAATGGCTTTAATTGCAGCAGCTGTCTCAGCGTACTCGAAGGAGTACAAAGGGGCTAAAGAGAATGATGAGAACTCTCGCTGGAAGTCTCTTGCTAGAGAAGAGGGGATGCGCTGATGTTATTTTATTTGAGATACCGAAACAAAGAATATCGGGTTCGGGTGGAGTCTAAAAATCAGCAGTTGATGGTGACTTTTGGTAATGAAACCGAAAATGCGGTGGACCTTACTTTTTATGGTAATGACTGTACTTTTTTAGATACCGATTCGGTTTTTAGTGCGAATGTAGTTGGAAACAAAAGTGATTATGTGGTTTCTAGAGCCCAGGGAAATCTCTCCTTCACGGTTGAAAGTGAGTATCGAAGGATTGTAGGGCTTCTTAGAGGAACCGAGCTTGAACAAGAAAATATTGTTTATGCCAAGATGCCTGGAAAAATAGTTAAGATCCTCAAAAAATCTGGGGAAAAAGTTCAAAAAGGGGATTCCGTTGCCGTGATGGAAGCTATGAAAATGGAAAATGAACTTAGAGCCAGCGTAGCAGGAACGGTACAGGGAGTCATGGTTCAAGAGGGGCAAGCCGTTGAAACGGGAGCTCTTATTATGGAAATCAAACCTGAAGAATAGTTTTATATCCCATTGACTCATTAAGTCTTAAGTCCTCATTGATTAGTTTTTAGCCTCAACTACAATATTAAGTAGGGGCATTCAGTTTCCTTCCCTTTCTATTCATCCCAACTAGAGGTTTTGTGCAAGGTTCTCTTCAAAAAACGGAGCCACAGAGTATCTTTGCGGTGGATCTTGATGACTCTTTGTTGAAGACAGATCTGTTACTGGAAAAATTGGTTGTTCTTTTGGCCAAACAACCTTGGCATGTGGTTAGTTTATTGGGAGTTCTTTTTCGTGGGCCCTTGGCTCTAAAAAAGTGGCTGCATAGAAATGTCAGTTTAGATTATTCCACACTTCCGATTCGGCAAGAAGTGGTCGAGCAAGTCAAATCTGCAAAACTTAGGGGGGAGAGAACTCTTTTGCTAAGCGCGTCTCTCCAAGAAGATGTTGAGGGAGTGTCTTCAGTTCTTAATATTTTTGATGAAAGTGTGGGAAGCCAACAAAAAAATTTTAAAGGCAGAGAAAAAATAGACTATCTTTTCAAAAACTACCCTGAAAGCCACAAAACCTATGTAGGAAATAGTTTTTCAGATCTTGAAGTTTGGAGTCGTTGTGAAAAAATAGTTGCAATTAATCCATCCACTTTGATTCATCAGAAAATTAAGTCTTTTAGAAAAGAGACTCACATTATTTCTGATCAAAAGGATCTTGTTTTTGCCATATTGAAGCAACTTAGGATCCATCAGTGGGTAAAAAACCTTTTAGTGTTCATTCCCGCATTTGCGGCCCATCGTTTTTTTGAGTTCTTGCCGTGGTGGCAGTCTTTAAGAGCTTTTCTAGCTTTCTCCCTCTCAGCCTCGGCCGTTTATGTCTTTAACGACTTTTGTGATTTACATCACGATAGGGCTCAATCTTCGAAAAAACATCGTCCTCTCGCCTCTGGAAAATTACCCTTAAAGATAGGTGTGATTCTGATTCCTATGTGTCTGCTGGGGAGTTTTGCCTTTGCTTGGGGGCTGCCTTCGAACTTGAGTGTAATTTTAGCCGCATATCTCACCATGAACTTGTTTTACTCCTACTGGGTGAAAGAGTGGCTATCGATGGATGTGGTATTCTTATCGGTCTTTTACACCCTTAGAATTTTGGCGGGTGGAGCAGCTTCGGACATTCGAGTTTCAGAGTGGTTATTAAGTTTCTCCACTTTTTTCTTTTTTGGTATGGCTATGATTAAAAGGTGCTCCGAGCTCAAGAGGCAAACTCAACTCTCTTTGGTAGTTCGGACTGGCCGCAGAGCCTACAGTCAGCAAGATTTTATTCCCGTTCTTGCCTTAGGAGTTACAGCTTCTATTTTATCCATTTTAGTTTTGTCCCTCTATATGAGCACTGGTGAAGTTCAAAAACTGTATTCCAAACCCAAATTTCTTTGGCTCTTAAACCCGTGTTTGTTGTTTTGGATTAACCGCATTTGGCTTCTTGGAGCAAGAGGAATGGTTAATGAGGACCCTATTGTGTTTGCGATCAAAGACAAGGCTACTTGGGCTGTTGTATCTACCATGTTAGCGATTATCGGTGTTTCTATCTAATGTAGGTCAAACTTGAGTACACTAGTTAAAAAATTCAACGTAGTTCCGTTCGTTAATCCCTATACTTTATTCGGACTGGTGATTTGGGTGGGCTTTGTGAATTTTCTTATCTACGACAGTTGGAACTCCGATAAAACGATGAGTAAGTTGTATTTGTTGATGGCTATTCAGCTTTTGCCCTTTCTCATTTGTTTTACCCGGCAACATTTTGATTACATCGCATTTGTCATGTTTAACCATTTTTTCACTTTTTCTGTGGGTAAATTAAATCAGCTTAAATTTAATTATAAAGTGGATGAGCTTTATCCTGCAGCGGCTCACGCTATTGATGAACTCTCTCTCTGCAGCGTATTACTTATTCTTGGCTATTACATCTCAAGACAGTTTATTTTTTACCGGTTTATTGAAAAAGAAAAATTTCAATTGCTGTCACTCAGTCGCATTCAACTGATGATTGTGGCAGGTTATGTGATATTTGTTCCCTTGTTTCTAGGGCATCTTCCGACTTGGCTAATCACCATGCACTTTGCCACCATGGCTGCAGACATGGTGCTTCTATTGTGCTCCAACTCTCCTGGGAACGAAGTGTTTTCAAGATTTCTTAGGATGGGGGTTGCTTTTTCAACTGTTTGGTACTTTTTGTCGACTGGCTTTTTAACTATGGTGGGAAATTTGGCGGGATACATCTTTATCGCATCTTGCTTGCAGAAAAAATATAAACAGTTACTGCTGCCTCTGGTGTTGGGTTTGATAGCCTGCTTGGTTCAAAATGTGAAGCAGGACTATCGAATTACGATTAGGGACAATCCTTACTTCACTGTTAATGACCGGATTGATCTTCTAGGAAATTTGCTTTATGCGAAATATGTTGAAGATGTCGAACTTGAAGAAGTCACAATGGAAGAAGAGGAAGAAAAAGAGGGGATTTCCCAAAATCTTTCAAAGGGTTTTTCTCGAGCAGGTGATGACTCTCTTGAGGTCGTTTTAGAAAAAACTCCCAAAGAGGTACCCTTTTGGGAAGGAGAGAGCTATAGCGCTCTCCCTTATATTTTTATCCCGAGAGCCCTTTGGACGGATAAACCTTCGCGGCATATTTGGAATAAGTTTGGAAGGACTTATGGATTTATTGGTGCGAATGATTATCAGACCAGTGTAGGCGTGAGTTATATTGCAGAGGGCTACATGAATTTTGGTTATGTGGGGATGTACTCGATCGCTTTATTGGTAGGAATTTTTATCGCTGCAGTAGAAAGGTTGTCTTTCTATTTTTTACGAGGATACTACTATTTTACTTTTATGTGCTTCTTGATGCCAGTGATGACCTATGCTTCCGATTTTACTACATTGATTAACAGCACATTTGTGATTTCTATGGTTCTATTAATTTTCAGAACCCAATTTGTGAAAATGGCCCAGGTTGACGATTATTCGTAACATCAATTCGAATCAAAAATTCCTGAAGTTTCTGTAAACCCCAGTGCTTTTAAGCGAATCCGGTGCTCTTCCAATTTTCTAGCGTGAACGAAATAGAGCGCGCAAAAATCATTGTCATAAGTGATGACAATGGGTGTGTATCCCAAACTGAGTAGATTTTGGGTTCCTCCGTATAGCGGCCCGACGAGGCCTTTAAATTTTGAATCCCATCTTTTTAAGGCCTTAGAAAAGTCTTCGGGCCTCCATCCGTCAGTACTTTTCTCATCCATTAAAATTTCAATCATAAAATCGAAAAGATACAAATAATTGGGTTGGAGTGAGTTGACCCTCTCTGGAGCAATTCGCTTGAAGATCAAAAGGGGCAGTTCTGCTGCTTTGGGATTTTTTCTCACAAAATAAGGGGTTTCTCGTAGAGGGAGTTTAGCTAACTTGATGTCAGTCAACCCAAGAAAATCGACAGCATCTCTTTCAGAAAAATAAGAGATCGTGGCTAGTTCAGAGGTTCCTAAATGGTCTGTAGTCGAAGTTGTTTTTTTTAAGTGAAGTCCCAAAGCAGACAAATAATGGGGCCGGTAAAGTGGGTTTTCAGTTCGTTTTTTTAAGTTCAGGGAAAGCAAAGCAGAGCCATGTGAAAATAAAAGTTCATAGAATCGAATCAAAGAAGAGGTTGGTGCAGCTCCACATAGAAAAAGACTAAGGGCTAATCCGACAGTGAGTAATTTTCTGTTTTGAATTGAACAAGCTGAAATGAGTTTCCAGGAAAATGGCAAAAGAGCTAGGGTGAATGGCAGAAAATATCTTCCAAAGGAGGGAGGAAACCAATCTCCCCCAGAAAGATAGTAGGGAAGAGTTGAAAGCATCAGTATCGTCAATGGGTTCCAAAGGTGTCGGAGTCGATTGAGGGTTTGTCTTTCTGATATTCCAACAAGAATCCATAGGATTAAAAAGGCTAAACTGAAGGAGGAAATCGTGTCTAAAAAAAGATTTCTAAAACCTAAAATGAGATAAAACAAATTCCCTAGACTGCTTTTATATATTACTGGGACTGGGATCCAAGATTGGAAGTGAGTGATACGATAAGCAGCCAATAAGCTCATGGGAATGAGGCCTAGGGCCAACCCTGTTAGGAGCGGAAGAATGTTTAGATTTGATCTTCTAAAGGTGAATAAATAGTGCAGATAACAAAGGGACAGAAACCAAAACCCTTCCCACCGAATGACAGGGATGAGCGCCAGAATGCACAGACTTTTAACGAGTTGTTGATTTAAGAAAGTGTAGTAGACAGCCCAAAGTATGGCGCTGGCATAGATCGTAGCTCCGAATCCGAGCCCTGAGTTAAGAATAAGAGGGGGGAAAAAAGTTGCGATAAAAAAGGCCCAATTTTTGGCTTTTGGAAGTTCTAAGATTTTAGCAATAGCCTCCATAGCGAGCGCGCAGAGAAATCCACCTAACCAACTTTGAAATAACAGAAGTTCAACGAGAGGCAAACCCAGCTTTCCTAAAATTCCGATGAGATAAAAAACCAGAAAATCTACGGTTCCCTCAGAGGGGGTCGACAAATTAAATGAAAAAACATCATGTTGAGACAAATTGAGAGAGTGTCTTAGGTTAATAAAACTCTCATCCCACGGATTAAATACAAGGAGAGTGCAAAAAGAAAAAGCGATCCAAGAGCACAATTTTGAAATGAAAATCAGTTTGCTTTCTTTGTTGGCATTAGCTTCGGAGAGGCTCATGAGTACCAAACCGAAGGATAAAGGGTACAAAGTCAAAACAGCCAACTGCAAAAATAAAGGAACTCCTTTAATGAGATACATGCCACCTAAGAAAGAATCAAAAAGGCCCGGGGCCGATTGTGAGGTTTGAAAGAGTAGAAACTGATTTTTCATAGTTTTAAGAGAGTTGAGAATTCATTTGGATTTCCAAGATTTTATCTTTGTTTTATCGAAAAAAGTAGTTGAGATTGCATTGCTTCATTAAACAATTTCTTTCAAGTTCAGCGACTTAAATGGGGCTTTTATGCTTTGTGTTGGAAGTAGACGCAAGTATCAAAGAAATGGGCATTTTTACCGATAATAGAATGGACATCATTCTTTTGAGAGGACCCATGCCAAAAATCGACCATTTCCTTGCCCTAGCCGTGGAAAACAAAGCCTCCGATCTTCATTTTTCAACGGGAGAGCCTACTCGTTTTCGAGTGGATGGGGATTTACAAATCGTAGATGAAACTCCATTTGATGGAGATGTTTTAACAGCGCTTCTTTGCGAGCTTCTAACTGCGGATGAACAGCAGAGACTGATGGAAAAGAAAAACCTGGATAAAAGTTTTTCCTCACCTAATATTGGTAATTTTCGACTTAATATTTTTTTTAATAGAAAAGGAATCGCTGCGGTCTTAAGAACGATCCCTAATCGTGTTCCCACTCTTTCTGAGCTTTTGTTGCCAACGGTGTGTTCTGATTTGTGTAACTTAGACAAGGGGCTGGTTTTGGTGACTGGGCCGACGGGATCAGGAAAATCAACAACTCTAGCCGCCATGATCAATCACATCAATGAAACTAGCAAAAATCATATTCTCACTGTTGAGGATCCGGTTGAGTTTGTGCACGAAAGCAAGCAAAGCTTAATTAATCAGCGAGAGATTGGCAGTTCATGCCACTCATTTGCCGATGCTTTAAAGTATGCGCTGCGAGAGGATCCGGATGTGATCCTGATTGGTGAAATGCGAGATCTAGAAACTATCGCCCTGGCATTGACGGCAGCCGAAACGGGCCACCTGGTTTTTGGAACCCTTCACACGCGGGGGGCAGCAGCTTCTATTGATCGAATTATCGATTCTTTCCCTTCCAATCAGCAAGCAATGATAAGAACGATGCTTGCCGAATCGTTAAAAGCGGTGATTAGCCAGATACTTCTGAAGCGGTCATCGGGCCACGGAAGAGCGGCGGCTCATGAGATCATGGTTGTGAATAACGCTATTTCAAATTTAATTCGAGAGGGGAAAACTTTTCAAATTCCAAGTGCGATACAAGTGGGACGTAAAGATGGAATGATCACTATGGATCAATCTCTAGTAGATTTGGTGGGTAGACATGAAGTGAATCCGGAAGAGGTAATTCATTTTATGGAAAACCCTAATCTAATCGAAGCTATGATGAAAAATATGCCTAAGTCAAAACGTGCTCCCGCGCCACTTGCTACTCCCAACTCTCCCGCGGCAGTTACGAAAAAATCCCAAGAGGCACAGAACTCTCCATCGCTGGTCAAGACTCTAAATATTCCAAATTCGATGTCAGTAACTTCAGCTCAACCCTTGAAAAATCCTTCTCCAAGCCTAAAGAGTCCAACAGCGAATGTTACGAATGCTCCTCCCGCACCTCCTAAAATTCCGACGCCGATAAAGGGCGGATCTACGATGTCTCAACCGCCGCCTATCAAATCAACAGCGAGCAATCCCATTCCAACTGTTCCTAAAGCTAGTCCACTTCCCAGTCAGCCCGCCTCAAAAATTAGTCTTCAAGAGAGTTTCAAAAGTTTACTCGAAGAAGATGGCAGTGATGACCTGCTTTCAGACATAGAGTTTGTGTCTGAAGAAAAGAAAAAAATGGGTTAACTTGTTTTTTGGATAGTGAAATCCTGAAATTCAAAGTGTGTAATTTCTTTTGAGTCCAAAACAACTACTTCAGTCACTACGGAATGTCTGGGCCCCTCATGGCACCATTCGACGAAAACCGAAACACGACTAGCGGCTCCTTCGGCGATGATTTCAACTTCTCCTTCATGGGTGTTTTTAACCCAACCCTTAATTTCTAGCTTTTGAGCCAAAATGAGGGCACTTTGACGATATCCTACCCCCTGAACTTTGCCTTTTATTTTTAGGTGTTTACGTGTGATTTTCATATGAGAAGGTTCTGTTTGACGCTGGGATAAGCCGCGGTATACCCTCCTTACCCTATGACAAACTTAAAAATAGACCCAAAGTCGTTGGCCCAATATATCGATCACACCCTTCTTCGTCCAGAGGCTACAGAGCAAGAAATCATTAAACTCTGCGATGAGGCCGTAGCTCATCATTTTAAGACGGTTTGTATTGAGGCCAAATGGCTTTCAACTGCCACTACAAGACTCAAAGGTTCTAAAGTTTTGCCCATCACAGTGATTTCATTTCCACACGGATCGGATTCCACTGAAAAAAAACATCAAGACACTTTAGCCGCTGTTAAGGCGGGAGCTCAAGAAGTGGATATGGTGTTAAATCGAGGCTTACTAGCTCAAAAAAAATATTTCGAAGTCTGGAATGACATTCATCAGGTAGTGTTAGCTGCCGGAACGATTCCAGTGAAAGTAATTTTAGAAACGAGTGAACTTTCTGACACCGAAAAGCGAATTGCCTGTGCTTTAGTTAAAGCGGCTGGGGCTCACTTTGTGAAAACTTCGACCGGGTTTTCCAAGTCCGGAGCCACCGAAGCGGATATTAAACTGATGAGAGAAACCGTAGGATCTGAATTCGGAGTGAAAGCCAGTGGAGGGATAAGATCCTACGAAGATGCGATTAAAATGATCTCGGCCGGGGCCACGCGTTTAGGAACTTCAGCTTCCATTGCCATAGTTCAAGGGGCTGGCGGTTCATCGGGAGTCTATTGATTGAGTTCTAGGTCGTTTAAAAGAGTGATTGTCTTAGTTGCTGATGGTTTTGGAGTAGGCGCTGCTCCTGATGCCCATTTCTATGGCGATGAAGGATCCAATACTTTGGCTCATGTGGCAAAAAGTGTGGGGGGACTTAAATTGCCTCAATTGGAAAAGTTAGGGATTGGCCACTTAGGGCTTTTCGAAGGAATTTCCTCAACACAGCATCCCAAGGCTATTGTTTCTCGAATGGCAGAAAAAAGTAAGGGCAAGGATACAACGACAGGACATTGGGAGTTAGCAGGACTTGTGACTGAAGTTCCTTTTCAGTTATTTCCGAACGGATTTCCGGCGGATTTACTCCAGGATTTTATTCGAGAGGCAAAGATTCCGGGTGTTTTAGGAAATAAGGCTGCGAGCGGGACTCAAATTATTCAAGAACTGGGTGAAGAACATCTTAAAACAGGAAAAGTCATCGTTTATACTTCAGGGGACAGTGTATTTCAGGTCGCAGCCCACGAGGAAGTGTTTGGCCTATCTAGGCTATATCAGATTTGTGAAGTAGCCAGAAAACTTACGATTCCCTACCAGATCGGTAGAGTGATTGCTCGTCCGTTTGTGGGAGCCAGCTCTAGTCATTTCAAACGCACCGAGCATCGGAAAGATTACTCGATTTTGCCTCCTAAAAACTGCTTAGATGTTCTTCAGGAAAATGGGATTAAAGTTCTCAGTGTAGGTAAAATTGACGATATTTTTGCTCATCGTGCGATCACTGCAGGAAATCACACAGGAAATAATCAGGACAGTTTAAAAGCTACCTTAGATTTTATGCAGAAAAACCGAGGTGAAAAGGCTTTTATATTTACCAATCTTGTGGATTTTGATCAGCTATATGGTCATCGAAGAGATCCGAAAGGTTATGCCCAATCTTTAAGTGAAATGGATACTTTTCTCCCTAATATTTTACAGGAGTTAACCGAGGATGATTGTCTCATTTTAACTGCGGATCACGGTTGTGATCCCACGTTCAAAGGTTCCGACCATACCAGAGAGTTTGTTCCTTTGATTGCCTATTCCCCTAGATTTGAGGGTCAACATTTGAACGACCGAAGTTCATTTGCCGACGTTTCTGCCTCGCTTTTAGAGGCTTATCAAATCACCCACTCAAAATTACCTCTTGAGGGACATAGCTTCCTATGCAAGCCAAAGAGATAATCACCAAGAAACGAAAAGGTCTCGAAAACTCGAAAGATGAGCTTGAGTTTCTGCTAAGCGGTTTCTTAAAAGGGGAGATCAAAGAATATCAGTTGAGTGCTTGGCTCATGGCCGTTTTCTTTCAAGGGATGACAGAGAAAGAATTGACCCATTGGACTGAATTGATGTGGCATTCAGGCTCTACTCTACCTAGAGAAAAAAACGTTAACCTCTCAAAGCAGTTCTGGATAGATAAACACAGCACTGGAGGAGTAGGAGATAAAGTTTCTCTGATTCTTGTTCCTTTAGTTAGAAAAGTAGTTGAAAAGTTTTTAGGGGATATTGATATTCGAATTCCCATGATTTCGGGAAGAGGACTGGGCCACACGGGTGGGACCTTAGATAAGTTGGAATCGGTTTCAGGATTCTCTACTCAACTAGAAACTCGAGAAGCTCTTGATTTGTTAAAAGATCAGGGGTTTTTTATGGCTGGGCAAACCGAATCGATAGCTCCCGCGGACCGCAGAATTTATTCTTTGCGTGATGTGACCGGGACTATAGAGAGTATTCCTCTGATTGTTTCCAGTATCATGAGTAAAAAACTGGCAGAGAACCTAGATGGGATTTTGTTTGATGTTAAAACAGGGTTAGGCGCTTTTATGGAAAAAATAGAAGATTCTAAAGCGCTGGCTTGTGGTTTATTGGCTGTTGCAAAAAGACAAGGCTTAGAGAGTGTAGCTTTACTTTCCCAGATGGATGAACCGTTGGGATATAAGGTAGGGAATTTTCTTGAGGTGGAGGAATGTGCCGATTTTCTAAACGGTAAAAAACGAGAACCTGACTTAGAGAAGTTAGTTTTAGTGAGTTCGGCCTGGATGATTCATTTGGGATCACGGAAAAAGGTTTCTTGTGCTGAGGCTCAGTCGATGTGTGAAGAAGTGATTGCTCGTGGGGAAGCCTTCTCGATTTTTAGGAAAATGTTTGAATCTCAGAATGGAAATTTTCAAGCTTTTGAAGAGGAAAGAGACCAATTTCGAGACAGGTATCTGACTTGGGATTATTTAGCGGATTGCAGCGGGATCCTGTCCGAAATGCATGCCAGAAAGCTTGGCGTTCTTTTAGTAGAACTAGGCGGTGGAAGAGCGGTGAAAGAAGATTCCATCGATGGAAAAGTCGGGTTTGAGGTTTTTAAAAAAGTGGGTGATGAGGTAAAAGAAGGTGAACCTTTGATTCGTGTCTACCATCGAAGCGCTTCAGAAATAGAGAACATTAAAGAAACTTTAAAGGAATCTATAAAAATGGTGAACCCCTCGGGAATCCCATTTAAAAAAACACCTATTCTAAGAGAGGTATTGACATGATCAGCGGTTTTGAAAAGTTAAATGAAGCTAAAAGATTTGTTCAATCAAAAGTTCCTACTTTTCCTGATTTTTTAATCGTTTTAGGAAGTGGCCTTTCAAATCTTCTTAATGAAATTCAAGTTGAAACAGAGATCTCTTACCAAGACATTCCCCATGTAGTTCAAACTTCTGTTGAGGGGCATGTGTCTAGATTGGTGGTAGGAAAACTAGGAGGAGTTCGAGTCGCCTGCATGCAAGGACGATTGCATTTTTACGAGGGGCTTAAAATGGAGGAGGTTGTTTTTCCATTTCGAGTATTCGGTATGTGTGGAGCTAAAGTGTTTTTTCTCACTAATGCGGCAGGAGCTCTCCATCCCGACATGCAGCCTGCGGATTTGGTGTTGATTAAAGATCACATCAACCTGATGGGAACTAATCCCTTAGTGGGAAAAAATTTAGATTCGTTGGGAACTCGTTTTCCTGACATGACCCATTTGTATGACCCTGAACTGAGAGGGATCGTTTCGCAAACCGCTAAAAAGTTAGCCATGGAGTTGCGGGAAGGGATTTATGTCGGGCTTCACGGCCCCTCTTATGAGACTCCAGCCGAAATCAGAATGTATCAGATCCTAGGTGGAGACGTGGTGGGGATGTCGACCGTTCCTGAGGCTATTGCTCTCCATCACATGGGAAAACGAGTCGTTGCAGTCTCTTGTGTGACCAACTTGGCTGCTGGAGTCAGTCCCACTCCTTTGGAGCACTCTGAGGTTTCGGAGACGGCAAAAAAGGTTCAAACTAAATTTTGTGCTCTGGTCAGAGAATCGATTCAATCCATGGAAACTAAGCTATGAAGAGAAAAAATAAAGAGAGCCCCTTCACTAGTGAAGAAAAATCTCTGATAAAAGAGGCTATCCGAGCTAAAAAAAAGGCTTATGCCCCTTACTCAAAGTATTGGGTAGGAAGTGCTTTAATGGATGACCGAGGTAAAGTTTTTACGGGATGTAATGTGGAAAACGCCTCGTATCCGGCCGGGTTGTGTGCAGAAAGAACGGCTATTGTTAAGATGGTCTCTGAGGGGGGGAAAAGGATTAGAAAAATTGTGGTGGCAGCCTCTTCTCAAGTCCCCGTTTTTCCTTGTGGTATGTGCTTGCAAGTGATTCAAGAGTTTGGCAGCGATTGTGAGGTCATTGCCGTGAATAAAAAAGGGGATCAAATTCAAAAAATCACTATGAGCTCCCTCTTTCCATTTGCTTTCGATCCTGAGAAACTAAAGGGATGAATTTGGAACATCAAGAATTTAAGTCTATTCCCGATCTTACTATCATCGGTGGAACTGCTCTTACTTTTAATAAAACTAATGAAATTATTGAAAATGCCCAGATCGACATTTTGAATGGAAGAATTGTTTCAATAAAAACTTTAGAGAAACCGACCTCTCTCAAAGCCAAGAAAGTGATTGATGCCGCTCAATGCTTGGTTTTACCAGGGCTAATCAACGGGCATACCCACACGGGAATGACACTTCTTAGAGGTATCGCTGACGATTTACCTCTGCACACTTGGTTAAATGACAAAATTTTCCCACTTGAAAAAAAATGGGGAAGTCAGGAGTTTGTTTACTTGGGAACTTTACTGGCCCAAGTTGAAATGATTCGTTCTGGCACAACGCTCTTTAATGATATGTATTATTTTGAAGAATCGGCTGCTAAAGCGGTTCATGAAAGTGGTTTGAGAGCTATTTGTGGACAGACTTTAGTGGAAATCAGTGGTGTTGAAGATACTCAAAAAATATTTTCGCAATTTGACGAATACTTATCTACCATCAGCCAATATCATCGGGTTTTACCGGCGATAGCTCCACATTCGATTTATGGAGTTTCAGATAAGGTTTGGGAGAAAGTGGCTTGGTATGCGGAGCAAAAGGGCTTGAGAGTACATTTACATCTTCAAGAAACTGCGACCGAACTTGAGGATTGTCAAAAAAAACGAAACATGACTCCGACTGAATTTTTTGAAAAGATTGGAATTTGGAAAAACAGATCCGTTGCCGCTCATGCAGTTTGCATGTCGGACAATGATATTGAGATTTTAAGTCGAAATCGAGTGGGAGTGATCCACAATCCTGAATCTAACTTAAAATTGGGTACGCAAATTTCACCTGTGGCCAAAATGCGGGCTGCAGGGGTGAGAGTAGGGGTAGGGACGGATGGTACCGCGAGTAACAACAATTTAGATTTGTTACAGGAGGCGGACACAGCGATTAAATTACAGGCGCTGCAGAATGGGGTAGGGAAGCTGAAGTCAGAGGATGTGGTGAGAATGTTGACTTTAGAGGGGGCGCAGGCTCTGGGGCTGGATCATGAAATCGGCTCTATCGAAGTGGGCAAGTCAGCCGATCTGATAGCGATCAGCACTGAATTTGCGCATGCAGTGCCCTTATATAATCCATTTTCCCATTTGGCTTATAGTGCTTGTGGTCGAGACGTGAAGCACAGTGTTGTTGGGGGAACAGTGTTGATGGAGAATGGAGTTCTTTTAACGCTGGATGAGGAAGCCATTTTAAGTGAGGCTCGATCTTGGGGACGTCGCATTGCCTCTTCATTGTAAACCCACTTCAAAACCGACCACCGCACATTGACTAATTTTGCTACGCAGAAGATAATAAAGATGTCAGAGTTCTTGTGAGTTTTACCGTGCCCAAATCGCATCTTGGTTCATTTTAAAAAGGGGCAGTCGTGGTACTTCATTCCATCAAAAGGTTCCCCCAAACTTTATTTTAGGAGAGGCTTATGTCTTCATCTGCATTGGATGTCAAAAACTTTATCTCGGGTCTTCAGGATCTAGATAAGTTCGCTAAATACAATTGGGAAGGAACATTTCAGCAATACATTGATATCATCAAAGAAAAGCCTGAAGTGACTCGCAATGCTTTTCAAAGACTTTATGACCTGATCATAAGCTACGGCACTGAAGAGTATGTGGAATTTAAGAAAAAAATCGTAGCCTATAATTTCTTTAAAGATCCTTTTGATAACGGAAAAGATGGAGTTTTTGGTCTCGACGTTCACTTAATGAAACTCGTGAACGTATTGAAAGCCGCCGCACAGTCCTATGGTCCTGAGAAAAGAGTTATCTTACTTCATGGTCCTGTGGGGAGTTCAAAGAGCACTATTGCTCGATTGATGAAAAAAGGGCTTGAGTATTATTCTACGACTGAAGAAGGGGCCATTTATTCCTTCAAGTGGGTTGCGGGACCTGGAAAAATTCCAGAAAAGATTTTGGGAGCCATGGGTGAGCTCAAGTGCCCGATGCATGAAGAACCCCTGAAACTAATTCCTCAAGATTTTCGTAAAAAATTTACGGAAGAGATCAATCGTGGAAGAAAAGAAGGTCATCGGATCCATATCGAGGGAGATTTAGACCCGGCCTGTAACTTTATTTTTAATGAGTTACTCAATTTTTACAAAGGTGATTGGACCAAAGTGGTTGACCACGTCAAAGTTGTCAGAATCATGTTGTCTGAAAAAGGAAGAGTGGGCATTGGAACTTTTCAACCAAAGGATGAAAAAAATCAAGATTCCACTGAGCTTACCGGGGACATCAACTACCGGAAAATAGCGGAGTATGGTTCGGATTCAGATCCGAGAGCTTTTAACTTCGATGGAGAATTTAATATTGCTAATCGAGGTATCGTGGAGTTTATCGAGGTTTTGAAACTCGATGTGGCGTTTCTTTATGACCTCTTAGGAGCTTCACAAGAGCACAAAGTGAAACCCAAGAAATTCCCACAAACTGATATTGATGAAGTGATCATTGGCCACACGAATGAGCCCGAATATCGAAAACTCCAAAATAATGAATTCATGGAGGCTTTGCGTGATCGTACGGTAAAAATCGATGTCCCTTATATCACCAAGCTCGGCGAAGAGGTGAAAATTTACAGGAAGGATTTTAACTCCAAGAGCATTAAAGGAAAGCATATTGCTCCTCACACTTTAGAAATGGCTTCGATGTGGGCTGTATTGACTCGCTTAGAGATTCCTAAAAAAGCGAACCTCACTTTGTTACAAAAGCTGAAGCTATATAACGGAAAGACATTACCGGGATTTACTGAAGACAATGTGAGAGAACTAAGAAAAGAATCCGTTCGAGAAGGAATGGAAGGAATTTCTCCAAGGTATATTCAGGATAAAATTTCAAACTCCTTGGTTAACTCACATGAAGGAAATGTTTCTTGTCTTAATCCCTTCATGGTTCTGAACGAATTGGAAGGGGGATTAAAAAACCATTCCTTGATTTCCTCTGAAGATAAGAAAAAGCACTATCGAGAGTTATTAGCTGTGGTGAAACAGGAGTATGAAGATATCGTCAAGAGCGAGGTTCAGCGTGCTATTTCTGCTGATGAAGAGGCGATGGCCAGGCTCTGTTCCAATTATATTGATAATGTGAAGGCTTACACTCAACGTGAACGAGTTAAGAATCGGTATACAGGACAAGATGAAGAGCCCGATGAGCGTTTGATGCGTTCCATCGAAGAGAAAATCGATATTCCTGACAGTCGAAAGGATGATTTCCGTCGAGAAGTAATGAACTACATCGGTGCTTTGGCGTTAGAAGGAAGACAGTTCGACTATAAAACGAATGAACGCCTTCATAAAGCCTTGGAACTAAAATTGTTCGAAGATCAAAAAGATACGATCAAATTGACCAGTTTGGTTTCCAATATCGTAGATCAAAGTACACAGGAAAAGATCGACATTGTGAAGGGCAGACTCATTAAGAATTATGGGTATTGTGAAATCTGTTCGACCGATATTCTCACATTTGTGGCCTCCATCTTTGCTCGAGGCGATGTGAAAAGAAAATAAAGGAAATACCATCTCATGATGTCGGGGATCAAACGAGATCATCAGAGGTTTAAGCAGATCGTTAAAGGCAAGATCAAGCAGAACCTCAAAAAGTATATCAGTCACGGTGAGCTCATCGGCCGGCAGGGGAAAGACTATGTCAGCATTCCCATCCCCCAAATTGATCTTCCCCGGTTCAAGTTTGGAAAGCGCCAATCGGGGGGGGTGGGACAAGGCGATGGGGCTCCGGGGACTCCCCTGGGACCGGGTCAGTCCGAAGAAGGGGAACAACAAGCTGGAAATTCGAGTGGTGAACATTCTTTAGAAGTTGATGTGACCTTAGCTGAGTTGGCCCAAATGCTCGCTGAGGAATTGGAGTTACCTAATATTCAACCTAAAGGTTCTGGCGCCCTTCAAGCGTATAAAAATAAGTATTCTGGAATTCACACCGTAGGTCCTATTCCCTACGACATGTCAAAAGAACATTCAAAGAAGCTCTCAAACGTCAGATTGTAACGGGTCAGTACAACCCGGAAGACCCCGTTATCATTCCGATAAAAAAAGACCACCGCTACCGCAGTTGGAAAAGCGTCACAAAGCCTGAGAATAATGCTGTGATTATTTACATGATGGACGTTTCGGGAAGTATGGGAGACGAACAAAAAGAAATTGTTCGTACAGAGTCCTTTTGGATAGATACTTGGATTCGCTCTCAGTATAACGATGTTGAAATCAGGTATATTATTCATGATGCAACTGCAAGAGAAGTTGATCAGCAAACTTTTTATCACACACGAGAAAGTGGAGGGACTTTAATCAGTTCTGCTTATCGTTTAGCTAACGAGATTATAGATAAAGAGTATCCTGTGTCGGAATGGAATATTTATTCGTTCCATTTTTCAGACGGTGATAACTGGTCTGGAGAGGACACTAAACTTTGTGTGGAGCTTCTAAGACACGATCTTTTGCCAAAGTTAAATGCATTTTGTTACGGGCAAGTGGAAAGTAGATATGGCAGCGGTCAGTTTATCAAGGATCTCCTAGAAAATTTCAAAGAAGAAGAACGTCTGATTACTTCCAAAATTGAGAGCAAGGAAGCGATTTACCGATCTCTTAAAGACTTTTTAGGAAAAGGAAAATGAGAAGAATTCTTCCCCCCGAATTACAAAAGGCCCACTCTGAGATTAAAGAGATCGCTCGAGGTTATGGGTTAGATACCTTTGAGACCGTTTTTGAATTGGTGGACTACGACGAGATTAACGAAATTGCTGCGACTGGAGGATTTCCCACTCGTTACCCTCACTGGCGATTTGGAATGGACTACGATTATTTGAGTAAGTCCTATACTTATGGTCTTCAAAAGATTTATGAACTAGTGATTAATAATGATCCTTGCTATGCCTACCTTCAAACAGGCAATGAAATCGTCGACCAAAAATTGGTGATGGCCCATGTTTATGGCCACAATGATTTTTTTAAGAACAACATGTGGTTCTCTAAGACTAATCGAAAAATGCTGGATGAGATGGCTAATCACGCCACCCGAATTAGAGAGTATCAAGATAGATACGGTGTAGACACAGTTGAAAATTTTATTGATGTCTGTTGTTCAATAGATAATCTTATCGATTTTTTTTCAGTGTTTGTTCAAAAGCCTAACCCTACGAAGAAAAACAATCTAGGTCATGCCCTCGACGAATCTTTTGAAGATGTCGGAGTTAAGAAGTTCGGATCCAAAGACTACATGGACAAGTATGTGAACCCTCGTGATTACCTCGAGGAACAAGAAAAAAAGATTCGTGAGGAATCGGAAAAACACAGAAAGTTTCCATTGGAACCGCAAAGAGACATTCTTCAATTTTTAATTCATTGTGCTCCCTTAGATAATTGGCAGAGGGAAATTCTCTCGATTGTCCGTGAAGAAGCTTATTATTTTGCTCCTCAAGGACAGACTAAAATAATGAATGAGGGATGGGCTAGTTACTGGCATTCCACGATCATGACTCAACATGTGTTGAAAGATTCGGAAGTGATCGATTACGCAGATCATCATGCAGGAACTATGGGTTCAAGCCCGGGGCAGATCAATCCGTACAAAATCGGAATTGAGCTTTATCGTGATATTGAAGACCGATGGAATCGTGGAAAGTTCGGGAAAGAATATGAGGAGTGTGACAGTTCGGAACAGAAAAAGTTTTGGGACAAGAAGACCGGATTGGGTAGACAAAAGATATTTGAAGTTAGAAAACTTCATAACGATGTCACCTTCATTGACAGTTTTATGAATGAAGAGTTCTGTCATCGGTTGAAACTTTTTACTTATGGGTTCAACCGTAGAACCGGCCAGTATGAAATTGTAGACCGCGATTGGAGAAAAGTTAAAAATCAACTTCTCTTTTCTCTAACTAACTTTGGCAATCCTATCATTTGTGTTGAAGATGCCAATTTTGAGAATCGAGCCGAATTGCTTTTAACCCATCGGCATGAGGGAGTGGATTTAGAGTTTGATAAGGCCTCTGAAACCCTACGAAACATCCAGCTTCTTTGGAAAAGGCCAGTCCATATCATCACCAAGTATAATAACCAGGCCAAGCTACTGACTCACGACGGTAAAGAGCTTAAAGAGAAAGACGTCTAGACGATACCAGTTCCAAAATAGTCCCAACCCACCTAAAAAACCCAAAATTCTCAATAAAACCAGGATGACGACTTTAAAAGAAGGGGGTAGACTATTTTTCTTTAGGAGAGTTTATGTTGGACCATTCCGAAACAGTGATCGTTGGATGGGAAGACCATCCGTTTTATAAAAATTGCCTCGATGTGATGAGCGCAGCGGGTCGTCAAATTGATCTCGACCCTAATGTCTATCAAAGATTGGCTAAGCCTCGACGGGTACTTTACGTTTCAATCCCAGTGCGAATGGACGATGGATCTATCAAAGTGTTTGATGGGTTTAGAGTTCAGCACAATACTACTTTGGGTCCCGCCAAAGGGGGAATCCGTTACCATCCGGAAGTAAACCTGGCGGAAACTTCTGCGTTATCGATGCTCATGACCTTTAAGAATTCTCTAGTGGGACTTCCTCTGGGAGGAGCCAAAGGTGGGATTCGCTGCGATCCGAGTACCATGTCTCGTCGGGAGAAACAAAGTTTAACACGTCGGTACACTTCAGAAATTTTTATGCTGATTGGCCCGGATAGAGATATTCCAGCGCCGGATGTAGGAACGGATGCTCAGACCATGGCTTGGGTCATGGACACGTACAGTGCTCAGTTAGGTTATGCGGTTCCAGGAGTGGTGACTGGAAAACCCATTGAGATTGGGGGATCACTTGGCCGAGTGGACGCGACTGGTAGAGGGGTTGTCTACACCGTGATTGAAGCTGCAAAACGGCTCAACATGGAATTAGGCGAAAATACCACAGTTGCCGTGCAGGGCTTTGGAAATGTGGGATATTATTCAGCCAAGATCATTAACGGTTTAGGATGTAAAGTGGTCGCCGTGAGTGATGTTTCTGGGGGAATTTATAATAGTAAAGGGCTCGATTTGGTAGCAGCTAAAAACTGGCTCAACGAGCATCGAAGCTTTGAAGGATTTCCGGGGGGAGATAAGCTCTCCAATAAAGAACTTCTGGAGCTTAAGGTAGATATCTTGATTCCTGCAGCTTTGAGTAATCAAATTACCAAAGAGAATGCCGACAAAGTGAAATGTCGGATTTTAGCTGAAGGAGCCAACGGCCCGACTACGATTGAAGCCAATGAGATTTTGAATGAAAAGGGAGTTTTCACTATTCCTGACATCCTCGCCAACTCCGGCGGGGTGATCGTTTCTTACTCCGAATGGGTTCAAGGAATGCAGAGCTTCTTTTGGAGCGAAAAAGATGTGAATAATAAGCTATGGGATATTATCTCTAATGCTTTCTCAAGAGTTTATGATTTTCATCAAGCTAAAAAAGTGGATATGAGGCTCTCGGCTTTTGCAGTGTCGATTGAGCATTTGTCAAAAGCGATGCTTTATCGAGGATTTTTCCCATAAATTCAATCAGAGAGCTGGTCTAACCTGCTTTCTAAAACTTGAGTTAAATCATAAACGCTCGGAGGTGTTCGATGTCTAATCACTTAGGCGTTGTGGTCTTGGTGTTTTTGCTGTTCCAATATTCTGCATTGGGTGGCAAGAGCCTTTTGTGCCCTCCCGGGACTCAACTTGAACTTAAAAAAGAGGGTAAGAAGCAAACCGAAATGTGTGTTAAGGCGATGGAAGTTTGTCCCCAAAATGATTTCGTCGAAATATTACCCAAAAGCTTTGATTCTAACGGAGGATGTCGAGTCCCTCATGGGCCCACTCGGTATACCTATGAGGATGGCGGGCAGTTAATTGTCCATTACGTCGCAGGCGTAATTCATGGCAAGTCTCTGGCTTTAACTCCTAAAAAAGTCCTATTTGCAGATGAAAATTATTCACAAGGATTAAAACAGGGACCCCAAAAATCATTTTATTTTAGTGGAAAAAAGAAAAGTGAGGAAAATTACGTTTCAGGAATTAAGCAGGGCGAACAACTCACCTGGCATGAAAATGGAGAACTAGAGAGCCGATCGTTTTATGAAGAAGGGGTTCCTTCTGGAGTTTGGACTTCATGGTACCCCAATGGAAATAAAAAGACTGAAGTGAATTCCGGCAAGCTAGGTTGGGAAGGGTTGTATCGGGATTGGTATGCCAACGGACGGTTGCATTTAGCGGCCCAGTATAAAAACGGTCAGCTAGAGGGCACCTACTCGTTATTTTATGGGGATGGCAAGCCAATGTCTGAACGACGCTACTCCAAAGGTCTACTCGAAGGGTCATTTGAGGAATGGGATGAGAAAGGTTCAAAAGTAGCAGTAAGTCTCTATCATGAAGGAAAGTTTCAGGAGTGGATCAATTCCCCCAAGGATGAAAACCGCGAAGCTCCAATGCAAACTAATCGAGAAGTGGCTTCAACGGTTTTACAAGGGGATTTTGACGGCAACGGATATTTAGACGGAGTCGCTTCTAACTCAGCTGGAAAAACCCACATTGTTCTTCGGCAGAGAGAAAAGACCTTAAAAGAGATCATACTCTCTGAACCTTTGGTAGAGATCTATAGTGCTAGAACTCGAGAAGGGCAGTTTGGGGAGCCAGCAACTCCACGGGACGGTCTGGTGATATGGGGAAAAGGTAAACAAACCAAAGTCTATCTTTATGACTTTAATTCAAGTCAATTTGAGATGACCTCCCATTTATCTGACTTAGATATTTAAAATGCCTTTTGAATATCGATCACCGCTTCGCGACCTGCGCCTGTCGAAACCAGATTGATTCGAGTTCCTGTAAAGTTTTCAATAAACCTCAAGTAGTTTTGCAGGGATTGAGGAATGTCCTGAGGGTTTCTCACTTGAGTTAAATCCTCATTCCATCCTGGCAAAGTTTCGTACACGGGTTTTACTTTTGAAAGTATCGAGGTATCTGCAGGAATGGTATGGATGCGTTTCCCCTGATACTCATAAGCGATACAAACTTTTAGTTCGGAGATTCCGGAAAGCACATCGGCTTTGGTAATGGCGAGGTTTTTGATTCCCGAAACTTGAACCGCATATTTCACAGCCACTAAGTCTAGCCAACCGCAACGCCGGGGTCGTCCCGTTGTGGCTCCATATTCCGAACCGCTCTCTCTAAGTTGATCTCCAAAGGCATCGGTGAGCTCAGTCGGGAACGGACCCTCTCCCACTCGAGTCGAATAAGCTTTAATCACACCGACAAACAAAGTGTCTTTGGGAACTCTGGCCCCCAAACCTAAAGCCGCCTGAGAGGGGAGCGTTTGAGAGGAAGTGACATAGGGATAGGTTCCATAATCCACGTCCAATAAAACTCCTTGAGCCCCTTCATAAAGAATCTTTTTGTCTTCATCGATAGCTTGAAAAAGCTCAGCAGACACATCTCGGACGAAAGGTTTTAATTTTCGTGCGATGTCTTTGTATTTTGCAAGAAAGCTTTCCATCGACACCGATTCAACACCGTAATACTGCTTGAGCAAAAAGTTTTTTTCTGCCAAATTTTCTTTGAGCTTTTCCTCAAAAGCAGATTCGTTATAAAGATCAGCTACCCTCAAACCTCTTCGAGACGCCCTATCTTCATATGCCGGGCCGATTCCTCTTTTAGTCGTGCCAATCTTACCTGCTTTTTTGCTCTCTCGGGCTGCATCTAGGTGTTTATGGTAGTCCACAATCAAATGACATCGATCGCTGAGGTAGATCCGTTCTTCTAAGTTGGCAATTCCCGCTTTTCTTAAGATCTCAACTTCCTGCAAGAAATTTTCGGGATCCACGACCACCCCTGAACCTATCAGACATTTTGCATGCGGGTGTAAAATTCCAGAGGGAATTAAGTGAAGAATCGTCTTTTTTCCGTCTACGACCAACGTGTGACCGGCATTATTACCCCCTTGAAATCGGGCAACCATGTCGGCGGATGAAGCATAATAGTCGACAATTTTACCTTTTCCTTCATCACCCCATTGGACACCGATAATGACAACTGCTTGTGGCATGTTAGCTCCTTCTAAATTTTTATCGATTTGACCGACAACATTCCCTTAACTTTTCTTAAAGCCTCTAGGGCAACCGTTGAGGGTTCGGAATCAATATTGATCAAAGCAATAGCTTCTGGCTTTTTTGGCTCGCGACCTAAATGCATTCTAGCGATGTTAACTCCATGAGTCCCGAGTAGAGTTCCCATCGAACCTATCACTCCGGGTTGGTCGACATTTTTGGTGTAAAGAAGATAACCGGTCGGAATGGCATCAATGTTGAAATGATCCACCTGGATAATTCGGGCCTCTTCTTTTCCAAATAAAGTTCCTGAGCAAGAGAAGGTATCATCCCCCGTAACAGTGAGCTCGACTAGACTGTTATAGTCGGTACAATCGTGTTCAAAAGACTCTTCCACTCGAATGCCCCGTTCTTTAAGAAGCTTTCTTGCGTTGACAAAGTTGACCGTGGTGGAAAGCACAGGAGCGAGAAATCCTTTGAGCACCGATAAAGTTAAAAGTTCACGGTTGAGAGAAGAAATGTTGCCTTCGTAATGAACTTTGATTTTCTTAACGGTTTGAGGTCCAGCTTGTGTGGCAAAGGCCCCCAACTTTTCGCACAATTGTACATAGGGTTTAATGACATTAAGTTGTTCCAAAGTTACATTGGGAACGTTAATGGCATTTTTAAGAACTCCTTGTTCTACGTAGAGAGCAATTTGATCGGCAACTTCCAAACTGACTTGCACTTGAGCCTCATCGGTGCTGGCTCCTAAATGGGGGGTTAAAACCAGGTCATTGCATCTGAGAAGTGGAGAATCGGCTGGTAAGGGTTCTGTTTCAAAAACATCGAGAGCTGCTCCTGCCAAATGCTTTTCTTCTAAAACTTCGAGCAGAGCTTTTTCATCGACAATTCCCCCTCTCGCACAATTGATTAAGTAAGCCCCTTTTTTCATTTTTCTCAAAGCCACTGAGTTAAGAAGATGCTGCGTTGATTTGAGAAGGGGCACATGAACGCTAACATAATCGGAGGAGGATAGAAGTTCATCAAATCCTACCAGTAAAATTTTTTGTTTTGCAGCAGCCTCAGGGCTAACGTAAGGGTCATGGGCCAACACTCTCATGCCGAGTCCCAGAGCTCTTTCGGCTACAGTTCTTCCGATGTTCCCTAATCCCAAAAGACCTAAAGTCTTTCCCCTGAGTTCATTGCCCTGAAATTTCTTTTTTTCCCATTTTCCCGATCGAAGAGTGGCATCGGCTTGTGGAATGTGACGAGAAACTGCAAAAATCATCGCTAGTGCGTGCTCCGCGGTAGTTACGATGTTTCCGGTTGGGGCGTTCATGACTACTACACCCATGTCGGTACATGCTGGCACGTCCACATTGTCTAACCCAATTCCAGCTCTGAGGATCAATTTTAAATTTCTTCCTGACTCCAGCAGATCTTTATCTACTTGAGTTCTTGATCGAACGATCAAAATATCGACTTGGGGAAGTTTTTCTTTAAGTTCAGTTCTGTCAATGGCATCAAAGGGAAGAACCTCAATTTTTGAGTTTTGTTTGAGTAGGGAAGCCCCTTCTTTAGCCAATCCATCCGCGATTAAGACGCGCATTTTATTTTCCATGATTTCTGCTTTCTAAAAAGTATTGTGAAGCTGCCGCTACACCTTGGCCCAACTCGATGTGGCCACCGAGAGCCTTAAGGGTGTTTTCAATCGCACTTAAAATGGTGAGCATGTCCAGTTCGTCGTAAAATCCCAAATGTGCGATTCTGAAAATTTTTCCCTTCCAAGCATCTTGGCCGCCCGCAATGGTCACGCCAAATTGATCTCTTAAATAAGAAACTACTTTCTTCCCTTCCGATATTTCTTTGGGGACGTGAACAGCTGTGACGGCATCAGAGGGAGAGGTTTTTGCAAAAAGTTCTAATCCTAAACCTTTCACTCCTCTTCGCGTGGCTTCGGCCAGTCTGGCATGGTGTTTAAATACGGGCTCTAAACCTGTTTTTTGGAGTTGAGTTAAAACCACATCTAGTCCACAGATTAAACTGACCGCAGGAGTCCATGCCGTTTCCCCTCCTAAAGCCGCTTTATCCTCAGCCCCTAAATTGAAATAAAAATTGGGAATATTGGAACGCTTTCTCTGTTCATGAGCTCTTTCAGAAAGTGCTAAAAAAGCCAACCCTGGAGGCAGCATTAAAGCTTTTTGAGATCCACTTACTACGGCATCAAGCCCCCATTTTTCCATGGGCAAATCAACGACGCCTAAAGCAGTAATGGCATCCACAATGACTAAAGCATCGCTATTTTTATGAACGGCTTCGGCAATTTCTTTCACGGGATGATAAACGCCCGTAGAAGTTTCTGAGGCTTGAAAAAGAACTCCGCGGGTTTTGGGATGGGCTTTTAATTGTTGAACAACTTCATCTGGAGAAACGGCCGTTCCCCAGTCTACTTTAAGGGTATGAACCGTCAGGCCGAATTTGCCAGCCAACTTTCCCCAACGCTCGCCAAACTTTCCTCCATCCACCACGATGACTTCATCCCCTTGAGCAAATAGGTTGACGATAACAGTCTCCATGGCTCCCGTTCCAGAGCTTGAAAGGACATAAGCAGGCTGTTTGGTTTGAAACAAAAACTGTAGCCCGGTTTTTACACGAGTTAAAATCTCTACAAATTCTTTGGTTCGATGATGAAGACGTGACCTAGCCATTTCAGCTAGAACTAAATCGGGAACCGGAGTGGGGCCAGGCGCAAAAATGCGAAGCTTTTCAAAAAGAGGATGTGATTTCATAGTGTTATCTTTCTTATTGAGAGACCCAGATGTGAAAAAGTGTGGTCCATGAAAATTAAGAACTGGGCACAGAGTAAGTGAGGGGGGGAAGGTCGTCAACCTTGAGGTTTTTGCTATTAAAAACACCATAAAATCATATGCTTATAATAATTGTCTTGAGTTTAGACAAAGGATTAGGCATAATGCCGCATCTCGTTAATTTTAATCCAGTCAATTGAGTCATTTTTCATTTAGGGGGTTCTTGATGTTCGAAAAAGAAACTTTCGTGAACAATGTTGTGCCTTTCAAACCTAGACAGGAAAAAAAGGTTTCTCTTGAAACATTGATTCAAGAAGATCCAGACGTGAGAGATTTCTTTTCTTTTGTTTACGAAAACGACCTTAGGTTGGCTGCTTTAGAGGCTTTAAAGTTACGGTTGTCGGCTCAGAAGGCGCCCACGTCTTTTAGAAGAAAGAATTAGAGCGACCCTTCTAGATCTAATAAAAAAGACTTCATCACTGTGCCCCCCGAAAACCCACCCAAATTACCCTTGGCTCCCACTACTCGGTGGCAGGGAACAATGAGGGGAATAGGGTTGCGGGAAAGGGCCATGCCCACGGCTCGAGCTTTTTGGCTAGAGCCTAGGTGTTGAGCAAGCTCCCCATAACTCAACTTTTTACCAAAGGGAACAGTTGAGACCTCATGCCAAACAGCCTTTTGAAACCAAGTGCCGTTCGGGGCTAATTTTAGATGAAATACTTTTCGTTTCCCCTCAAGGTATTGTGCCAGCTGTTTTTTTGTGTCTTCCAACACTGAGTTCGAGCCTTTCGGAATGGCCGATAAGTTTTTACATTGATGCTCCCAAAGCAGGCACTCTAATCCAAATTCGGACCCCACTAAACCTAGAGTCCCTATAGGGCTAATCCACTCAGTAAAAATGGAACCAGATTTTAAAATGGATCACTCTCCGTTTAGTCGTAGTTAATTTCTGCAGTCTTATCTGCAATCCCACTAAAATCCAGGAAAAATTTAAGAAACATAAATTCCGCGGACAACGAAAGACTGAGATCTCCGAAAAGTTTATGAGACGTAGCAAACAAAGAGAAGGTGCACCTAATCCCACAGGTTACTTGTATTTACGCAAAGTGAGGCCGCTCCCTATCCTTGATAGGCACATTCCATTTTTGGCTCTCAAAGCTTCGAGATTTTGGAAAGTAGTGCCTGGCCAAATACAGGTTATGAACTTTGCAAAAGCATCTTA
>OMIX01000034.1 GCA_900299195.1 Deltaproteobacteria bacterium
ATATTTCACCCTCTGGAGTTAGGTGCTCCCAAACAGCCCATCTTGAAATCGATCATGTACGCCCTTACGCCTTCGGGGGCAGCAGTCGAGACAAAGAGAACTTACGGTGCCTTTGCAAACTTCATAATTTATTTATGGCAAGAAAGTACTTTCCCAAACATCCCGCCCTCATGAAATCTTTTGCGTCTCGGGTCAGCGAATGCGCTGAGTCTCATTATTTTGTTGGAGAACCCATCGGGGTATAGTCCTCCACAAAGTTTTTGTAAGTAGTTGATGATGCATTGAACCTGTTAAGGCGAGGCTTACTAAACCGGCTGGGGAGAGCGGGCGTTAGATGTTCATGATCCTTTTAGAATCGTTTTAGAAATTCACGAATTATACCGATAAGTCATTGAAGAGACTCACCTATGAAACTTAAAAGATCATTCCCCGTATTTCTAGTCATTGGCTTTTTGGGGCTTAGTCTCGCTGTTTTCGGTGAAGGCGAAGAAGATGAAATTTCACCTGAAACACTTCCGGACGAATTGCCAGTCGTCACCACTATTGAAGTTCCTGCTCCCGAGCCAGTTCAAGAACGAGCGATTCAGTCGAAAGCAACCCCAAGTGAAAGCCAACCGGAGGAATCGAAAACTCCTACCTTAAACTTAAAATCTCAAGCAGATGATGCTGAACTCGAGAAACCGCTCACTCCCCTTTTCCCGACCGAACCTGTAGATCTAGAAGATAAAAATTTCTCTCCTAAAGCTGAAGTCCAAGACTTAGATCTTTCAAAACCCGACCCCAGCTATGTCCCCACGCCAGAGATTCCCGCAGCACTCAAAAATGCGGAGCTCTCGGCTTCGGCATCGGGGAATGCGAAATCTCAAGCAAAGCCCGTCGTCGCTAAATCCGAAATGGCTCCCCCCCTCTCCAATTAAAAAGCCAACTCTTACTCCAGTGACGGAGGAGTCTAGCCACCCCAAACTTCCCTCGGCGATTGCAAAAGCTCAGGGAGATTCTGCGGACCCTATTGAAACAGAAATGATCGTGACTCGAGTAGAACCTGTTAAACCCGCTAGAGTCTCACAACTAAAAACCACTCCCAAGCCTACCCAACACATTCCGTTAGTTTTAGCTCCCCAGGTATTGGCCCAAGCCATGTCGGATGCTACTCACGGCATTCCCATCGAAACTTTTATCACTCAACTTGCAGTTCCTCCCACCACTCCCACTCGGGCGGCACGGGGAGTTTCCGATTTTTCGATTATCTTGGCCCACCAGGAATTTTACCCGGCCAAACTCGTCATGAAGTCTGGCAGCTCCATTCGACTTTTATTTACTACGACCAATCGAAAACCTGCGGCGCTAGTTATTGAACGGCTCAACATCCAAAGGTGGGTAGCGTCCAGTGATGAAGGTCAAAAGAAGAATGAACTCGACCGATCCAAGTTTGAAATTAATCGAGAGCTTACCGCAAGCCGTGTAACGGAAATTGAATTTGAACCCAAACCCGGAGTTTACAGTTTTCATGATGTGATCACTGGCGCTTCCGGCGAAATTGTTGTTGAGGAGCCCTAAAATGTCGGTTTTCGATTCTAGCATTCAGGTCTTTCTTGCCCCCGTACTTGCTTATTTAAAAGACGATTCGGTTACCGAAATTATGATCAATGGCCCTGCCAATATTTTTATTGAACGCAAAGGGTTTGTTGAAAAAACCGAAGCGAAATTTGACGACGAGGGAGCTTTAATTGCGGCAGTAAGAAATATTTCTCAATTTGTGGGCCGCCCAATTGATGAAGAGAGACCTTTTCTAGATGCACGACTTCCCGATGGCTCTAGGATTCACGCTGTGGTACCCCCAGTAGCTAAAAACGGGACTACCGTTGCGATTCGAAAGTTTTCAAAATCAAAACTCGAAATGAAAGATCTGATTGCCAAGGGAGCTTTGACCGTTGACGCCGCAAGATTTATTGATGTTTGCCTTTACTTGAAAAAAAATATTATTGTTTCCGGAGGAACGGGTTCCGGGAAAACTACCATTTTAAATATTTTAGCTAGCCGCTGCCAACCCAATCAAAGGATTTTAGTTCTCGAGGATTCCGCTGAGTTAAAAATTCACAACACTCATGTCGTCTATTTTGAAGCGCGACCCGCCGATGAATACGGCAAGGGGCTGGTTACCTTGCGAGATCTCGTGAAATCCTCTTTGCGACTTCGCCCGGATCGAGTGATTGTGGGAGAGGTTCGAAGCGGAGAGGCCATGGACCTGATTAGCTCCATGAATACTGGCCACTCAGGGTCGATGGGAACCGTTCACTCCAACAACCCCAAAGAATGTTTAACTCGCTTAGAAACCTTAGCCATGATGACCGAATCGGATGTTCCCATTCAAGCCGTTCGCTCACAAGTGGCCTCTGCAATCAATGTTGTTTTGCAACTTTCCAGAATGCAAGATGGTTCCAGAAAGGTCACGCACATCTCAGAAGGTTTAGGGATGGATTTGAATGGCAATTACCAAGTACAAGATATTTATCTTTTCGAACAAACCGGAAGGGATAAAGACGGAAAGGTCTTGGGAAGTTTAAACCCCACAGGAAACATTCCCAGTTTTATGAAGGAAATCGAAGTTAACCAGCTTCCCTTTCCCAAAGAAATGTTCTTAAAAAAGAACCCAAATCC
>OMIX01000035.1 GCA_900299195.1 Deltaproteobacteria bacterium
AAAGACACGTCATTAAAGTTGAACGAACCTTCAAATTTCAAGAAAGGGATAAAACGGTTGATGGGGAATGAAGCTTGAGTCCCGATGTTAATGGAGGAGACAGTGAGTTTTCCGGATGCGGCTCCTGATTTGTGGTAGGCCGAGGCTCGATTGGTGCTGACTCTTAAAGCAAAAGGAGCGATGGCTTCCCAAGTAAAATGAAGTCCAATCATGGGGGCGTTAGTAAAAGACTTTTGGAAGTCACCCAATGGAGCCATGACTCCGACATCGACTCCCAGTCTTCGTTCTAATTTAGAGTAGAAACTTAAATCTTCTGCAGTGTTTCCACTGGCCAATTTTCGAGAGGGAACACTCTCATGATAAAAAACGCTTGGTTTTGAGGTGGCTTGATCAAAGCTTTCAGAGTCGGGTTGAACCCTCCTTAGGAGAGGCTTGTTATCTGAATCTGCGAAAGAAGAGGCTGAAAAGCCAAAAAGGGTTAAACAGATTAGGACCCAAAGAGATGATATTTTAAGATTTTTCATATGAGAGTTATCGGAAGGTTGATAAGTTTTCTTTAGGATTAGATGGAGCACGGTAATCCCCTCGCGATAGCCATTTTTCGATGAAGCAGTACAAAATAATAAAGAGATATCGTGAACCCATTTCCTTGATTTTGAGTTTGGATTCTCCACTTTTACGGTTGATCCAACTGTTCGGAACTACCGAGTAACTAAAACCCCGAACAATCGCTTTCAAAGGAAGTTCAACGGTTAAGTTAAAATGGGGGCTAATGATGGGTTCCACGCCCTTGATAGTTCTGCGTGAATACAATTTAAAAGCATTGGTGACATCGTTGTACCGGATGCCAAACAAGCATTGAATGAAATGATTTATTAGGCGATTGAGAACAAGTTTAAACCACGGATAATCTACCACTTCTGACTTTTTGTCCCAACGGGTTCCAAAAACACACTCAACGTTTTCGCTTTTCATTTCACGATAGAATCGGACTAAATCTTTGGGAGAGTCAGATGCGTCTGCCATATAGATAGCGACTGCATCTCCGGTAAAAGATTTTAGTCCTTGTCTCACTGCAAATCCAAACCCGTGAGGAGGAGAGTTTTTGAGTGCTCGCAACTCGGCAATTTCTTCAGCTAACTTTTCAATGATCTCGCCCGTTTTGTCAGTGGAATTGTCATTAACTACCAAAAGTTCAAACTCGATCGATTCCTTTTTTAATTCAGTTGCTAGAGCTCGAACGGTAGACTCAATACAACCTTCTTCGTTATGGGCAGGGATAACGATAGAAAGTTTCATGCGACTTTCCTTTGAGAATGGGTTCCCATTTGAATCTCAACCATTTCTTTCAAAATAGAATTGATGTCGTATTGGTAATTCCATTGGGGGTAGTCTTTTTGAAATCGACGAACGTCACTAATCCACCAAATATGGTCGCCCGATCTGGCTTGATTTAAAATTTGATAACGGAAAGGCAGTTGGGTGAGTTGTTCGATTTTCTGAATAGCTTCAAGAACTGAACAATTACTGTGACGACTTCCTCCCATATTATAGACAGCTCCCGACTTCGGGTTTTGGGAAAAGTGCCAGAAGGCATTGACCAAATCGAAAGAGTGGATATTGTCGCGAACCTGTTTACCCCCATAACCGTAAATGTTGTAGGGTTTTCCGTTAACTCCGCAGTGAACTAAGTAAGCCAAAAATCCATGGAGTTCAGCTCCAGAATGCATGGGACCGGTTAAGCATCCGCCTCGGAATACACCCGTCTTCATCCCAAAATATCTTGCATACTCTTGAACCAAGATATCAGCAGCGACTTTGCTGGCTCCAAATAAACTGTGTTTAGAGTTATCGATGCTCATCGATTCATCAATGCCGTACTGAAAGTAAGGGTGTTTGGAATCTAGTTCCCAACGCAGTTTCGTTTCAATGAGAGGAAGCTCATTGGGGGTATCTCCATAAACTTTATTGGTTGAGGTGAATATAAAAGTGGCTTCAGGACAAAATTGTCGAGTGGCTTCAAGCAAAACTAAAGTTCCGTTGGCGTTAACGGTAAAATCGGTAAAAGGTTCCCGAGCAGCCCAGTCGTGACTTGGCTGGGCCGCGGTATGAATGACCCATTTAATTTCCGATCCTCTTTGCTTAAAAATGTTAAAGATCTCTTCTTGATTTCTAATATCGATTGAGAAATGACTAAACCGTTTGAGCTTTTTCCTTAGGCGTTCAGTGTTCCAAGCCGTGGAACTCTCTTTTCCGAAAAAATAACTTCTTAGGTCGTTATCAATTCCGACAACCTCAATTCCCTTATTATGAAAGAACTCGGCGGCTTCACTTCCAATTAGACCCGATGAACCCGTGATGATAGCAATTGACATAAGATTCCCTCAAATGGTTAGCAAAATGAGTGTTTGAGCAAAGTTTGGTTTTTCTCTAGCCAGTTTTTGATATCTAGGACTATATCTTTGACCGATTTTTTGGGTTGCCAATCAAAGTGGTTCTGAGCTTTTGAGTAGTCAGAGACATACCAAGGAATATCTACAGAAGTTGATTCTTTTTCACTTCCGATAGGGACTTTATGACCTGTGATTTTTTGACACAGCTCGGTGAGTTCCAGTAACGAGGTTGAAGAAAAGTTTCCTCCACCCACATTGAAACACTGGGCTTTAAAACTAGAGTTGCTTTCTATCTGTTTCTCCAGCAGGCAAATAAGATCTTCAATATGAATTAAGTCCCGCACCTGTTTTCCCGTTCCACCAAAACCTGTGTACTTTAAAGGTTGATTGAAAAAGTGGCGAGCCACCCAAAGAGTAAAAACACCTTGGTCAACTTTCCCAAATTGGCCGGGTCCGGCAATCACCCCACAACGATTGATGAGGGATTTTAATCCGTAGAGCTCTGCGTATTCTTGAACTAAATATTCTGAAGATAATTTGCTGGTCCCATAAAGCGAGCGACTGGAGTCCGTGGGAAATCTTTCTGAAATTCCTTCTGGCCCAACTCCCGCAATCGATTGATGGGGAGCTATTTCAAAACGCGTGGGTTTTTCAATGAGATTCATCTCCCGAAGAGGGGCCATGGAATAAACCCTTGAAGTGGATAAAAAGATAAAAAGGCCACAGTTTTGACGAGCAAACTCTAAACAGTTGATGGTTCCCACTAAATTGGTTTCTAAAAGATATTTGGGGGAAGAATGGATACCTGCTAAAACGCTAGGCTCTGCGGAGCATTCAAAAAAGACATCCCACTTTCCTTCAAGCGATTCAAAATCGGAGGGGGTTCTGATGTCTCCATGAACGAATTCGATTCCTAGTTCCTTAAATTTTTGAAGGTTGATTTCTGAACCACGTCTTTTCAGGTTGTCGAAAGACACAACCCGACTATTGGGATATTTGTTCTTAAAATGAATGGCTAATGAAGAGCCCACAAAGCCCGCACCGCCAGTGATCAATATATTCATGGGACCGTTCTTTTAAAGATTTAGGAAAGCTTACTAAGTGTAGCACTTTCAGGGGATTACGAGCAATTCGCAGGGTTTAATTTCTAAGGGCCGCGAAATCTGTGTTTGGGCTATGGGGTGAGCACGTCTATTGCACACTGCGTGAATTCGTCCAATCGTTAGGATTGGGCACAGTCTTATCGCTGTAAATCACTTTTACAGTTTGGCGGGCTGCGGCAGTGAGCATGTGTTGAAGTTTACGGAGTTAAAAGTGAGACATTTATTATTAGTGATTTGGGTGTTGGGAACGGTTGCCCTTGCAGAACACGTAGAGCCTTCTAGGCAAACTCCGATGGAGTCCCAAAAACCAAGGCCGGTGACAGAGTCGAACAAGCAAGTCCCTAACCCCATGACCATGGAGGAAGCTTTAGCCAAGGGTAACACCAATCTCTTGGTGGATCCCAAAACTCACGAATTACTTTCGCCAACGGGCAAGCCTTTTAAAATCAGTGTCCTCACTGAGGAAACCGCCGAAAAAATTTTCAAAGAAATGGCTGAACAAAAACATATTCCTTTTTGTTACCCAGAAGATGGTTGTTACGCGAGAGCTCACGAAATGACTCGTTTGATGGAAAAAAAAGGTGTCATAGCAGGAAAAGTTTTTATTGAAGGGGATCTCAAAGTAGAAACTACAAACAGTCCTAAAGGATATGTCGAGTGGTGGTATCATGTAGCTCCTTTGGTTGCGATTAAAAAGGAAAATAAAATTGAAATGTTTGTGATTGACCCGTCATTAACTAAAAAACCCATTTCTGTAGAGGATTGGGTAAAATTACAAATTTCCCATCCTGCAGGAAAAAAAGATGAGCTCTATCACACGGAGCGATTTATTTACACGCCTTCCAAAAAGAGCGGACAGTTAACTGAGTATCAAAAACAAGATCTGGAAGACACTCAAACGACATTGCAAACTTATTTGGAGGCACAAAAAGGAAGGCTCAACAAAAAATAATGACGGCATTATATTTCTATAGTTTTTGGGTTTTGATGATCGGCGGGATTTGTTTTCCTGAAAGTTCTTATGCGAAAGAAGCTCATGTGAAAAAACACTCTTCAATACAGTTTCAAGATAAGGTTCGAAAGTTAGAGGAACAACCTGAGGGCTATCGGGTGTTTTTTGAAACGCATGCTGGGGTTTATTATTTAAACAAAACACATAAGAATTTCGACCAAGTAGAGCAAAT
>OMIX01000036.1 GCA_900299195.1 Deltaproteobacteria bacterium
GATTGCCGCTGCAGCTCCTATGGTGGCAGCAGCGATTCAAGCTGATGCTGATAAAAAGATTGCGCAAATTAATGCCAATACAGCGATTACTAACGCTAATACTCAAGCAGAACTTCAGCGATACACCATGGATCAACAAACAGGCCTTGCACGAGCTCAAGCTGAAGCCACTGAAAAGATGGCTCAGGAGAAAAATCAAAAAGAGATGACTCAACTTCAACTGCAATTGGCTGAGCTGCAAAAATCTCGAGAACAGCAGGCTGCTTTGGTACGAGAAGAGCGTCAACTGGCACAATTCAATTTAGATCGCGAAATTGCTCAACAACAACAATTGGCGGAACAAAGAATCCAACTCGCCCAGCAGGAGAGATTGAATAAATTGGCAACTGATGGATTAAATACTGGACTTCAAAATGTAAGAGATCCCGGAAATCGACTAGAAATTTCAAGAGTTGCTAGCACGGGTGGATTTGCGGCCAACGGCAACAATTTAATGTCGAATAATGTGAACCGAAATCCAGCTAGCAGTAACGCCAACGGGCCTGTGATCAATTCAGTTAAGAATCAACCAGGATCAGCATCTGCAGGAGCTTCTTCTAATGTTCCGGCAGGCAGCAGCACTTCTGCGGCATCGTTAGGTTTAGCTTTAAAAAAGCCCACTTCTCAAGCTAGCTCGATATCAGCAAATTTGAATGGCAAATCAGGAAATGCCAAAACCGCTCAAACCTTATTGGTTTCGGCAACGGCTTCTACTGGCTCTTCCTCAAAGGCCTTTCAGGGTAGAGGATTAGTGTCTACTGTGACAGCTAAAAATCTTCCGGCTCGAGGCTTTGCCAAAGTAGCGCAAGGTTCAACGAGAATGGCTAAGCTAAGATTAGAACCTCAAACCGAGGAGTTACAACAACTAGTCGGACAGCCATTGGTAGCTAAAAATAACAATCCAGTTTATTTAACCAGCGGAGACAGGGTGATAAAAGAATCGAATGTTCATAATCAATCTGGAACCGGGAATCATCAGATCAATACATCTGAAGAAGTCATTCAGCTTAAAACATTATCTCGTGGGGTGAGGTCTGGCGGACCCAGTTATGGCGGCGAGTAAAAAAAGCCGGTAGTGAGATATAGAGTTTCTTTGGGGGAAAAATAAAAAGGTGTCAGCCCATTTTTCTCTGGGGGGAGAAAAAGATGGCTGGCGCCTTTTTACTTATTTGCAGCTCCCTAGCGCCCCTGATACCATTATAACAATCTAAAAATTTCAAAAATTCTGACTAGGGAAGTCAACCTATGAAAAAACTACTGTTTCTTGCTTGGACTTTGGCTATTTCAATTTGGGCGGATGATTTGATGATTATTCGTGGCGGACGAGAAATTCGAGGTCGAATTTTAGAAGAAACTCCGAATCACATCAGTTTTTACACCGATTACGGAAAAAAAATTCAGGTTCACAAAAGTAGAATTTCGGTCATTACCAGGAAAGGAGCTGTTCTAGCAGTTAATCCTGCTGTGGGAACTTTAGTAGGAATTAAAGCCGAGAGTGACATAGCCAAGGATTTGCCCAAATCGGGGAAGGGAAATCATAAAACTCCCCAAGCTTCCATTCCTGAAAACACCGCTCCTCAGACCCGAGCCGCTATTGAACCAGTTACGGAGAATTCTAAGACTGACGTGAATCCCTCGAGAGAAGTGGCGAGTACGGTGGTATCGGAAAACATTCCTGGTTCTTTGATGGGGTTTAGAGTGGGACCGGTGTTGGGGATGACCCAAAGCAAAGCCTCCTCAGGAACTCCAACCTCAAATCGGATAGGCGCAGAGGCGGGAGTTTCCGTTGAAATGCCTTTTTTAGCGGGGTTGTTTTTGCAGCCAGAATTGTTACTGAGCCAAGCAGGATATAAAACCGATTCCGCAACGGTCAAATTCAACTACATTAAAGTTCCAATTCTATTAAAATACCACCATCCTTTGAACGAGCAATTTTCAGTGGCTGGTTTTGTAGGCCCCTATTTAGGTTTCCGTACTGAAGCTAAATCGGAAGAGATCACTGAAACAACGGATATCAAGTCCACCACCAAATCTACACTAATGGGTTTAGATTTCGGGTTGGGGTCTGAATATGCCCTGTCTCCAAAGTTGGGTATTTTTCTTAACTTAAGATATTCACTCCAAGTGAATAACTTAGATACTACGATTGGATCCACTACGGCCACACGACTTCGTCAGTTGAGCTTTTTGAGCGGGGTTTTGTTTAATCTCTAGAGGTGTCTTTTTTCCTGTCAGTCTAAAGTTTTCGTTTAACCTGTTTGCTGATTTTAGCTTTTTTAAATTGAACCCACTTGGCCAACTTTCTTTTGGCCGTCTTTTTAAGAGCGAGGACCTTAACCTGTTTCGTGTCTACGATCTGAGGGTTGGACTTGACCTCCTCTTTGGGAACTGAGGCTTCGGCTAGAGCTTTTTCGAACTCTCGTTGTTCTTGTGCCTCTATCTCGACAATAGATTTAGGGGCCGAGTATCCGGGCGGTACTTCATAGTTAGAGGCGATTGAATCATTGCAAATCAAACGGAAAAGTAGAGCAACAGTCACAAAAATGGCAAGGCCCAGTTTAAGACGGTTGTCCATAGCTCATTCCTCTTTTTTTGCTCTCTCAGCCAGTGTAAACAGCAAACCTAATGCCACCCCCTTTTAAGGCTGAGAGAAGAGGGGACAAATTTCGATTAGGCTGCAAAATTGGGCCTTTCTTAAAAGTGCACGCCAAAATAAGTCATGATTGGGAATTTAAGCCTTTGGGTGCGGTCAGCCATTTTTTTGTGTTCCCCAAAATGGAACTCTAGCCAAACACTGAATTCTTGGTGTGAACGAATACTCAAAGAGGGCTGACCTTTTTTGTCGCTACACTATTTTAGACCGCTGATTCCCATTTCGCGATGGTTAATCAGATACTTACCTGATTCGATGTGTAGGAAACGTGAAAACTGTCGAGCTATTAAACAAAAACTTGTGAAAAGTCCTGCCTCTTTTCTTTTGGAACAGTCCATGCACTTCCCTCCAACATCTAGTTGTGTGTTGGCTGTGTAGTACTCAAGTTTAATGTTTTTGGGCTCATGATTTATTGAGCTCCAAGTGGATGTTGTGAGGAAGTTATTATGTTGAAGTCCCAGTTCAAAATGGTTGTTTTATTAGTGGTGGCCTCTTTGGTGAATCCATCCCATCTTCTTGCGGATGAGAAAAAGGACCATGACGAAAAAAAATCAGAAACTCAAACTACGGAGAGTGGGGGCGGTAATCGTCAAGTCAATCCCTTTTCAAAGTATGACACTTTAAAAGAAAGGCTAGAAGCGCTTTCTAAGAAGGCTCCAACGCAGGTGACTCAACCGAAGTTGGTAGAAGGTAAAGAGAACCTAGTAAAAATAACTCCTTCTCGACAACAATTTTCGGATGGAGCGGAAACTCTCAAACGAGTGAAGTGGTATAGGGAAAGAATGGCTGAGTCCTGCAAAGACTCAGATAAAAGCTCTGAGTTGCTGGGCCAGTTTATGGATGGCTGTTTAACTGATTTTATTTTTAATATTGTTAAATCCGATGCTGAGAGTAATGAAGCTCAGAATTCTCAAACCACTTTCGAGTTAGATGCTAAGAGAGTTCGTGAGTGCCGTGATGAGATGAACTCCTATTTTGATGCCAAGAAAACCAAAGTGGGAACCACTGAGTGGAGTAAATTTGCAGTGGACCAAGAAATTAAGGAAAAATTAGAAAAGTTTTTCAATTGGTATGGAGCTTCGGCCCAAGGGATAAAAGTTGACGATAATAAACCACCCTCAAAAATGATTGAAGAGTTGAAAAAAGAACAAGCTAGTAACTTGTGTTTCATTGAGAATGAAAAAGCTAAGCAGGACAACAAGGTCAAATTGCCAGAAGTCGATCCCAAAAAGTTGGCAGGCCCCAATCCAGGACAAAAACCTTACCAAGGTCCGGGACAGCCTTCGCAAGATTTTAAACCCCCTCAAGTTCAAACCCCAGGAGTGCAAACTCCTCCACCCCAGACTCCCGCTTATCAGCCTCCTCAGGGCGGTTATCAACCTCCCCAGGGTGGTTATCAAGGTGGTAACTATGATCCGTCGGGTATTGGATATCGAGGAAAGTACGATCCTAGAGATCGACGCCGATATGATTACGATAACTTCCGAGATTACGGTGGAAGAGACAATGACCCCTCATTGTATGTTCCTTTAATGAATTACCCCAAAGGGAGTAATTATATTCCGCCCAGCAATAATAACTTTCCAGCTCGAAGTGCTCCTCCTCCTCCAGTGAGTGGCCCAGCTCCTATTGCTCCGGCTCCATTCTTAGGAAGAGGATTAAATTTTGGATTTGGTTACAGTAACTACTCTGGCTATCCTTACGGGGGTTATTTCCCTCCCATGTACGGTGGATATGGGGGCGGTTATGGCGCAGTTCCTTACGGTGGAGTTGGAATTGGAATAGGCGGTGGTTATGTCCCGGTGACTCCGATTGTAGAACCTATCACTCCTTGTGGAGGAATGATCGGTGGCTGCGGTGGAGGAATCATGTCGGGATGTGGTGGAGGACTGATGACCCCTTGCGGAGGTGTTTGCGGAGGTGGATTAATCAATCCGCTCATGCCCTGTGGAAACAATCTTCTCTTTAGCCCGATAGGACAGTTCCCCAACAGAAATATGCTTCCGAGAGTTCCAGGAACCCAATATCCTTGGAACCCCTACTACAACTATGGGCAAATGCCTCCTAATCGGTTTAATATTCCCAGAAATCCGGGATCTCCATGGCAACCCGTCATTCCTGGTAATCCCACTGTCCCTGGGACCCCAGGGAATCCAGGAACTCCTGGGAACCCAGGGAATCCCGTAACGCCCATTTATACTCCAGGAACCAATCCCATTGGTACCAACCCGATTCGAATCACTATTCCGAGAAATCAGTAGTGACTTGAATAAGGTTTGAGAAGAGCCTGTTTTAGGGCTAGAGTTGATTCAACTCTAGCCCTTTTTATTTAGGTGACGGAAATATGCCTTTAGTGACGGTTGCTTTATTTGTCTTGGCTGCAGGGCTTCTCACCTCCATTAGTTTGATGAGTGGATTTCATCTTCTGATGGCTCCTGCGATTCTTTTTTATCTTCCTAAATACCGTTGGAAAAAATTTCCAAAAAGTGGCTGGGCTCTTCTCTTTTTCTCATTGAGTTTGGTGCTATCCGTTTTATTCAACGCTTCCGATTTCTCTATACCCATGAAAAGTATTCTAAAAACGAAATATTACTGGATAGGAGCTTTGTCGATCGTTCCATTTTCATTTTATTTTCAAGAATACTTATCTTCTGAGAGAAAAAATAAAATGCTCAAAGAGTTACTGTGGACTTTGTTGGTAAGCGCTTCGGTGGCGACAGTCTCTGGTTTGATAGGCTACTACACCGGGTATAACCCCTTAAGAATGGCTACCGTATCTTCGGCAAGAAATGGCGGCCTTTTTGGTATGGTCATGACTTATGGTCACTCTATAGCTTGGTTGAGTTTAGGGGTAGCCGCTTTAGCTTTTCAATCTGAAAAAGTAAAACATCTGATCTCGTTAAGATGGCTCATCTTTTTTTTGTGCATTTTTCTTTTCGGATTGTTTACTAGCCACGTTCGAGGAGCCTGGATCGCATTTTTAGCGGGCTGCTTGGTCATCCATCGAAAGTTGACCGTGTTTGGGGTTCTTCTTTTGATGGTCTGTGTGGGAGGCTTGTCTATTTACCGATCCGATTTTATGGAGCAACAGATTATTCGCAGAGGCTCTAATGAAGAACGGCTTGGATGTTGGCTTGGGGCTATCAAGGCCTTTCAAGAGAAGCCTGTGTTGGGTTGGGGATATTTAAACTATGAGCCTCATAGTAAGTCCATCAAACAAAAATATGGGTTACCCCATCCTGAATTTGGTGGACATGCACACAATGATTTTTTGGAGATCTTAGCCACTTCTGGAGTTTTAGGCGGAATTTCTTTTTTGGCTTGGATTTTTTTGTGGCTCCGAGAGATCAAAATGAGAAAAGATCTAGGCACTTCGTTAGTGACACCTCTCTGGGTAGCTTTTTTAGTCTCGGGGTTAACTCAAGTGACTTTTAATGATGGAGAAAACACCTTTTTTCTTATGTTGTTGTATTCACTGTCGATGGTTTTGGGCAGAGAGAGTGAGAATGTTTCTCTGAAGGGTTAACAACTCGCTCTAAAAGCTAAGTGGGCTCAGGAGTTTTATAACTTTTCACGAAGCACAGACGGCAGCGTAGCTAAATCCTATTTCGATAAGATGGGTCATGAATTGCTTAAGATTAGTGAGCCCGATAGGCTTTTTAAAATAAAAGCTGGCTCCGGCTTCATAGGCATCGCAAACATCGGCTTGAAAATCTCCATTTGAAAAAATACAAACCGGAATTCTTTTAAGAGCCGGATCAGATTTGAGCACTTTGAGTGTTTCAATCCCAGTTTTTCCCAAGAGTTTTAAATCCATCAAAATCAATCGGGGAAGATTAGGCAAAACGTCGTGTAGCTGTCGAATCGCTTCATCCCCATCACCTGCGGTGAGGATGGCAATGTCAGGAGCGATAGTTTTCATCAGCATTTGCATTAAGTAGATCTGATCTTTAGCGTCATCTACGATCATAAGGGAAGCATTCATGCGGTTTTCCTCTTTTGAGCTAAAAGGCAGAAGTCAATTTAGCTGCAAGACGTTGTTTGGCTGATAACTCATTTTCTGAAGGCTCAGCCCTTAATCGTTTGAGTGTCACAGGTCTCCTTGCTTTGAGAACTGCTCGGCTTATAACATTTCGTTGTCGAACTCGGAAAAGTAAGTTCCTGAAATTTTCGGCAGGTTTTGAGCTTGGTCTTCAAGTTGCAGCTTTACGAGGTGAGTTTAACCTTAACTTGGGAGGCATTTTATGATTCGAAAACTCAACTACCTCGTCCTAGTATTTTTGTTGGCTCATGGAGCAGTTCTCAACTCAGCTCTCCTCGCTGACGAAAAGGAAAAAAAGATCCCTGAGATGACTCAGGAGCAAAGAAGTCAGCACGCCGAGATGATGGAAAAGATGGCAGAGGCTCACAAGAAAATGGCTGAGTGTTTGAAGTCGAGTAAAACGACAGCCGAGTGCCATGAGGAATGGCACAAAGAAATGAAAGAAAGTTGCCCTAGGGTCAAAGAGGGGCATTGTCCTGCAATGGAAGGAATGAAATGGCATCATTCCCACCCGAATTATCACGAAAAACAGAGCCCTAAAAAATAAGACACAAAAAGGGGCAGGCATAGACCGAATTTCTTGGGAATTCTAAGCCATTCCTTGAAGATGGGTTCTGCTCTTGATCCTAACGGATTAATTTAGTTTGCAGGCTGGATTTTTGCTCTGCTCAAATTCGCATTCTTGGGTAGTTCCAAAATCCCCTAGATAAACTTCTCGAATCTGGCTGTTGCTCATGACATAGACTTTTTGAAGTCGCTTCATGTACTGGGCGCCAGGATTGATGCAAGTGCAATATTTTTCCAGCACAGTGACGGAAGGATCGAAAGAACAAGACACTGTGGTGGGTTGTTCCGAAGGGGGAACTACAGTGGACGATCCCGGCATGAGATTGATGTTTTGACCCAAAACAACGCCAGCCTGAACCATTAGCCAAAGGGTTAACAAAGTAGCGAAGTTGAATTGGTGTTGAGTCTTACCCTGGGTTCTCGAATTGATAGTGACCATGATTACCCCCGATTTCATGGCGGAGAGAGAGAGATTCGAACTCTCGATAGGCTATTAACCTATACACGCGTTCCAGGCGTGCGCCTTCAACCACTCGGCCATCTCTCCGCAGGTCGATTTGAGCTAAAAATACGGCCTCAAGTATTAGCATTGGGTCGGTGGGTTGTCTACTTTAGAGAGTTGGGGACTCTTTTAGCCTTAAAATAATCCTTCAAGAGCTGGGCACATTCCTTCTCTAAGACCCCTCCCAGAACTTTTTCGAAACGGTGATCGAAGACCCCCTGCTCAATCCAGGGGGAAATTCTCAAGATTCCAGCTTGTTTAGGGTCTGGGCATCCGAAAACCACATTTTGAGCTCGAGCCCAAAGAAGAGCCCCAGTGCACATCATGCAGGGCTCAGCAGTCACAAAGACCCAACTATTTTCGGGGAGTCTCCAGGTGTGGTTTTTTAAATTGAATTTTTCTAGGGCCACAATTTCCGCATGGTCTGTGGTTTTATGGGATTGTTCTCTCAAATTCATCCCGTCTGAAATTGCAGTGCCGTTGTGAACAATCACACACCCAATAGGGATTTCATCCTGAGTGGCAGCTTGTTGAGCCAGCTTCACAGCGTGCCCCATCCAGTATTGGATTTTTTCCATTTCCATAATCTCTCCTACCCCTAAATGGGGGTAGAAACAACTCTCTTCGACGAGTCGCATCGCCTTTCATTAAGAAAAATAGGAAAGTTCTGATTTATTTCAAAGAGATGATACAATCAAAAAACGTTATGGATTTTGAAAAATACGGGGAACTCCCGATTCTCTCAGAAATTCCACTCTCTATCCGAAATATTTTTTATCAGACCTTTAAATTCCAACCTCTAAGACAACTCGGAGCCGGTTACTATACCTTGGCCTCTAAAAAAATAGCTTCAGTTTTTCAGAGCTCAGTGGCCAGCGGGAAAGTTTTTCTTTTGAATCCACAAGAGAATGTAGAAAACCTTGGGGCGTTTGATTTAGAGTTTCTGATTTCTAAAGAAAGAGAATTTAAAGAAAAAGAAGTTTGGGATTTGAGAGCTGATTATTTTGAACTTAAAAGAAAATTTCCTGTTTTAGGGCGGGTCTCGTTAACTCAATCTTCCGTGTTTAAGGAATTTTTGGCTACTAGTTTTGCTTCAACTCTTTATTTTAATCAGAGAAAAAAGTTTTCCGATGGAAAGTGGAAAATCCCCAAAAAGGTGAAGGAGCCTAACTTTGATTTACTCAGCCGTTTGGCGCTGGCCATCCGCTGCTACGGACTCGCACAGCACTACTTACTTCAAAGTCATTCAGAGAAACTGGGGGTTTTTCGAGCTAAATTTTACCAAGAGGCTCACCGAGCGCTTTATTTGGCTTCAGGAGAAAAAACGGAATCTTTTGAAGTTCAAAGTCCTGCCTTTTTATTGGCCCATGTATTTTTTCAAATCCATCATTTATCCGATTTGTGTCTCAAACAGGGAGTACGTCGTAGTGATGAGTTTGAAGTACACTTTTTGTCAAAAAGTGGAAATCGATTCTCAGCTGAAATGCTCAACCGAAGTTGGATCGATAAACTTAAAAAAATCGATAACGGTTTTGCGGCGTTCCGAGCCACCTCAAGTGAAGGAGTGATCACACCCACCCATGAACTCAACTTAGTCACTGTCGTGAATTTATTTTCGTCATTAGTCAATTATTTGCCCTCTCTCTTGGGGAATAAGGAAGAGCTTCCTTTATTATTACCTGCTAATGCCTTTGAACTGATGGCCTTAGGTTGGCATTGGGATGAGTCTTTAATTCATTTGAGTTGGTCTTATCCCTCGCAAAACGAAGATTTAAAGTGGCTTACCGAATGTGGAAGTTCTACTTATTGGCAATTGAAAGAAAGAGTTTCCTTAGAAAGAAATTTGATTTTAGGAAGTCTGGTTTCGGAGTCGCCCCAAGCGGTGGAAAAGAGATTGAAAATATGGACTCGAAACCTTCTGCATTTAAAACTTAAATCTAACGACCTTGAGGATTTGAGTCAGTGTCCCCAGAGGGATTTAACCCAAACCAAGAAAGCCTGGACCGTTCTCAACCAGAAAAACCCTGTTTTAAATCTGAAAGACCTATTGGAGCTTACTTTGAATATTTTGAGAGAGGTTTCCCTAGAAGCTGATCTCGCATAGCTCGCAAAGGGCGATAAAGCTCAGGAAACTTAATTTGAGCGACTACGCTAAACCATTGCCGTTTTGGGATAAGGCTTAAACCTTTCCAAGGATGAATTTGTGCAAGGGTATCTTTGGCCAGTTCTATTTCTCCCAGTCCTAGGTATTCTTGAGCTAAACGGAATCTATGAATGACCAAGTTGTTCTCCCTAGCTGTTAACGCGTTTTGGGGAAGGTAAGGGCCCATTTTTTCTAAAAAATGAATGCCATGTTTGAGATGAAAAGTGGCTTGGCGGCCGCCCCAAAGTCCTTGAGAACGCATTCGCCAAACTCCCATGGTTTCAGGAAATATTTTGATGGGACCTTGAAATGAATTTAAAACACTTACGCACCAATCGTGACCGGTTAACTCATGAAAAAAAGGGGGCAGTTCCGTAAAAAGACGATTTCGAAACAAAAGGCTGCAATTGTGGGGAAAACAGGCTTCAAGAAGATCTTCTGTAGTAAAATCGGTTTGCTCAGTTCGAGGAATAGGACCGTGATAAGAACCCTCATCCTCCGAAATAGCCCACATTTTATGGGAACAGCTTGAGTATTCGGGATGGGTCTGTAGAAAGTGGAGTTGTTTTGAAAGTTTTAAAGGATCGGTCCAATAGTCATCTCCATCACAATGAGCGATAAACTGACCTGAAGCACATTTCCAGGCGCGTTCGTAATTGTGAGTATGGCCCAAATTTTTTTCTGAAGGCAAAACCTGAAAAAGTTCAGGATGATTAGCTTGGTATCTTTTCGCTATTTCCAATGTCTTATCGCAGGAGTGATCGTCTGCGATGATAATTTCTAATTGAGCCTCAACTTTTTGATTCAGGATTCCTTCCAGGGCTTGTTCTAAATATTTTTCATGGTTGTAAGTGATAACCAAAACGCTGATTTTGGGGAGATTCTGCAAATCCATAGAGTCACTTAACTTTCAAATGAAAGATTAAAAGAGGGCTTTGAGAGTTGGGCACATTTTTCTTCCAATCCCCATAGCATTCTTCCACGATAAATCCAGCAACCTCAAAAAGTTTCATCCATTGGTCTAAATTGAAGAGATGAAGCGTAGAACGATAAAGCTCAAATTCATTGAGTTGCTGGGATACCGCATATTCAAATAGGGTTTGGCTTTCTTTGGGGCCGGGGTATGTTCGTTCCCACAATCTTCCTTGGAAGTTGGATGGGGAATCGGGGAGTGCGTATCTCCAAATGGAATCACGAAAGTCCCATTGGGTTTCAAAATAATCTAAGTTATGCACTTCAATAAAGCAGCTTCCTTCCGGGTTTAGGTGAGACAAACATTTGCGAAGCGTTCCTAGAATCATGAGCTCAGTCTCAGTTTGCTCCATAACCTGAGGGGCCACAAAGAGGGTAGAGAAAGATTCATCAATTTCAAATTTGGTGGTTTCAAAGGGATAAAGGCTAAAAAGTGATTGTGGGGCTTGCGCTAATTGAGATCTGAGTTTTCGAAGTTCAGTGATTTTCGACTGTGAATTTTCTATGACTGAAGTTGAGATCTGGTTTTGAACCAGGGATAAAGCGAGCCGTCCTTGGTTATTAGACAAATCTAAAACCGAGCCCTCTTGATGAGCGCACCAAGATAAAGCAAAGTCTATTTTTTCTTTTTCTTGGCCATACAACATTTGGAGGAACACATCGACACTTTCTTCTTGAGGGATCACTTCACTTAAAAAGAAAGAATCTCTTGGGCAGAGAACCTGATTGAAAATAAAATTGCCCGCAAGCTTTTTGATTTGATCTAGAGGAGTCATCAATAGAACTTCACTATTCTACCATAACTCCATGTGAACTTAAAAAACTGCGGTCAGTCGTTTGGGAGCGATGTGACAAAATGATTCAGTTCGGAAATTTCCGTCAAGGGAGCTCTGCAAGTTTTGTTTTCACAAATGTAGAGAGTCGTTTTATTTCCAACGGCAGTTTTATTTTCAAATAAAACGGGTTTGTCCGAAGCTTTTGTTTTTACCGCCAAGATTTTATTGGGAATAAAGTGCTCGCGGATTGCTTGAATCCAATCTTCCGTTTGATTGTTTTCTCCTGGAATCAAAATAAACTCTTGAGACCGATTTTGAAGTAAATCCAAAGCAATCAGCATTTGGCTTGAGGCCTGGGGTAGAGTTCGAATTTGAGGCTCATACTGTAAAAGAGCTTGCTCAGCTAGGTTGGACCATTTGTCTTGATAAGTCAGTTTGCTCAGCCGAATCAATGCCGTCATTGCGACTCCCGCACTGGAAGGAACGGCCCCATCATAAGTGTCGGTGGGTCGAATCAATAAGTCCGCTTGTCGGTCTTCAGCAAAAAAGAACGTTCGTGTTCCCTTATCCCAAAAAAGGTCGACCATAGTTTGGGCGAGCTGTTCTGCTCTCTTGATCAGATCCCATTCAAAAGTGGATTCATACAAAGTTAAAATCGCATGGGTCAAATAGGCGTAGTCTTCTAAAAATCCATTTTGTTTGGCCACCCCTTGAGCAAAGGTATGTTTCAAGTGTTTGCCATCCCAGAGCTGGTTTAAAATGAAGTTCACAGCTTTTTGGGCAGGCTCTAAATAAGAAGGCTCATTCAAAACTTGGTGAGCTAAAGCCAATGAGTGAATCATCATCGCATTCCAGGAAGTTAATGCTTTAGAGTCGATTCCCGGGCGAATCCTTTGACCTCTCAGATGGAAAAGTTTGCGTTTAGCCACCGCAAGAACCTCTTCTAATTCCGCCTCTGTCATTTTGAGGCGGTGGCTTAAATCAATCCAGCTTTCGGTTCGATGTAAGATATTGTTTTCTTCCCAATTCCCAGTTTCGGTGACATTAAAAACTTCATTGAAAACTTGGGCCACCTCGGGAGTGAGATGCTTTTCAATGTCTTCTTTTGTCCAAACGTAAAATTTTCCTTCGACTCCCTCACTGTCGGCGTCCTCGGTGCTAAAAAAAAGACCTTCTGGCGACTTTAAGTCTCTAAGGGTGTAATCCAAAATCTCTCTGGCTGTTTTGGCGTAGGGCAAGTGCCGGGTGGCCTGAAAAGCCTCTAAATAAAGTTCTGCGAGTAGAGCATTGTCATAAAGCATTTTTTCAAAATGGGGAACTAACCAACGGTCATCCGTTGAGTAACGATGAAATCCACCGCCCAGCTGGTCGTAGATGCCCCCTCGAGACCATAGTTCTAAAGTGGTATTGACGATGGCTAAGGCTTCTTCACTTTGAGTGGTTTTCCAGTGGCGCAGAGCCAGACGGAAATCGGTAGAGTGAAAAAATTTAGGTGCTTGACCTAGCCCACCGTAAACGGGATCGAAGGATTGTTTTGTCCTGTGAAAGGCGGCTTCAGTGAGTGCTCTTGCCGAAAGAGAGCCGGAGTTTTTTGCTTCAGTCTTAGACATCTCTTTAAGAGCAGAGAGAAGTTCAGACGCCGATTTTTTAACTTCCGATTCTCGATTTTTCCAAGTAGTCGCCACACCTAGGAGGATTTTTTTGAAACTGGGCATTCCCATTTTATCTTCAGGGGGAAAGTAGGTTCCCCCGTAAAAGGGCTCTAGCTGAGGGGTTAAAAATACGGTCATCGGCCATCCCCCTCGATGGGTCATGATTTGTACGGCATTCATGTAAATGTGATCGAGGTCGGGGCGCTCCTCGCGGTCCACTTTGATACTGATAAAATGTTGGTTCAAAATTTGGGCAGTAGCTTCGTCTTCAAAGCTCTCCTTTTCCATCACATGGCACCAATGGCAAGCTGAGTAGCCGATAGAGAGAAAAATGGGCTTATTCTCTTTTTTAGCCTTTCTTAAGGCCTCTTCGCCCCAGGGGTACCAATCGACAGGATTGTGAGCATGCTGAAGTAGGTAGGGGCTGGTTTCTGAAGCCAAACGATTAGTAAATTTGAGTGAGTTCATAAGGGAAAAAAATGTACCCGTTCCCTCGGGATCTGTCACGATAGAGAGATAGCAAGTTCGAAATGAGCTTAATTTTACTCTGGGTAAAAGGGGAGATATCAACGGCATCTAGGAACATAGGAAAGTCTGCACCCACTGAAGCCAGGAACTAATCGCGTTAGATAGGGCTGGATATGAGGGCTGCAAAGATTCATATAACTGCTGCTGTATCTAAATTTAGTTCCTTCTAATAAGTCTATTTTTACCATGGACAGAATCCCCACCGTTGACCAAGCTAAAGTTCCTCTTCTTTGCAGCAGGGGAGAACCACTGTCCCCCTTCCATGTAAACCCTTGGGGGTTCTCTGCATTGGTTACACCCGATAACCAGATGGTTTTTTTGGAATCATTGATTTTAGCATTTAAAGTATCGGCTCCATATCGAAGGGCACAATTTGTATTTCTGAGGGGAGCAGGAAGTGCCTCATTGTCAGAATAGCCAGCTGTTAGAAACGGACTCATACCCCCATATAATGGGGTGTTGTGGCAGACCAAATCATCGTTGGGGTCCGATTGTCTCTCGGTATCAATCAAAATATTGGTAGCAGGTGGAAAAAAATTAGGAAGCCGGTTAAAAGGCGCTTTGGGTTTCACTATCATTAAAACAATACTATCCAATCTGTCCTCACTATGAATTTTTAATGAGGGGGGAAGAACATGGATTTTTCTTACTTCTAGGAACGAACTGCCGTTAGGAGCATCACAGCCCTTTCCGGTCTCATGAGGCCTTACGAAGTGAATGCGCCTTAGATTTCTGGGCTCAGTTCGTTCTTGATATCCTAGCGGACGCCCTTCTTGGTAGAGAAAGCTAAGACAATGAGCTGCTGTGGCCACTATTCCGTACTTAAAAACACCCCCCACCACAACATTTTTAAGTGCTACGGCCGTACAAAAACCTTCTATGTCTGTTGAAGTTGGGTTGTTTTCATCTATGCTTTTAAGAACCGCAAATTGATAAACTCCCATTTTCATGGCCTCAGGAGTTGGAAAAGGTCCAGCTGCCCTAACTTGGCTTGCCCCTAAAACTATGTACAGTAGCCAAACTAACCATCTCCAGTAGCGACAGGAGTTGTTCATGTTTTCTCCTTTTACCCCCCAGTATAACAATCAAATATGTAGGAAAAATGAAGTCCTAATCACAAGGCTTGGAGAGGGTGGTAAGACATTGTTGTTTGTATTTAAGTATTTGAAATGGTTGATTAATAATGTTTCTATCTTGATTTGACGCGCCGCATATGGTATCTTCTGCCCCGTTGCTGACTCTTCTCATTGAGTTGGCCATCAAGGGGGGGAAATGAGATTAGGGTTTTTATCGTTTTTTGGGGCTTCGACTTTATTACTTTCCGGACTACTCCAAGCAGAAACCAGTAAGACCAGTCCTTCGGTGGGTTCTCGTTCTGCCTCTCAGGGGCGAGCTTCAGTCTCTTCGAATTTGAGAAACAACGTAGTGAAATCTAAAAGCAGTGCCTCCACCAGTACTGGAGTTTTAAGTGCCACCGGAGTTGAAAATCTTTACGGTTATTTAGAATTTCGACCTTCTTATACGTCTTATCAAGGGGAGTTTCACACCGAAAACACGGCCGAAGTTGGGTATAAATTAAACAGCACGATGAAGACGGGGTACGTTCAATTTTTCTCTACCAATTTAATGAACGGTTCTAATGCGACTCAGGGCATGAATCTCTTGGCTAATGACGGGTTTCTCTATTTTAAAGCCAAAGACATTTTTAAAAGTTCCGACAATCGTTTGGCTCTCGCTTACCAGTTAAGGCTCATCACTCCAACCGACAGTGGAAAATACAGTGCTGGCTTTAGAGGAGCAGTGAGAAATCAGTTTTTGCTTTCTTATTCTTACAACGATTTCATCAAGTCTGAATTAAGTTACCACCCCATTTATCAAGGATATGTCAAATCGGGACGTTTTGACTCTACCGGAACTGCCTCTGCCAATTCATATTTTGATCACCAATTTATTTTCAATCAGGAAATTCATCCGGCTCCCAAGTTCACTCTCTATTTACCTGTGATCTACCAATTAACCAGCTACAGAGAATTTGCCGGAGCTGCTAATTCAGGTCGTTGGAGAAAGAAGGTAGTGTTTTGGCCCGAGCTAGATTACGAAATCAATCCTGTGCACATGATTGGGGTCTCTTTTTACTCAGGCAACTTGAGTTCGGAGTATGGATCTGGATTTGATTTCTCCGAAGGGTTTAAGAATGGCGTGACCCAGTTGGTGTGGGGCATCAACCTGTAGAGTGCAAACTTACCCTTTAAACCTCAAAACTTTTTAAATTCTTGGTACAATAGTTTTACTATGAAAACTATTGTACCGATTCTTCTTTTGGCTCGATTGGTCCTGGCCGACAGCGATACTCTGCCTTTAAATAAAAAAACACCTGTGATCAAAGAGAGTGACTCAGCAGGAGTGACTCAGCAGTTACAAAAAGGAAGCGGTAAAGAAACTGAGCCTGCTTTGGGTTTGGAAGAAGCAGCCGTACCAAAGCCGAAATTAACTTCTATTGGGGTTTATGGCACCAAGAAACTCAATGAGGTGATCCTAAAAGAACTTTTAGGTAAGGAATTTGAAGAGTGGATTAAAAAAGGGATGGCTGGAGACTCGTCGAGCTTAGAAATCGAAAAGAGACTCATCGAGAAAATACAGAAGAAATATCATTTTCCCTTGGCCGAATTTAGTGTGGTTCAATTCTTCGAACCTGATAATTTGACAGTCCACATTGTTTTAGACGTAGTGGAGTCGGATGAATTTGAAACAAGAAATAAATTTCTTTCTCCGCCTACGGATCAATTTCCAGATCCTGATAAATTAATCCAAACTTGGATGGAGTATGAAGACCAAGCCATGCAGTTGGTTGATTCCGGGCAAATTGTTCCTGATGGACAAAAATGCTCAGCTCTTCACTGCCCTTTCGGTCACGAGCATCCTAAATTAAAAAAATATGGACCGCTATTTACCGAAGGGGTGAAGAAACATTTTGATAAATTGGTGGAGATATTATCAAAAGACAAACGTGAGGAGTATCGTGCGAGTGCCGCTTTTCTTTTGCCTTATCAATCGGATGGAAAAAAAGTCGTTCCGCCGTTGGTGGAAAGGATTCGAGATTCTGACCCTGTTGTGAGAAACAACGCTCTTAGGGTATTAGGAGAAATCGCTGAGTTTCATCCGGAATTTGTGATTCCAGTGAAACCCCTGATTGCAGCTCTCAATTTTCCGAGATCCACTGATCGTTCGAAATCGGCGTATGTTGTGTATATGCTGGCGCTCCATTCCAGCTCGGCTAGGGAAGAGCTTTTAAGAAGCGGGATTCCTAACTTACTTCTTTTACTCGAAACAAAAATTCCTGACCAAAAGGAATTTGCTCACAACACGCTGAAGAAAGTTTCCGGCAAGGAATATTCTATGTCCGATATCACCAGTTGGAAAAACTGGTATGCCAAACTAAAGAGGGATAAGGGACTTCCTGCAGCTCAATAAAACTTAAGTAGTTCGTTAGGTCATTTTGTAGAGTTTACGATTGTGTCTGCGTGGGATTATTTTTAGAGAGACCATTTTTTGCTTGCTCGAGTAAGACGGTCTCGAATCGCAGGCCACAAAGCCTTATCCGATTGGGGAAGTTCACATAAAATCAGCGCAGATGGATTCGAATCAAGTTCTCTCAATTTTGAAAAAAGGGTATGAGCAGCCGTTAAACTGTCATTTTCATCTTCTGCAAGGTAGTGAAAATTGACTCGATTGAAATTTTTTAAAGCCCTTCGATGAATCTCAGCGCTTAGGGGAAAAGGAGAAAGTAGCGAGAGTTCTTCATTTTCAGCCTTAAGACCAGCGAAATTTTCTTTGAGCCATTTGAAGTCGAACTCTTGGAACCGGGTTTCAAGGCGGAACATCTGTTTTTTGGGGGCATAGTGAGATTCTAAAAGTCCCGGCGCCATGGGAGAGTGAGAAGCCACCGAGGGAAGTCCCAGTTCTGTATGAAGACCTCGGAACGATTTTTCTAAGCAGCTTTCAAGGGCTTCTAAAGAAACCCCTCCAGGCCTTAACACGGAGACTTCCCCCTGCAAGTTCACGGTGGCAATCGTCGATTCTAACCCGACAGAGCATTCTCCACCCTCTAAGCAGTAATTGAGAAACTCTCCCAATTCTTCGATCACATGTTGAGATTTAGTAGGACTGATTCTTCCGAATTGATTGGCACTCGGTGCCGCTAATGGAAGTCCGCTCAGTTTTAGAACCTGTTGGGCTACCGGGTGAGAGGGGGATCTCAGCCCTACCGTGGGTAATGAACTGGTGACTAAATCGGAAATTCTTTCGTGTTTAGGAAAAATGAGAGTGAGAGGGCCCGGCCAAAAAAGTTGGATGAGTTTGTCGCATGTTGAAATTTGGGGTTGGCTCATGGCCATCAGGTTGATGATTTCGGCATCAGCAAGGGCCTGGCAAGAGGTGAGCGTTTCTGGAACGTGCACAATCAAAGGATCAAATGACGGACGGCTTTTAAACAGAAAAATCTTAGCAATAGATTCATCCCTGAGGGCGTTTCCGGCCAAACCATAAACGGTCTCGGTGGGCAAACCGACCACATCCCCTTGCTTTAAAGCTTCAACGACCGTTTTGATATTGTCGGTAGTGGCATTCAGCAATTTTGTTTTTAAAGGCTGTTTCGTCACTGCGGTTTTGGTGACTCCGTAAAAAATATTCTATACGAAATTTAAAACCTCTGAAGGGTTTCGACTTCAAGTTCGGAGAGAGCCGGCAATTCTTCAGAGCCATTCACACAGGGCCCTAAACCTGTTGAGTTGATTTTAGTAGAGTAGAAGCCCCAAGAGCTTCCTCCATTTACAAAATAGGGAGTTCTTCCAGGAATAGAAACTTTGAAAACAAAATTTAAAGTGTCTCGAAAGTTAGCTTCGGTTCTTTCGTGAAGGACCTTGTGAAGTTTGATAGTCCAAAGATAAGGGGCAGTCGCCTGTGCCGCTGTTTCTTGTTTTTCCCGCCATTCATATCTTTTTTCGGGGAAACCTTCTCTTCCAGCCCAACCTGAAACCAAGGTCACGCTCGAGCCCCAGGGGAGGGTGGTATCACGAAAAGACACTTCGAGGTCCGCTTGAACTGAAGTGAAATAGCCGCAAGATAAAGTGTAGTTTCTTCCTTGGACTGAAAGTTCAGCCGCCCAAGTGGAAACCGTCATCATCAGGAATACGAAAAGGCCCATTTTTTTCATGTTCAAACTCCCTACAAAATTGTTTAAGGTTTGTACGTCATTAGCTTAAAAACATCCAGCAATTTTGATGACAGTCTTGTGACAATTTCAGATAAAGAAAGGCTATACAATAGTCTTAGGTTGCTATGAAAATTCACTTATGGGGAACAGATTTTAGGCGGAGTTCAGCTGAGTTACGGAAAAAGCTGGCTTTGAGCCCTGAGGAAAGAGCTCAAAAACTTAATGATCTCATTAGGTTGGGCTTTAAGGATGTAGTTTATCTTTGGACCTGTAATCGAGTTGAATTTTACACCACAGCTGAGGATTACTTTTGCGACACTCGGCCCTTGTGGCTTACCGTTTTAAAAAGCTTTGGGTTGGCGGAAGAGGATTACTACCGAGGGTACCATTTAGAAGGTAAGTCCGCTTTAAGGCATCTCATGCGAGTGGCTTCCTCTTTGGAATCGATGGTGGTCGGTGAACCTCAAATTTTAGGGCAACTTAAAGGGGCTCTCACCTTTAACAAAGAGAACAACCTACCGTTGGATAGGCATTTAGAGCAATGCTTTCACTTGAGTTTTGAAACCGCTAAGAAAGTGAGAAGTGAAACTGCGATTGCAGAAAAACCGGTATCGGTGGCTTCCTTGGGTTTAAAATACTTGGAGTCGATGGAATCTGATTATCCGCTCCAAAAAGCAGTGGTTGTGGGCAGAAGCCCAATCAGTTTGATGGTTCTTCAGTGGTTGAAAAAGAATCGCCCCCAATGTCCAGTCATTTGGGTTAATCGAAATATTGAAATTCTAAAAAGCTATCCTGAATTTCAAGGACTTGAGCTACTCTCCCTATCCGATTTTCTCACCGGAAAAATTCAGTTTTCTCATCTTTTTACTTCTACAGCCAGCATTGAGCCTATTTTCAATAAAGGATTTTTTGAGAAGTTAGGAGACCAGAAAAAACTCGTTTTTGATTTTGCTGAACCGGCAGATGTGGAGCATTTTGTTTATAAACCGGTTAGAGTGATTCACATGGAAGATTTGATGGAAGAGGCGAGAAGCAACAGTAGGGAACGCGCTGAAAGTGTCTCAGTGGCAGAGAAAATGATCGAAGACGCCATGAAACTTTATTGTTTGGATCAAAAAGAAAAGCCCATCATTCGTGATTTCAACTCGATTGAACCTGAATTTTTGAAAGAGCTAGAAGCGGCCATGGCTCTCATTGAACAAGAAGTCCCCTTGGAGTATCAAGCGCGAGTGAAAAAGATGACCGAAAAGCTGGTCAAAAAGAATCTTCATTTGTCACGCGAACATCTTAGAGAGATCCTAAAAAAAGTCACTCACTCGGAAACTGACCTTCTGAGAGTTGTATGAAATATCGGTTGGGAACCCGAAAAAGCGATTTAGCCAGAACACAATCCACTCATGTCTTAGAAGATTTGAAAAAAATTGGGATTGATTGCGAATTAGTTTTCATTGAAAGCAGTGGAGATAAAAATTCTAAAGAAGCTCTTTATCAAATAGAAAACACGACTCCAGGACTTTTTACTAAACAACTTGAAGATGCACTTTTGTGCGGACACATTGATCTTGCGGTTCACTCTCTTAAAGATTTGCCCACAATTCAACCGGCGGGCCTAGAAGTGGGGGCCATCACTCGTCGAGTTGCATCTGAAGATTGGTTGTTGGTGCATCCCGAGGCCTTCGATGGAGCTCAACCGTTATTTGTTAAGAAGGGGGCCCATGTGGGGACAAGCTCATTAAGACGGGAGGCCCAACTTTTAAGTTCCCGTTCCGATCTTCAGGTTTCTCCCATCAGGGGAAATGTCCCCACTCGTGTTAATGCGGTTCGACAGAGAAAAGTGGATGCCACTATTTTAGCTGCAGCCGGACTAGAACGGTTACAGTTCAATTTGGAAGGTTTGGAGATCATTAAGTTGGCAGAGAGGGATTTTCCGCCAGCGCCGGGACAAGGGGCGCTCGCAGTAGAAATTCGAAGTGATGCTAGCGTGGAATTAAGAGAGGCTTTAAAGAAAATCCATCATGAAGAGAGTGAAATTGAAACTCGAGTCGAAAGAAAAGTTCTAAAGGGATTATTCGGGGGCTGTACCTTGCCCTTGGGAATTCGATGCTATAAAGAAGGGGTCCTTCTACGGACTAAAGTTTTTATCGGTGTGCTTAAAGATCGAGATTCTAAGCTCAAAAATTGGACTGGATTTCATCACTTTGACATTTGCTGTCAGGACGAGGAAACTCTCGTCGATAGCGTTATCGAAAAGACAAGAGGGTTTTTAAATGGGTAAAAATATCAAAATAGTGGTGACTGGAGAAAATCGAGATCTTGAGGAGAACATTCCAAGTGGTCATTGGGATTCGGATGTTTCTTTTCAATGGGTGCAGTGGCCAGTTTTGGAATTTAAAAAGTTAACAGTTTCTCCAGAGGTGTTAGCCCGAGTGATCGAGAAACCTTATGAATGGATTATTTTTACCAGTCCCAGAGCCGTGAGATTTTGGACTGAAACGATGGTCGAGGCGGGTTTAGATTTTCCGTTAGAAACTCAAGTGGCTTGCATTGGTGAGAGCACTTCAGAAGTGGCTGGCGGAGATGGTTATACTCCGGATTTCTATCCTACCGAACCGGGCAGTGAGAAGTTTCTGGAAGAGTTCGAAGACCTGATCAGCAATAACACTCAAAAGCCTACGGTTTTGATACCGATGGCTGAAGGAGGGCGCCTTAAAATTGCAGAGCGACTTTCTGAATTAGGATGTTCGGTGACGGTAGTTCCGCTTTATAAGACTCAAGCTAGAAACAATCTCTCCAGCACTTTACCGGGTGGAAGTTTAGTAGACGTTTCGGTGATTGTTTTTACCAGTCCCTCGTCGGTTGAAGCGGTGTTAAGTTCGTGTCCCCTTCCTCCAACGATGAAAGTGGTAGCCATAGGAAATTTTACTCAGGAATATCTTTCGAAAAAGGGAATTTCTAGCCACTTGTTACCTGGATCCAGTTTTGAAAGAATTGGAGAAGTTTTATGATAGGAAATAATCAACGTCCCAGACGCTTAAGAAAAAATGGGCTAGTGAGAAATTTGATTCGGGAAACCGAACTGCATCTTAACCAATTGATTCAACCTTACTTTCTTACGATAAACCCGGAGGCTCAGGAACCTATTCAAGGCTTTTCCGGGGTCTATCGTTGGGGGATTGATCAGTTATCTAAGAAAATTGAAAAGGACATCACTCAAGGGCTTAATTCCTTTTTACTTTTCGGAGCTGCCCAACCTTCGGAAAAAAATGAACAGGGAACGGCAGCTTACGAAGAAAAGGGAGTTCTTCCCTCGGCTATCAGGACACTCAAAGAGAGGTTTTCTGATTCTATCGTTTTAGCTTCTGATGTTTGTTTGTGTCCGTATACTTCTCATGGTCATTGTGGCTTAGTCGAGGGAACCGAAATACAAAATGATCCTTCTCTCGTAGCTTTGGGCCAAATGGCTTTAGTTCATGCAAGATGTGGTGTGGACATAGTGGCGCCGTCGGACATGATGGATTTTAGGGTGGGCTACATTCGAAATCTGCTAGACGAGCAGGGATTTGATCAGACATTAATCATGGCTTATACAGCCAAATATTCTTCGAACTATTATGGTCCCTTTCGGGAGGCTTTGGGGTCGGCTCCCAAAGGAGATCGAGCGACTTATCAAATGGATTTTAGAAATAAAACAGAAGCTTTGCGCGAGCTCGAACTTGATTTAGCCGAAGGAGCCGACATGGTCATGGTGAAACCAGCTTTGGCTTATTTGGATATCATTCGGGCTTTCAAAGAGAGAAGTTCAGTCCCGGTCGCTGCTTACAGTGTGAGTGCCGAGTACCAAATGGTGAAATTGATGGCCAAAGAGGGGCTGGCTATTGAGCAAAAGTTGGCAATAGAAAACCTAACCGCCATTCGAAGAGCGGGTGCCGATATCATCATTACCTATTTTGCTGAATTGATAGCCTCGCAAGGATGGTTGAAATGAAGACCGATAAATCACAGGAATTATTTTTGCGGGCCCAGAGCTTAATTCCAGGCGGGGTCAATTCGCCGGTTCGAGCCTTTAAGCATGTGGGAAGAAATCCTATTTATTTTGAAAGAGGCGAAGGCCCGTATTTAATCGATGTAGATGGTAATAGGTATGTTGATTTTTGTTCCTCTTTTGGTCCTTTAATTTTAGGCCATTCCCACCCTAAGGTAGTCGAGGCCATCATAGATCAGGCCTCAAAAGCGACCACTTTTGGAGCTTGTCACGCGAAAGAAGTGAAGTTGGCGGAACTTATTTTAAAGAACTATCCGTATTTAGATCAGGTGAGACTTCTCAACAGTGGAACTGAAGCCGTCATGACAGCGATTCGGGTCGCTCGAGGAGCCACCGGTCGTCCAAAAATTTTGAAATTCGAGGGCTGTTATCATGGACATAGCGATGGATTGCTCGCAAAGTCGGGAAGCGGAGTTGCCGAATTAGCTGAGAGTAGTTCCCAAGGTGTGCCGGATAGCATTGTGAAAGAGACGGTGGTGGCTAGATATGATTCCATCGAAACAGTAGAGAAAGCGTTTAAACAGTTTGGAAAAGAGATCGCTGCTGTCATTATTGAGCCGATTCCAGCTAATGAAGGTTTATGGGTTCCACGACAAGCTCAGTTGGAAGAAATTTGTATGTTGGCTAAGCTTCATGGCGCACTTGTCATTTTTGATGAAGTAATTTCTGGATTTAGATTTGGCCTTTCTGGGGCGTCGGGCTTTTACCAATTGAAGCCGGACTTAGTCACTCTGGGGAAAATCATAGGTGGGGGACTGCCCTTGGCTGCCTGTGTAGGAACTAAGCACTGTATGTCGTTTTTAGCTCCCATGGGACCTGTATATCAGGCTGGAACTCTCTCAGGAAATCCACTGGCTACAGCCGCTGGGATTGCCGTCTTAACTGAACTTATTTCTAAACCTCCTTATGAGGCTCTAGAAAAAAGAACGAAGAGATTTGTAGCAAGACTGAAAGAAGAGATTCTTCCCGAATGGGATTTTGCGCAGTTAGGTTCCGTTTTCTGGATGAGTCGGTCTCCATTAACGGGAGTTTTTCCGCCTGAGATCACTTCAGAGGACAAAAAAGCCTATGCCAAGTTTTTCGGTTCGGCATTAGAGGCAGGGGTTTATTTTGCTCCATCACCTTTTGAGGTGGGATTTGTTTCAGAGGCTCATACTGAAAGTGTGTTGGATGAGACGATAGAGAAACTAAAAGCATGTCGACAGTAGTACAAAAAAGATGGGTTAAGCTTTTTATCGCAGTTTCCTTTTTGATGCTGACCCAAGTGGCCTGGTGGCTAGACGTGTTTTCAAGAAGTGTGAATACCATTGCAGAACTGCGAAAAGAAAACGCAACCCTACGAGGCATGCTGAACGAGCCTGGGGTTTTGGAGGGAATTCACAAATCGGCTTATCACAAAAAACTGATGTTCTTCTCTGAAACATTCGCTTTCGCCATTTTAACGGCTCTGGGGCTTTACTTACTTTTTCGAGCTCTCAAACTTCAAGAAAAAGCGAGAAAGCTTCAAAAGCAGTTTATCGAAACCATGTCGCATGAGTCCAAAACGCCTCTCACTGCCCTAAAACTCAGATTAGAATCTATTTTAGAAAAAAACTCCTCTGAGCCTCAATTATCCAAAGAGTTGTCTCTTTCTTTGGAAGAGGTGAGGCGTCTAAGCTCTGTATTTGAAAAGGCCCTTAGTTTAAATCGAATGGAAAGTTATGCTTTCAAGTTCGAGGAGCTTTCAGTGGGAGAGGTGGTCAAAGAAGTTTTAAGGCGGATGGAGCCGCTGCTAAAACAAAAAAACGTTCAAGTGTATTTTTCACAAACGGGTGAGGGGTGGACGCAGGGAGATCTGTTTGGCTTGCAAAATACGGTACAGAGCCTTTTAGAAAATGCGGTGATGTACAACGACAAATCAGAGAAAGAGGTTCGAATCGAAGTGGTGGACGAAACCCAAAAAATCAAGCTTCGAGTGACTGACAATGGTCCTGGAATTGCGGATTCTGACCGTAAGAAAATTTTTGAAAAATTTTATCGAACTAAAAGCAGTCGGAAAATTCCTGGAACGGGCTTGGGGCTGTATTTGGCGAAGCACATTGTAGAATCTCACTCAGGAACTCTAGAGCTTGTTTCCACTCAAACCTCGGGAGCCCAATTTGAAGTGGTTCTTCCTAAGCGGGAGGACAAGCGTGGGTAACCGAATTTGTCTAGTCGAAGATGATCCTACGATTAGAGAGTTAGTCTCTGAAAAACTCATCAAAAAAGGTTATTCCGTTGATTCTTTTGAACGTGCCGAAGACGTAAAAAACAACAAAGACCTAGGTTGGGAGCTTTATATTCTTGATGTCATGTTAGCTGGAGAGTCGAGCGGATTGGAATTGTGCGATTATTTAAAAAAAATAGAGCCGACCTTGCCTATCTTGATTCTGTCAGCGCTTTCTGAACCGCACGATAGGATTGAAGGGCTTAAAGTAGGGGCCGATGATTATTTGACTAAGCCGTTTGAAATGGAAGAGCTGCTACTTCGAGTGGAAGGGATGCTCAAAAGGCGCTCTTGGTATTCTTCATTGCCTGCCAATCTTTCCATATTCGAATGGGATGACTGCTCAGTGGATTTTGTGAAGTTTGAAGGACGAAAAGGGAATGATGTTTTCTCCCTAAGCCAAAAAGAGTGCATGTTGATGAAGTTATTGGTCGAAAAAGAAAATCAAGTAGTGACTCGTGATGAAATTCTAAATCAAGTTTGGGGTTACGATGTTTTTCCTTCTTCCCGCACGGTCGATAATTTTATTGTTCGTTTAAGAAGATATTTCGATAACCCGGGAAACCCTAAATACTTTCACTCTATTCGAGGAGCTGGATATAAATTTACTAAAAGGGGAGTTTTATGAAACCCACGGCAAAACCTTTGCTTATAAAACAGACGGAAGGGGAATCCTTAGGAAGATTTCCGGTGTGGATGATGAGACAAGCTGGGAGATACCTTCCAAGCTATCGCGCCATTCGAGAAAAATATTCCTTCTGGGAAATGGCCACCCAACCTGAAGTCGCAGCTCAAGTCAGTCTTCTTCCAATGGCAGAAATTCCCGTGGATGCCATCATTTTTTTTTCCGATATTTTAACTTTGCCTTACGGACTAGGGCTTCCCATCACTATGAAAGAGTCGGTGGGACCTGTTACGGAAACTCCTTTAAGAACGCTTGAGGATTTTAAAGTATTTAAAAATTTTCAGCCTGAAACTCACACTTCATTTGTCGGACAAGCCCTAAACCTCATCAAAGAGAAAATCCCTCAGGAAATGGCTCTTTTGGGATTTGCGGGGGCGCCCTGGACGGTTGGAGCTTACTTAATTGAAGGCAAAGCGAATCGTAATTTTGAGGCGATCAAAGCTTGGATGTATCGAGAGCCTCAGGTTTTAGCTCAGAGTCTAGACCTTTTGGCAGAGGCTACTCTTCAGTATCTGGAATGGCAGTATCGCTGCGGAGCCCATATGGTGCAGCTCTTTGATACTTGGATTGCCCAAATGCCCAAAGCATTTTTTGATCAGTATTATTTAAAAATTTTAGTCAAAATATTTTCTAAGTTAAAGGCGAAAGGCATTCCAGCGATTTACTTCACCAAAAATTCTGCCCATTTGGCCCCTTCATTTTCGGAAATTCCAGCGAGTGGATTTAGTGTAGATGAAATTCTAACTTTGAGTGATTGGGACAAACTTCTCCCTCAAGGTCGATTTCTTCAGGGGAATTTAGATCCTATAATTTTGCTTAAAGGAACTGAAGGCGAGGTTCGTTTAAAAACACGGTTATTGGTTCAAGAAGCTCGAACCTTAAGTCGACCTGTTATTTTGAATTTAGGGCATGGTATTTTGCCAGGGACTCCCGTCGAGAATGCTCGGGCCTTTGTGGAGGAGGCTAGAAGTTTATGGATTTAAATGAGTTGATCAAGAAATATTCGACTTCGGGTCCAAGATACACTTCTTATCCAACTGCCCCTCAATGGACTGAAGATTTAAAAACGGCCTCCTATCGGGAGCAACTCCAAAAAAGTTTTTCTGGAAGAACAGAACCTATCGCGCTTTATGTTCATATCCCGTTTTGCGAGGCGCTTTGCTACTATTGCGGTTGCAATATTCAAATCACTAAAGATCACTCAAGAAGCCAGAGTTATTTACAAAGTTTGATCCAAGAGATTCGCACTGTGGCTGAGATTATTGGCACACGGCAGACTCTTTCCCAGATCAGTTGGGGTGGCGGAACTCCAACTTTTTTTACCTGCCAGGAGATTGAGCAACTTCACTTAGCCACTTTAAAATATTTTGATTTGGCAGGGGATGCTGAAGTGAGCATTGAAATTGATCCTCGGGTAACAACCTGGGATCAACTAGCCACCTTGAGAAGATTAGGATTCAACCGAGTGAGCTTAGGGGTTCAGGATTTTAATACCGAAGTTCAGAAAGTGATCAATCGGATACAGTCCGTTCAATTGACCGGGGACATGCTTAAGGAGTGCCGAAGGCTGGGTTTCAGTGGAATTAACTTTGATCTGATTTATGGTTTACCTCTGCAAACTCGGGAGACTTTTAGAAAGACTCTTGAAGAGGTGATTTCTCTTCGCCCCGATCGAATCGCTTTGTACAATTATGCTCATTTGCCCTCCTTGAGACCTCACCAAAAAATTATGGATAAATACGCTCGACCGAACTCGGAGGATCGTTTAGCTATTTTTTCAGAGGGTTATACTGATTTCACGAGTCAGGGATATCGTTCCATAGGAATGGATCATTTTGCACTTGAAACGGATGAGCTTTTTCTCGCAATAGAGAAAGAGACTTTGTACCGCAATTTTATGGGCTACACTGTGAAACGTGGTGCTGGAATGATTGGTATTGGGGCCTCTGCGATAGGTGAAATTGGCGGAAGTTACTTTCAAAATATTCGTGAAACTAAGCCTTATGAAGACAGTGTTAATTCGGAAGGAGTGGCGGCATTTCGCGGGTGTCTACTCACCCAAGACGATAAGGAAAGAAAGTGGATCATTCAGCAGCTCATGTGCAAGTTTGTCTTGAGGTTTCAGGAGTATCAAAAGTTGTTTCAGAAGGATTTTGCCCAACAATTCCAATCAGAAATTCTTAAGCTGAGCGATTTTTCCCAAGAGGGGATTTTGAAAGTCGACTCCGATAGTATTGTGATTACCGATCTAGGTAGACTTTTTATTCGTAACGTAGCGATGATCTTTGATGCTTATTTAAATTTGCCGACCGGCGCCACTTACTCAAAAACCTTATGAAGTTTTGGAACTTTTGGAAGTCATCGAATTCGGTCATTTTAGAATTTGATCATATTGATGACAAAAACATGGATGACTTTGTCCAGCAAATCGAGGAAGTGGAAAAATATTACGCTTTTGATCGCTTAGAAAACTTAGCTAGAAGAGTTTTCCAAAGAAAAAAACTGGGTTTGGCCTCGATATTTTTTAAAAACCCCAGGAAAAGTGTGCTTCTTAGGGCTGTTCCCTTTTTATTAGAAAAAAAAATCCCTTTCACGATAAGTTTGAGGGCTGACTGCATCGGTCTTAACCGATTACCGATAGAGGAAGAGCTTAATCTTTATTTAAGAAAGTACCCTGAGAAATTCTCAGCCGAAACCCAGGCTCAACTTTTCGATTGGGGATGGAGTCATCCGCAAAAAGCTGAGGCGTTTTTGTTGGGGCTTAGAAAAACGGTGGGGCCCTTGCCTCTGGAAGCTGTAGATCCCACCTTCTTTTTTGCCACATGGGGTAAACTTTTAGAGATTCCCAACGAGTGGGTTTCCTGGGGAATCACATTGAATGTCTCACCCCAGCTGACTAGTTGGGTAGAAAACGAAATATTATTTATGCGACAACAGCTAGGGCAGCACCCCCAAGTGGCACGAGTGCATTATCCTTCTGAAAACCATCGAGTTTTTCCCTTCGAGTGGGATGAAGCCTCTTTAAAAAAGTTAGCTTTAGAAGCCTGTGTTGGGAGGTTGGATGGAGCTGTGACGCACTCGAGCGATTGGTGGAACCTTCCCGTTTGGCGTTTTTCGACTTGAAAAAAAAAGGTGACTAGATAAAATTTTATATTCCGTCGATAAAAAGACAAAAATTGGATGTAAAAAATCGGAGGCATCATGGCAACGAAAGTGGCAAAAGTCGGAGTTAAGAAAGAAGAAGGTTGGCTGTATTACCTAGATAAAAAAGGTAATGTTTCTAGAGCCAAAATGGGGCGGGGAAGAAAACCTTCTAAGGTAAAACCTCAAATGGTAGCCAAAGTCGGGGTTAAAAGGGAAGAGGGCTTTCTGTATTTTATCGACAAGCAAGGGGATGTTTCAAAAGCCAAACTTTCTCGTCGTGGCAGGAAAAAGAAAAGAAAGTAAAAGTCGTAAAAGATTGCTTTTGTTTTAAGTGTGGGCCCCATGGGGCCCACGTTTTTTTCTACCTGTCCTTTAGTTGTCACCCCTTCTAAGACCATGTTATGAGTAAGGGAACTATCGGAGAATCTATGAATAACTGTTTTTCTCAAATCCCTGCTCCCAAAAATGAAACTGTTCTCAATTATGCGCCCGAGGCTCCGGAGACTAAAGAGCTCAAAAACCATTTGGCAGCTATGGCCCGAATGGAAATTGAAGTGCCACTAGTGATCAATGGTAAAGAGGTTCGAACTGGAAAGACGGAATCGATCATTCAACCGCACAAACATCAGCATAAGCTAGGCTATTTCCATAAAGCGGGTCCCGATGAGGTAAAATCTGCCATTCAGGGAGCTCTCTCTGTAGCTAAGGATTGGGCCGCCATGCCTTACTCTGCGCGTGCCGCCATTTTTCTAAAAGCCGCTGAGCTGTTAGCGACCAAGTATCGTCCTGTTTTAAATGCGGCCACCATGTTAGGGCAGGGAAAAACGTGTTACCAAGCTGAAATTGATTCTGCTTGTGAATTAATCGATTTTTTAAGATTCAATTGTCACTTTCAGGAACAGATGTACTCGATGCAACCGATTTCTGCTCCTGGAATGTGGAACCGAATGGAATATCGGCCTCTTGAAGGTTTTATTTTCGCAGTGACCCCGTTTAACTTTACGGCCATTGCCGGCAACTTGACGACTTCAGCGGCCCTTTTAGGCAATGTCGTGGTTTGGAAACCTGCTTCAACGGCGGTTTATTCCGGCCATTTCATTATGAAGTTATTAGAAGAAGCCGGTCTACCTCCCGGAGTGATACAGTTTGTTCCCGGAAGTGGAGCTGCTGTGGGGGATATTTGTATTCGGGATAAAAACTTAGCTGGAGTTCATTTCACGGGAAGCACCGGGGTTTTTCAAGATATGTGGAAGAACATCGGTGAAAACATACACCAGTACCGAAGTTATCCTCGAATAGTGGGAGAAACGGGAGGAAAAGATTTTGTCTTCGCTCATCCCTCTGCTGATGTCGATGGTTTGGTGGCTGCGATTGTGAGAGGTTCCTTTGAATATCAGGGACAAAAGTGCTCTGCCGCTTCCAGGGCTTACATTCCCAAGAGCCTTTGGAAAGAGGTGAAAGAGAAATTGGTGGCAGAAGTGAAAACCATCAAAATGGGGGATATTTCTGATTTTAAAAACTTTATGGGTGCTGTGATTGATAAAAAATCTTTCGATAACATCCGAGGTTATTTGGAGGGGGTAGCTCAGAGCAAAGATTCTGAAATTATCGTGGGAGGAAAATGTCGAGATGAAGAAGGTTATTTTGTCGAACCCACAGTGATTGAAACTAAAAACCCTCATTATCGCACCATGTGTGAAGAGATTTTTGGGCCTGTCATGACCGTTTATGTTTATGAGGATTCTCAATTTGAAGAGACTCTAAAAATTTGTGATGAAACATCTCCTTATGCTTTGACAGGATGTATTTGGGCGCAAGATCGTCGAGTGATCGAAACTGCAATGACCCGATTGTCTCAGAGTGCAGGTAATTTTTATATCAACAACAAACCCACTGGAGCCGTGGTAGGTCAGCAACCCTTTGGGGGAGCTCGAGGTTCGGGAACCAATGACAAAGCGGGCAGTTTATTGAATCTTTTAAGGTGGGTTTCTGTCCGAACGGTCTCTGAAACTTTTTCACCACCTAAAAATTATCGTTATCCGTTCATGGCTTAAACCCATCGATCATTAAAAAAAGGGGAATACTTTGATGAAGAGATTCTTAGGGCTCTTAGTGTTGTGGGTGCTATGGGGATGTGCCTCTAAAGATGTCGACCTTTCTGAGAAACTCACGCCAGAAGAGTGGGATGCGGCTTATTGCGGAGGGTTTGAGAGTTTTCTTACGACGACGCTTGAGAAGTATCAAAATGAAGTGGATCAAATAAGTCGTGAGTATCAAATTGAGCAATGGAAGGTAGAGACGGCAGATCCGGAAGCCTCACAGGAAAAACTGACTAGGCTTTTTGAGAAACTACAGGCAACGGTCTACAACGCGACCCTTTTAAATCATGCCAAAGGCATTGATACGTCTGCCGAAGTCGTAAAATCAGAAAATTGTAAATTTAAAGGCAAAGTCAGAAGAGCGAGACAAATTTTAGAGACCTCCATTTTAACCGACCCTAAAGTGATTGAAAAAGAACGAAGTAATCAAGAGCTTCAAGATAAGCTCATGAATCAAAGTAATGCTTTTCGTATTGAGATGCCGGGAGAAAAGGAGCCTTTGTCTAAAGCTCTGTACGGTAAAAAATTAAGATCTTTAGAAGACCGAAAAGCTCGTCAGGAGTTGTACCAAAAATATAACTCGGCTAGAGCCAAAAAATGGAATGAGTGGGGCCTTAAAGAATTATTTAAGGCGCGAAACGAAGAAGGTCGTCTGGCGGGATTTAAAAATTATTATGAGTATCGATTTTTTAGAAGCCAATTAGATTATAAAAATTATCGCGCCCAAGTGGAGGAGGTTAAGACTAAATTGGCGCCCAAAGTAAGAAGAGTTCTTAGTCGTTTGGGCAAGCAAAATAAAATAAGCAAAGTTGAGGCTTGGGATTTGGGTTACTTAAGAGAAAAAGCCTCTTCCGGAGAGATTAATGAATTTCTAAAAAATGTTCCTGAAACTGCAGTTTTAGAGATGGCTAGAAAGTTTTATTCAAGTTTAGGAATCGATATTGATAGCTATCAATTCACAATGGATCTTTTTCCAAGACCAGGAAAGAATACGCATGCTTTCGCGATGGGAGTTGTAGCTCCTCACGTCGATGTCCAGGGGAAACTGCTTTCAGAACCCAAAGCAGACATTCGATTTCTGGCGAATTTAAAACAGCCTGTCAAATGGGACGATACTTCGACAGTGATTCATGAGTTAGGGCATGCCATTCATTATGGTGAGATCCGCCAGCCATTGGGAATTTTCCGAGGGTTTGGATCGGTTGAAACTGAAGCCATTGCGATGACTCTTGAACGCATGGCTGACTCTAAAGAGTTTATCGAAAACGTCATTCCTCAGTTTGCTTCAATACCGAAATCGAAATTACAGCCTTTGTTAAAAAAGCAGTTAAAAGCAGCTCAGGTGGAACAGGCGTTTGTTCTTTTAAGACAGATTTTCTTTAGTGACTTTGAACATGAAATCTATGTGAATCCAGACCAAGATTACTCAGCGCTATGGTCAAAAATGCATCAGGAATATTGGGGAGTCGAAGTTCCAGTGGAAAATGCGGATTGGGATGTTGAGCATTTTCTCATGGCGCCGGTTTATGTTCAAAATTATGCCATTGGGATTTTGATGGTAGAGCAGTTCTACGAATCGATATTAAAAGATTTTAAAACAAGTTATCAAAGCCCTAAAATTGGGGACAAACTGAGAAGTCACTACTTTGCACCTGGGCTTGAGCATGATTATTTGACGTTGACCTTGATATTTACTGGAAAGCCGTTGACGGCGGCTGCAGCCTTGGGGTTAATCAAAGACTAATGGCTGATGTATTGGAAATTTGGAAGTCGTCTTTGGCAGAGGCTCAAAAGATTCTCAGCGAGTTTCTTTCGAACCCTGACCAGATGAGAAAGTGTGAGCTTTTTACTCAGAAAATAGTTGAGACGTATCGCAATAATGGAAATATTTTTATTTGCGGTAATGGCGGTTCTCATTGCGATGCCATGCATTTTGCTGAAGAACTCACGGGAAAATATCGTCTTGAGCGGCGCCCTTTGGGAGCTTTGGCCTTGGGAGATCCTAGTCATGTGACCTGTGTCGGAAACGATTACGGGTTCGAACATGTTTTTTCTCGCCAGCTAGCGGCTTTGGCAAGGCGCGGAGATTTGTTGATTGGCCTCTCTACTAGCGGCAATTCTAAAAATGTGGGTTTAGCTTTTGAAGCGGCTAAAGAGAGAGGGATTAGAACAGTGGCCCTTTTGGGACGTGATGGGGGATGGCTAAAAGAGAAAGCCGAACATGTGATTATTGTTCCAGCCAAAACCTCTGATCGAGTGCAAGAAATGCACATCAAGATATTGCACACGGTGATTGAAGCTGCTGAATGGGAACTTTTTCCGGCCTCTTTCTAAGGCCCGGCAAGAATATCGAAATCGGGATAGTGCTCCTGCATGTATTTTTTCAATTTTTCTTTGACCTGTTCTTCTATTTGACGGGCTCGCTCTTTGGTGAATTTGTATTTTTCACCAATTTCTTGAAGAGTTAGGGGATTTTCTGAAACCAAACGGTCATAGAAAACGACCTTTTCTCTTCCCTCAAGAGTCTCTCCGAATTGCTTAAGAATTTTTTTAAAGAGAGTCTCTTGCTCAGCATCCCCTAATGAGACATCAGCTGCGGGTTGATCCGAAGCTAAGTGGTTGATACGTTCAGTTTTTTCATCATGATTAGTAGGGGCATTAAGAGAAACATCGTTTTGAGAAAGTCTTTGGCTCATTTCCTCAACTTCTTTTTCCTTAACATCCAATTTTTCAGCGAGCAATTTGACCCCTTGAGACGGAGAGATCCCCTCTTGTTCCAATTTTTTTTGCTCTTTTCTCAGTCGATAAAATAGCCTTTTTTGAGCTTGGGTCGTTCCTAATTTAACTAAAGAGTAATTTTTTAGAATGGCTTCTTGAATATAACTTCGAATCCACCAAATGGCGTAAGTGGTTAGGCGGACATCTTTGTAAGGATCAAACTCTTGGACGGCCTTTACAAGCCCCATGTTTCCTTCTTGAATCAGATCCAGCAATTTCACTCGGTAATGGATGTATTCAAAAGCAATTTTGACGACAAACCTCAAATTAGCGGTGACCAACTTTTGAAGAGTCTCTCGATCTTGAGTCTTTTTGAATTGAATCGCTAATTCGTGTTCCTCTTCTTTTGAGAGGAGCGGATATTTTTGAATTTCTCTAAGATAGGTTTGAAGCAAAGGATCTGAAGGAAGAGGGGCAATTGCAGTAGATCTGGAGCTTCGCGTTATCGGCTTTTTCACCAAAGTAGAAGATTTTTGAGATTTTGAAGTGGCTCGGGATTTTGAGCTCTTCTTAGGGGAACCTTTAGGACTGTCGCTTTTGGTAACCATTAAGGGTCTAGTCATATCAAAAATAAACGAGCTTTGCTACGAAGGGTAAATAGTTCATTATATCGAGTATGGAAAACCTCTTTATTTACCTGACCGACCTTTCTGGGGGAGTGGCGCACCTCATCATTTTCGGTATTTTGGTAGCTTGTGGTTTGGGGTTTCCTCTGCCCGAAGATATTCCTTTGATTGCTGCTGGCTACCTGGTTTGGGATGGCACCCTCACATGGGCACCAGCTCTTTTGGTGACTATGGGTGGGGTAGTGGTAGGGGATACGATTTTGTTCTTTTTGGGGGCTAAGCTCGGAGTTAAGTTTCTGAAAAACCCTTGGGTTAGCCGTTTTTACTCCGAAACTAAAATCAAGCGCACACGGGCTTATTTTAGAAAGTATGGCGACAAAATTGTTTTTATTGCGAGGTTTTTTGCGGGGCTAAGAGCCGTTGCTTTTTTTATGGCAGGTTCGATGCACATGAAATACCGCCGATTTATTGTTTTGGATTTTCTGGCTGCGTTGATCAGTGTTCCCATCTGGATCGGGATTGGTTTTGGGATGGGTAAATTATTTGGAGATCAAATCGATCAAATCCTTAAAGGGGTAAAAGAGATCAAAACGGTCGTAACCATTATCCTAAGCCTCGTTCTGGTAGGCATAGTGGTGAAGTTGGTGACCAAATATCGCCAGGCTAAAAAGGCTGGATAGGGTTCACTTCAAGAGGGCCTGTCGGAGTGGTTTTCTTTTTTTTTCAATCTTATTAGAGATACGGAGATATTCTTTGGGATAAAGAGTGATTGATTGGGCGATAGGGCAGAGCGACAAATGAGATAGACTCAGCTGTGCTAGCCTCCAGAAATTTGGAACTCAAAAGCTTTTTGTGGCCTGAATAAAACA
>OMIX01000037.1 GCA_900299195.1 Deltaproteobacteria bacterium
AAGTCGCTGTGGCTCTTCTGGAAAAACTGAGCGAACTCAACCAAAATCAAAAAACAGAGCCGGGTCGAGAAGAAGAATAGAATATAACCACCCATTTCTGGCCGAGCAGATAATAACGATATTTAGAATTCATTGGTGATCGGTTAAGCGACAGTAAATCACGCGAAAGCCCTTTCTGGTAGGACATTTACCTGGCCGCTTTTGAACGAATTGGATACGTTCCTATAAAAACACTGTGAAAATTAGATGCTTCTCCATAAGTGGGGGCGAAGTAGCAGCGGTTTTAGGTTCGCAATTTTGTACCAGGTAAATACCTTTGGGGCAATCGTTGTAAGCCGGCTCTTAATTTTAAACACGGTTATACCGTGGATTATCATGATAATCCGTGGTAGTATTGAGGAATGGTTGTTAAGAGAAAATTAGATCTCCGTTTAAAAACAAAAGAACGAACGTGCTTTCTATTTGGCCCGCGTGGGGTCGGGAAAACGACATTAATTCGGGAAACCTTCACCCAACAATGTCTTGTGATTGATCTCTTAAGATCCCGAGAGTTCACCGATCTGTCCGCGGATCCGGGAATTCTCGAAGAGCTTTGCCGAGGGCATAAATTTGTTATCATTGATGAGGTTCAACGAATTCCTGAACTGCTGAATGAAGTTCATCGCCTTATAGAAGAAAAGGGAATCCGATTCTTACTGACAGGCAGTAGTGCGCGAAAATTAAAACAGCAACATGCGAATATGTTGGGCGGAAGAGCTAGTTCTTTGAAACTTTTTCCCTTTCTGTTTACGGAAATCGGACAGGGATTCGATCTCTCAAGGGCTCTCCTCGTTGGAACTCTTCCTACTGTTTGGCTAAACCAAGATCCCATTGAAATTCTAGACGCGTACCTGACAACTTACCTGAAAGAGGAGATTACAGCAGAGGGACTGATTAGGAATCTACCTGCTTTTTCTAGATTTCTAAAAGTGAGTGCTTTGGCATCTGGAGAGCTGATCAATTATGCTGCCATTGCCAGCGATGCCACAGTTAAGGAGACTACAGTCCGTTCTCACTTTCAAGTTCTAGAAGACACCTTGATTGGCTCTAGACTTGAACCCTTTGTAGAAAGTAAAAAGCGAAAAGCCATTGCCACGGAGAAATTTTTTTACTTTGATAATGGGGTACGGAATTTTATTCTGGGCATTGAGAGCTTGGATAGAAATAGTGATATCTACGGAAAATGCTTTGAAACTTTTATCTTTAATGAATTGAAGGCTTATCTTTCGTACAACCGAATCCATAAACCCCTCACCTTTTGGAGATCACGAAGTCAATTTGAAGTTGATTTTTTAATTGGCAACTCAATAGCTATCGAAGTAAAAGCCACCAAAAAAGTGACCGACAAGCACTTGAAGGGTCTTCGAGCTTTAGCTGAAGAGAATATCTTTAAAAGCTACTATCTCGTTTCTGAAGACCCCGTGACGAGAATAGTTAAAGAAGGTCACAACGAGTACTCTCTCATGCCATGGAATGTCTTTCTAACAAATTTATGGAATAAAAAAATTGGCTAATCACGAAGTTAAAGGTGTCGGACTCAAGAAACTACCTGGAACCCGTTAAATCAAGGATTCTTTCTAAATAGCGGCCGGCGGTCGATATCGGGTACAGACGAGTTCCCTTTCAAAGGACATTTACCAGGATTGATGAGAACTCAATGGCGTAGCCGCCTGACAGTGAAGTAAGTAGGAGCCTAATATTCTTGGATTGGGAATTAGATACTTAGAACTAATCGAAGAAATACGCTAGAAAAAGATGCAAAAGCGGAGCATGAAATATACCAGCAATAGCCTAAAGGCCGAAGTGGACAGGAGCCGGGGCCATGCCCATAGGAGCTATACCAACGGCTACTTTGGTGGGTAACGAAGGCTAGAAGCACCAGAGTGCAACGCCGTTTTTCAAACGAGATGGGCACGTTTTCATAGGGATACCATGAAAGTTTTAAAAGTCTTTCCAAAAAGTGGGAGCGAAGTAGTGGGAATCTCAATGGCAGATATTTTTTTTGGGGATTTAGAAGAATAGGTCCAGGTAAATACATTGTACTAAGACCATATCGGGATCGTACCACAGAAAAATATCTGACCGTGATGATACGAAGAGAAGCCTTCGACCCGAATAGACCCCATAAACTCCTGCCAGAAAGGGCTTTCGCGTGATTTGCTTTCGCTTAACCGATCACCTATGAACTAAAATTATAGCGAATAAAACTGTCTAACAAGCTGAGTTGTGCGGTTCCAAACCATAAGGTCGAGGCGGAGGTGTTCATTATAAGATGAAATTTAACTATCTAGCCTTTATAATAATCAAATGAATTCATTTAAAGACACCCAATCGGGGAAACCATCAATTTGGGTCATGACAGTTTTAATGGCAACTTGCCTTCTACTGGTTGGTTTTTGGTTTATTGGAAAGGGATCTACTTTCATTGACGGACAAAGAGTATTTACCCTCTTCGATGATGCCATGATTTCCATGACCTATGCCAGAAACTTAGCTCACGGTCACGGCTTAGTATGGAACGCAGGAGAGTCTCCCGTTGAGGGCTACACGAACCCCCTTTGGACTATATGGTTGGCATTTTTGCATTTGTCCGGACTACCAGATGCACAGATGGGGTTTTTAGTCTCATTAAGTGGATTAATTATTTTAATAGCCAATATTTTTATTGTTGGCCTTCTTACCTACAATCTTAGCTTCAAATCGCGTCTCGCAACTCTGACTAGCATTTCACTAACTACATTTTGCTTTCCTATTATTTTTTGGACACTTAGAGGAATGGAGGTTGGCCTCCTCTCACTTTTAGTAAATTTAATCTTTTTAATAATCTTCAATTCGATTGAATCGTCCCGGAAATTACCCACCGGATGGTTAACTCTTTTGATTGGGGCACTAGTCTTAACACGAATGGACGGCATCATTCTGATTTTGCCACTGATCTACTACGAATTCCGTCAACCCCAAAAAAATTTAAAAAACCCTATTTGGATTAGTTGTGTGACGGGGGGCATCGGTACACTCGTGATTCTTTGCATCTCGAGAAAAATTTATTATGGCGAATGGCTTCCCAACACATATTACTTAAAATTAACTGGTGTAAGCGGAATAATTAGATGGGGTCGAGGATTCGAATCACTGTATTCGACCTTCCAAACCTATCTAAGTATACCGGTTTTCCTAGTTTTAATTGCTGTTATATTCTCCAGAAAAATCTCCAGTAGCATACTTTGTTTGATTTCTTTTTTTATTTTTCAATGTATTTACTCCGTTCATGTTGGTGGAGATGCTTGGGAGTGGTCAGGCATTACTAACCGTTACATCTCAGTTGCCCTACCCATTTTGTTTGTGCTTTGCGGATGGAGTATCGGGACTTTTAGTAATTGGTTATCAATAAACAAAGGTTCATACAGCCTCACAGCTTATGCCCTAATCGTTGGGGTCTTTGGCCTAAACTTGTATTTACATGGCAAAGATATGCGCCGTGTTTTTTGGGAGAGAGCTTTTGAAGTTGAACGTGATTTCGACCAATCTGCGATTGGTTTACATTTTAAAAAGCATGTTCGAATCAGAGCCAGTGCTGGCGTATTTTCAGCTGGTAGCTTTTGTTACTTCTCGCATCTTAAATGTATAGATTTTCTTGGCAAAAGTGATAAGTACATTGCTCGTTTAACACCCGTCGGAACTGACTCTTTTACACCGGGCCACAACAAATCAGACTTTAATTTTACGATTAAAGTTCTAAAACCTGACATTATCATAGGATTATATTCTGAACAGGCGCTATCAGATTTTTTAAAACAGAGTTCAGAGCCTCCTAGGTACCTAGCAATGAATCAATCTATTTGGTTAAAAGAAGGGCTAGCTTGGCCCAAAGATCTTTTTAATAGTTCAGGAATTAACAATGAAAAGTTTTCGGATGATGTTTTAGAAATAGTGGTTCAACTCAAGAAGCAAATGGAAAGAAATGAAGCAATATTATCCCTAAAAAAACAAATCAAACAGTTTATCAATCCGTATATAGCTTACAGCGGCTGAGCTAGCCCCTCCTGGGACCATCAATAAGGACATTTACCAGGATTGATGAGAACTCAATGGCGTAGCCGCCTGACAGTGAAGTAAGTAGGAGCCTAATATTCTTGGATTGGGAATTAGATACTTAGAACTAATCGAAAAAATATGCCTTGATACCCACCTTCAGAATTTGTGCTTCCTGCCCAGGACTTCTTTTAGTCTCTGCACCAAGCGTTGATTCAGGTAAGAACTTACGTTTTTCTTCAGAAAACAGACATCGATCAATAATTTTTTTGGCCGCTTTCCGACTGAATGGGCGTTTCTCTTTTATACGGGGAACTTAGAATCTCTGAGCCAAGCCCCAGTGGAATCCCTAGAAAAATTGGGAATGAAAAGAAAAGTCGCTGTGGCTCTTCTGGAAAAACTGAGCGAACTCAACCAAAATCAAAAAACAGAGCCGGGTCGAGAAGAAGAATAGACTCTATGAACGACCGATTCTGCGGACTCCCTCTCTTTTCTTCCTATCCAGATCGAGCCCTTTCCAAAAGGCATTCACACCGTCCAACATCTCTTTACCCGCTTGAATGAATTTCTCTTGGTCCAAATCCATCGAGAAAAAGGTCTCTTCTAACTCGTCCCAAGTGTGAGCCGCATGTTGGTCTTCCACTTTATCGTGCCAAGTAAAAAAGGCGAGAGGCATCGAGGGACACTCCCGCTCTTTGAAAGCATGAAGGCCTGAGATTAGCTCTTTCCAAAAACCAGCCGCTGCCCAATTTTCAACAGCAAAACTCGCTCCTAGACCCACATGAGTATCATCCGATCCGTAAATTCGGGCTAACTCATCACAGAAAAATAGGGTGGATTGAGTTCCATGTCGTCGTTTACCTACATCATTGAAAGTTAAACCCACATGAGAAATCATCCTTAACATCCATTCAAAATGCGCAGCTTTGAAAAAGAACGTTCCACCATCCACAGTCCCTTCTTCTTGAACGATATCTTTTTCTACGTCGGAGGCGCTATCCTCAGCCGTTTTCTTTTTAGTGGGTTTAAAAACGACTCCTAATTCATTCATTAAAATCTGTTTTGAAGCATGCATAGCTTCTAAAGTGGGGGCATTGATCGTTTTCTTGAGTTGAGCTTCAATGAAAAGGTTTGAAAACACCGAAAACTGTACCAAAAAATGTCTGACATCGTCTCGGTCGATTTGACCATTTTTAAACCAAGCACAAAACTGATTGTGAGTGATCACTTCGTGAGGAAGGATTTCCTTTTTTATTCTTTGTAGTAGTTCATGATATTCCTCGACTCTTTTTTGAGAAATTTCACCCTTTTTAACTTTGTCTAAGATTTCATGAGATACCGTTTCAGGAGCTTTCATATCATCACCTCTTTTTGGGATCGAAATGGCTTTTCAGTCCGCGCCAAGAGCCCAAGTAGTCTTTTTGTCGACTTGGAGTCGACAGAGCAAATGACGTCGGCACAAAGACCTGGTTACTTTCAAACATAAAAGCTAAAGTTTTATCAAGATATTGAGGATGGAGTTCGGCTTCCGTCGCTTTTTGAAATGCATCGGAATCAGGTCCATGAGCAGACATAGCGTTATGTAAACTTATTCCACCAGGAACAAACCCTTCCGGTTTAGCATCATATTGACCGTAAATGAGCCCCATAAACTCACTCATGTAATTTCTATGATAATAAGGGGGTCTAAAAGTATCTTTAGCCACCATCCATCGGGCAGGAAAAATAACAAAATCTACATTGGCCACCCCAGCAGTTTGGGTGGGAGAGGTTAAAACGGTAAAAATAGAGGGATCTGGGTGATCAAAACTGACCGTGTTAATCGTATTAAATAAAGTCAGATCGTATTTATAAGGAACATAATTACCCGCCCAAGCCACAACATCCAGGGGGGAATAGTTGATTTCTGATTCCCAAAGTCCGCCCTGAAATTTGGTGATCAATTTAAACTTACCTGCTTTGTCTTCGTAAGCGGCCACTGGCGAAAGAAAATGTCTGGGATTAGCTAAACCATTAGCTCCAATGGGGCCCAAACCGGGTAAACGAAAATGAGCTCCATAGTTCTCACAAAGGTAGCCATCGGCCGTTTTACCTAAAGGCGAAGCCTGAAATTTCATTCCCCTTGGAATGACCGCAATTTCGCTAGGTTTCACCGTTAAATCGCCACATTCTGTTTTCAGTAAAACGTCTCCAGAACGAGGGACAAAAAGTAACTCACCGTCTGAATTGTAAAAATACCGATGGGTCATCGGTTGATTCATAAAATAAACATGAGCTGCACAACCGGAATGATGCGAAACATGGCCATTACCCACCATCGTAATGAGCCCATCGATAAAATCGGTGGGTTGGGTAGGGGATGGAATGGGATCCCATCTCATCTGGTTAGGCGATGCCCTTTCGTCCAAAAACGGCGACGTTTTTAAAAGCTGTGAATGAATGGGTTGAAAAGCCTCATGCAAAACCGAGGGACGGATACGATAAAACCAAGTCTTTTGGTTCTCATTTCGCGGTGCTGTAAAAGCAGTCCCGCTTAACTGTTCAGCGTACAGCCCATAAGGAGGACGTTGGGGAGAATTTTGCCCGTGGGGTAAAGCGGATGGCAAAGCTTCAGACTCAAAATGGTTGCCAAATCCAGAAAAATATTTAAGTTCAGAGGCCATTATTTTTCTTACTTTAAACCTCTTCTAAATTTTGTCATCAACTTTGAAAGTTTTTGGAACCTCGTTCAATGTTCGATTGACAGCCTCCGTCGAGATGTTTAGCTTTTAACGGTTAAAAATAGCTGAAAAATTGGGCTGTTTTAAACAATTAGAATTTTCTTCTGAAAATGTTTTGTTTAAAATCCTAATCATTCATTTAACGAGGATGGCAACATAATGGAACAACCACACTACGGGTTTTGGTTACCCCCTAATATTTCAACCCACGGCGCTGATATTGATAACCTGATCTCAACTTTACATTGGTTCATGGCAGTTCTTTTTATAGGTTGGGGAATTTACCTAGTTTATTGTTTGGTTAAATTTAGAGAGCGTCCTGGCCACGAAGCCGATGTGGAGGGTAAAACGCATTTTGTGCTGCCTAAATACATCGAAATCGGGATCATTATTGTTGAGGCATGCCTTCTTATCTTTTTCTCTGCCCCCATTTGGGCCAAAGTTAAAAAAGACTTCCCTAAAGAATCCGAAGCGGTGGTCGTTAAAGTGACCGCCGAACAATTTGCATGGACCATTCACTATCCTGGCAAAGATGGCAAATTTGGCCAATTAAAGACTGAATTGATCGATGGAACCAACCCAACAGGCTTGGACAGAGAAGATCCCAACGGTAAAGACGACATTATCAGTCCTAATATTCTTAACATCCCAGTGAATAAACCCATCATCGTTCAGCTTAACGCCAAAGATGTGATTCATAACTTCTTTTTGCCGGTCATGCGTGTAAAACAAGATGCTATTCCTGGAATGACCATTCCATTGTGGTTTCAAGCCACACAAACTGGAAAGTTTGAAATCGCCTGTGCCCAACTTTGCGGCGTAGGACACACTCAAATGAGGGGCTTTTTCAATGTCATGAGCCAAGAGGAATATGATGCTTGGTACAACGAAGAAGAAAAAAGCTTATTGGGCGATACTGCAACAAGCCCAGCTGGGGAGACCAAATAAATGTCACACGATACACACAATCACGCTCACGGACATAATCATAGCCACGGAGGACACGATCTTCCTTTCTGGCGTAAGTATATTTTCTCAACTGACCATAAGGTGATTGGTCTTCAATATGGAATCACTGCCGTTTTCTTTCTACTCTTTGGGTTCGGCTTGATGCTGTTAATGAGATGGCAATTGGCTTTCCCAAAACAGGCCATTCCGCTCATTGGAAAACTGTTCACCGAGGATGGAATTTTAAGCCCGGAATTATACAACCAATTTGGGGCTATGCATGGAACTATCATGGTGTTCTTAGGCGTAGTTCCCTTGGCTGTAGGGGCTTTCGGAAACTATTTGGTTCCTCTTCAAGTGGGAGCTCACGATATGGCTTTCCCCAAACTCAACATGATGAGTTATTGGGTTTATTTTTGTGGCGGCGTAGTCATGTTAGCCAGTTTTTTCTCCCCCAATGGAGCTGCCGCATCAGGTTGGACCTCGTATCCGCCTTTGTCAGTCGTAGCCGATAATGGTCAAAGCATGTGGCTCATCGGAATGGTATTCCTAATCACTTCATCGTTGTTAGGTTCAGTGAATACCATCGTCACTGCGATTCAATTGAGAGTTAAAGGTTTGTCCTTCATGCGGTGGCCAGTTCTAGTATGGGCTCAAGTCACGACTGCTTTTTTGCTTCTACTAGCTTTTCCTCCTCTCGAAGCTGCAGGGATTATGCAATTGATGGATCGATTAGCGGGAACCAGTTTCTTTTTACCCTCAGGTTTGGTGGTGAGTGGTGAAGCTTTAAAAGTGAGTGGCGGTGGAAACCCCATTTTATGGCAGCATCTATTTTGGTTCTTAGCTCACCCAGAAGTTTACGTTCTAATACTCCCCGCTGTAGGCATTGTGGGAGAAATCATAGCGGTGAACACTAAGAAGCCTCTCTATGGTTACAAAACTTTGGTCTACTCCATGTTGTTTTTAGGATTCATGTCTTTCATCGTGTGGGCTCATCATATGTTCATGACGGGAATGGGAGTGACCATGAGCACTTTCTTCCAAGCTACAACGATGATTATTTCAGTGCCTTCGGTGATCATCCTAACTACCTATTTGCTCACTTTATGGGGAGCTTCGATTAGGTATACAGTGCCAATGCTCTTTGCGACCGCCTTTTTGCCGATGTTTGCTATCGGAGGTTTAACAGGACTTCCTTTAGGATTAACGGCCTCCGATATCCACCTTCATGATACTTACTATGTGATTGGGCATTTCCATTATGTAGTAGCACCTGGAACTTTGTTTGCCCTGATGGCAGGAGTTTACTTTTGGTATCCCAAAATTACCGGTCGATTCATGAGCGAAACTTTGGGTAAAATTCATTTTTGGCTTTCAGTAACGGCCATTAATGGAGTTTTTATGCCCATGTTCTTTATGGGAATGGCGGGAGTTTCTCGACGACTTTATGATCAAACGGTTTACGCCCATGGAGCGGCTGCACAACCCTTAAATGTCATTATGTCGGTCTCTGCGTGGATTTTAGCGGTCGCTCAGCTACCGTTTCTTTACAACATGGCCGTCAGCTGGAAATGGGGTAAAAAAGCAGATTCTAACAACCCTTGGGGCGGTACAACTTTAGAGTGGGCCGCAAGCTCACCTCCCCCCCATGAAAACTTTACTACGCCAGTTGAAGTTTTCAGAGCACCTTATGAGTATTCTTCAACCAAAAAACTTTTACCGCAGTTTGTACAGGAGGCTTAATGTCAGCGCTAATTCCTTATATTGATGAACCACATCCAGTTACCGGTGTTACCAACGCTAAGTTAGGAATATGGCTGTTCTTAGCTTCAGAAGTCATGCTGTTTGGTGCTTTGTTCTCAACTCTCATCATCATGAGAAGTTCTGCTACTGATTGGCCTGCTCATGGATCTGATGTGCTTAATGTTCCTTTGGCCACATTAAACACGGTGTTTCTAATCACTTCGAGCGTGACCATCGTTCTCTCATGGGCGGCTCTTAAAATGAAGGATTTGAAGAAATTCAAACTCAACATGGGTTTCACCGTTCTTCTTTCCTTCGGATTCTTAGTGATTAAATACATCGAATACACGAGTAAATTTCATCATGGGCACTTTCCATCGACCAGTACCTTCTATGCCACTTACTTCACGTTAACAGGGCTACACGGACTTCATGTGATTGGTGGGATTGTGACCAATTTGTATTTGTTGGGACCAGGAAGCAAAATGTGGAACACTGAACCCGAAAGATTCACTGGGAGAATTGAATGTGCCGGACTTTATTGGCACTTTGTTGACCTTGTTTGGATCTTTTTGTTTCCAGCTTTGTACTTGTTATAATTTATTTACATCTTTGAAGGAGAAACCAATATGGGTCACGGCGAAATGACAGTAGAAGAAGTTAAAAAGCATGTGAAAAAGTACTATGTGGTATTTGGAGCTCTTCTTTGTCTCACTATAGTTACCGTGGGAATTTCTTATTTGCACCTACCGATTTTTCAGGCGATCGTGCTGGCTATGATTGTCGCTAGCATGAAAGGCGGGTTGGTAGCTGCTTACTTCATGCATCTCATCGATGAGAAGAAGATTATTTACAGCATGCTTTGGTTAACTCTGGTTCTGTTTGCTTTTTGCATGCTAATTCCGCTGTTTACTCTGCGCGGAATTCAAACCTATTCTTAAATAACAACGGGAGATGGTAGTACTTATATGTCTCTAAAAGCATTTCACGCATTCTTTATTGTTATTAGCTTTATTTTTGCCACCTATTTTGGGGGATGGTGTTTTTCTAACTACAGTCAGACCGAAAGCGGCTGGATGCTATTAGGTTCGTTTGGATCTTTTGCCATTGCAACTGCTCTGGGAATTTACTTGGTGTGGTTTTTAAAGAAATATAAACAAATAGGTTTCTTGGGAGTTGCTTTTCTTCTTGCCTTAACTCCAGGCAACCTTTTCGCTTGTTCAGTTTGCTTGGGAGATCCCAATTCTCCTTTAGTACGCAGTGTCAATACGGGTGTTTGGTTTCTGCTGGCAGTCGTGAGTTCAGTGCTCTTTGGTTTTGCTTCTCTTTTTCTTTTCTGGCGAAAAAGATCTATCGAAACCCAATTCTAAATTTTTTAGTCTTTGATCTTGGTAGATACGATCAATCTTCCTTCCCCATTACCGTTCGGTGTTATTAGGGCACTGTAGATTGTTTTTCCGTTGTCACTTAACCAAATACTTTCGGAACCGACCGATGGCTGCTTAAGTTGTTTAAAAAGGGTCATTTCAGTTTTGTCCCCTAAGTTGTGGATGCCCAAGCCCTCTCCATTTTTCCAAGTAGCAAACACCGGATGATTGGGTGAGATAAAAATAGGGGTTTTACCTTTAAAATTATAATAGGCGCACTCTCCAGGCTTATCCCAGAAAAGATTTCGTTTAGGGTCAGTCAAATGAAAAGCAAAAGCATCTACACCATCCACATTGAAATGATAAAAACTTTTAACTTCTCCAACCTTTGAGTAAGGATAATAAGTCACTTCTTCAATAGGACAAGGCCTGCCCCCACCAATCTTATCAACCGCCATGCGGTAGACCATTACCCTATCTTCGACAACTAAACCTGGTTTAACCGCTGTGAAATACACATAAGGATAAAGATTTCCCTTCGCCCACTTGAGATTAACACCGATGTTTCCAGGAGCCACACAATATCTTCGGTAAGAATTTTCGGACTCTAATGTCAGAAAGCTAAAATGGTGTTTACCATTGGTAAGAAGATTACCTGCCTCCTGCCAATAATGTTCTAATGAATAAATATTTTCTTTTTGAGTAAATAAATGTTCTTTAACTGCATGAGGTCCCGCAAAAAACCGCCAGAAAGAATCTTTTGCAGTATCCAAGTAGTAAGTAGATTCGGAAGTTAAAACTCTGCCCAGTTTCTTTTCAGTGATTTTTGAGAGTTTCGCATTGGAATAGTTAATAAATCTGTCACTTGAATCTGAGAGGTTCAAAATATGTACCTGATTTACTTGATTTCGATAAACAATTTGGTTGAGATCTTCATGTAAAATAAATTCCTTAACTTGACCTCTAGTATGTAGGACTTGTTGCTTCGTAGATACAGATTCGGAAACATTAATAAAAGGTGTGCCTCCATCGCTTCCCAAACAGCGAAGCTCTTCAGCTTGAGAGGTTCTAATTACAATACACAAGGACACTAACGCCGCATACAATAGAAATCTCATACCCCCTCCTTGAGAATTTGAACATTCTCCTCAAATTCGTAATAGATACCTTTTTTGCCAAAACTAGGCTGATTAAGCCCAATTTTCTTCAAAACTTTCTTTACCCCATGAATGTGATAATAAATAACAGAGTCATCAGACTCCGCAGAATAATCTCTGCTAAAAAGAGCCTGAATAATTTCTTCTTTCGTCATTCTCTTATGGATCATAAATAGCTTTGTTAACTTATCAAAAGCCTTGGAGTTATCAAAACAAAACTCATGGTTTTGATAACAAACCACTTCTTTATCGTTGCCGATTTTCAATATCATAGGTTCATCTGACTTGGGTTCCACAAAAGATTCTCGGATGGCGGTCAGTTGTCGAACCACTGTTCTTAGAGGCTTCTCTTTTGAAAGTTGGGTCGTTTCCACCAGTAACTGTCGAGCCAAATTCATTTTTCCCCAATCTCGGTAGAGCCCAATCGATATAATTTTTGCCGTAAAATAAGAATACCAATCCATCTCAGGCTTCAAATAAGACAGAAGTTGATTGAGTGTTTTTTCGGATTCAACGTAGTTGCCTTCATCTCTAAGAACCTTAGCCTTCCACGTTTCCAGTAAGTAGGAGAGAGACTTCTCCTCAATCTGTTCGATTGAAAAAATAAGTTTTCGGACAGCTGCCGTATCTTTGGAGATCGAATCATAGCAGTAGGCTAAGGTCATTTTGGCCTTAGCTATAAAATCACCTTGAATTTGAGTTTTTAAAAACTTTTCTAGCAAAGAAACTGCTAGTCTCAACTGAGGGGGATCCGCATTAACATAAGCCACAGCAAGTTGATAAGAGATCATAGGAGATTGGATTTTAGGCTCCAACTTCTCCAATTCAGTGACATAGAAACTTAATTCATTTTTCTTACCAAGTTCACTCAGCACCCTGATGAACATTCCAATGTATTCTCCGTGCTGGGGCTCAGGTTTGAAAGGAAGACGATCAAAAAATCGGCGCAAAATATTGTAAGACTCAATCAGCTTGAGTTGGTAAAAATACTCCTTAGCCTTCTCAAGTTCTATTTGCGTTTTAGTTTCCATTAATGAATTTTGGTTAGCTTTGATTTCTTGGAAATAGTATTAGCCTAACACAACCCCACCTTGAGACAGAGAACTTTTTTACCAGTTTGGCTGGAATGCCTTATAAACTCAGGGTTTCAACAACTGTTAACACAAAAACTTTATGACCTGGAAATGGAGCTCATCTTTTTTGTAAACTAGTGAGTGGCTAACGGGTTTCACTCTCAATTCTAAAAAATTCAGTAACTGCATTATTTAATCAACGGCTCCTTACAGAGCCAGTTCTAAGGAGATCTTTTAATGCTTATTCAAAGAACCTTACTCGCAATAGGATGTTGTGGGTTTTTATTTACCGCGTCGTTATTTGGTCGAATGCAGAGTGACAAATTATTTTCAGTAAAGGTCATGACTCAGGACCGCAATGAAAGAAATCAAATCGTAAATGCCGGCATTGCGATTGATAAAGTTTTTTCTGATGCAGTCGGCTTTATCGGAACAAACCGAGACATAGAAAAATTAAAAGCTCTCGGTTTTAAATTAAAAGTCTCTGATCTTTCACAAAGGAAATTCGATTTTCCTTCCTCCGATCAGTCTTTTCATAATTACAGCGAAGTGAACTCTGCCTTAGAGCAAATCGTAACCAAGCATCCCAATATCGCTTCTCGATTCAGCATTGGAAAAAGTTTAGAGGGAAGAGAGCTTCAAGGGATCCGTCTTTCAGGGAGCAAAAAAGAGGATACGTTACCTACTGCTATTTTTATGGGTTGCCATCATGCAAGAGAGCATTTGAGCGTTGAGGTTCCACTTAAATTGGCGGAATATCTTTCTGACAAATATGATTCCGACTCACGAATTAAGGATCTTCTCGACAGCCGGGAAGTTCTTATCGTGCCCATGATTAACCCTGATGGCGCAGAATATGACATTTCATCTGGAGATTACAAATATTGGCGAAAAAATCGGCGTAAAAATTCCGATGGATCGTATGGCGTTGATTTGAATAGAAACTATGCAAAAGGTTTCGGTGGCGAAGGATCTAGCAGTTCGACCTCCAGTGATATCTACCATGGACCCTCGGCGTTTTCTGAACCAGAGACACAAGCAGTTCGAGACTGGGTAAAAAGCCGCAAGAAAACTACGGTTCTACTTTCCTTTCATACCTTCAGCGAATTAGTGCTTTGGCCCTTTGGTCACACCAACGATGAGGTTCCCAGTCATACTGATCAACTTGTCTTTGAAGCCATGGGAAAGAAAATGGCTTCTTGGAATAAGTACACTCCTCAAAAATCCAGCGATCTTTATTTGGCCTCAGGAGATACCACTGATTGGGCCTATGATGAACTGAAGATATTTGCATTTACTTTCGAGTTATCTCCAGACTCCATGTTTTCCGGTGGTTTTTATCCTGGAGCCAGCGCGATTGAACCCACCTTTCAAGCTAATATTGAGCCAGCGCTCTATCTCATCGAAAAAGCTGAAAACCCCTATTCCGTCTTGAAAGAACAAAACGATCCGTTGAAACTTATCCCCTAACTCAAAATACCCCAATCTAAATAAATCTAGATTGGGGTATTTTTTTGCCTTATAATTTTGAAATTACAGTTCTTTAACTCATTTAAAATTTTAATTATTTGAAAAAACAGAATTGGTTTTGAAAGGAAGGCATATGCCTCACTACTTTTTCCTCCTAACCTTATTTTCTCTGATTTCTTTTTCGACTGAAGGAAAAGTGAGACAACCTTATTGGGTTGATGCCTCTGGCCATCCAAAATTCTCTGATAATAGAAGTCTCTGCGGTATCGACGACATGGTTCCTATGATCACGGAAAGCGAAGATCTTAAAAAGATGGGAACACCCATAGGTATTTACGAAGCAACTGTCGACGGATCCACCGGCTATTGCACCGGCACTTTAATCACCAAGGATCTTTTTCTAACAGCTGAACATTGCGCAGCTAAATGCGAAGAGATCAAAGTGACCTTCGGATTTCTTGAAGAAGAGCGCCAAGAACAATTCTTTTGTAAGGAAGTGGTCGAGCAAGGGGATGGAAAATATGAAAATGATTACTTTCTCATCCGGCTAGAAGGGAATCCAGGAATTCAGTGGGGTTGGTACGATGTTTCGGCCAAACCTGTTCCGGCTGGAAGCGAACTACTCATGATCCATCATCCCCAAGCGACTCCGATGAAAGTGTCGCAAAAAAATTGCACTCTTAAAGTTGAAGAAGATAATTTTCTAAACCATCGTTGCGATACTCAACCCGGATCTTCTGGTTCTGCTATCTTGTTGCCCAATTATGAACATCCCGAAGAAAGTCGAGTCGTTGGGGTTCACACTTTGGGAGGATGTGATGACGAAGAAGATTCGACCAATAGCGGGCCGTCAATGCGGCACCTGGTTGAGATAAGCCCCACATTGAAATCTCTTGCCAAGAAATAGTACTCAAAATGAGAAAATGAATCTTCATGAATCGAGACAATACTATTGAAACTATTATAAGCCCGGGGGATGACTTGTAATCAAGTCTCTTAATCAATAGGCTATATCTCATATGAAAATTAAAATACGGATATTAAGTCCCTTGTTTCTATTGATAACTCTTCTCATAGGCGTCGGGTTGAGAGGGGCCGGATTGTTCAACCATGTAACCTACATTGATGAAATTCTTTTACTTACTAAAGGACAACTTATTGTTAGCGAGCAAGATTTAACAGCAGAGTCTCTGCTAGGATATGTGTACAAGATATTCATTTCAAAAACTACTAGTTACGGCCCATTTCAAGTGTTGATCGGTAGATTAATCATCGGGGATGATATGTTCAGCTTGCGGGCCTTGAATATACTAAGGTCGATCTCATTTGTATTATCCACTGCAGCACTGTTCTTATTTTCCCATTTGAGTTTTGTTTTCTCATCAAGAAAAACTTCGGGCCCAATGTTATTGGTTTGTGGTGTCTTTGCATGTCAAATGCTCCAATGGTTAAATGCAAAGCAAGCCCACAGTTATGCAGCTGGACCCTTTGCTATGTTATTGAGTTTAGAAATTTGGATTTTGTTTTTAAAAAACCCAACCTACAAGAAAACAATTCTTTTTGTTGTAGCCTCTAGTATTTTGTGTCTTTTTCAATACCAAGTTGTGCTTTTTGTTGTGGCAATGGCAATCACCGGTATTTTTTTATGTTCAAAAAATTACTGCCGTTTACCCAAAAAAAATCTCATTCTACTTTCAGGCTTTTTATTATTACTTTTTTCAGCGGTCTTAGTTTCGGTTCTTTCAAAATTGAAGGGAGAACTGATGTATCCTTATTGGATAGTATCAGGACCATCAGCGAGCGGATTACATATTCAGGCCCTTAAGGCACTTCTCAAGAATTTGTTTCATGTTTTTGTGGTTTGCCATTTGTTTTTTTTCAATGGTGAAAATATTGTTGTGGCTATTTTAGGTATTGGGTTATTTTTTTGGGGAGTTTATTATTTAATCAAGGAATACAAAAATAATATTTGCCCTGAAACCTTTGCATTTGGAAGTCTCTTTTGTTTTTTGCTTTTGTGGATTTTTTCTTTTCTGGTCGGAAAAACCCCTGTTTCTCAAACTCGGCACTGTATGATTTTTTTAGCACCCATTTTATTGCTTGAACTGAGAGGGCTTTTGGCTCTAACCGAAAAAATAAAAAAATCGAGTTTTGAGTATGCTCTCATCGGCGGATTGATAGCCATTTTGAGTGTTACTGTTTTCAGATTACCTAACTATTTAGAGGCGAGCAAAGAAGTGTTCGATGTGGATCTACTCAAAAGCTTACTTAAAGAACATCAGGTTAAAAAAATAGTTGCTTGGGATTATGACTATTCCAAACTACGTCTTTTTGGAAAAGGGCATTTTAATCCTGAGAATATGCTCTGGAGATGGAATGGACAGATTAATCCTATGCCTGAGTCTCGAGTGGCTTTGGTTTCTTTAGGTAGCTCCTATCCTGCTTTTGAAAAAAATGATAATCGAATTGACCATAAAGAAGTATGGGTTGAAAGAATCTATCAAACTCAGAAAGATTTTGATTATGAGCCAGCAAAGGAATATTCGTATGGTGCTAATGTCTTTAAAATATGGCTTATTAATTCAGCCCAAATTCGCTTTGAGCACGAGAAGCCTAGTTAGGCTTGGGTTTTTAAGACGCAAGAGTGAAGGCTGGAATGCAAGAGAAATCCCCATTCTCATTGGCTAAAGATAGAATGCCAATTGTAATTTCTCATACAAAACTAAGTATTTTAATTTAAATGAAGAGTTTAATTTAAGGTTTTACCGCCTCGCTTCCTGGAACTTAGGCAGAAATTTAGGATCAATAAACGACATATTGGTAGATTACCAACCGCGTTACCCTGTAAAATAAGGTTGGTTAGTTGTCAGCCAACTCTTTTATTTCATCTTTACCATCAAAACTTTTTAACCCGATTCGGTGAAACATGATCAAAGGTATCATTTTCGATTTGGATGGCGTTTTAGTAGATGCAGTGGATTGGCACTTTAGATCTTTAAATAAAGCTCTCAATCACTTTGGATATGCTCTTGATGAGAACGAACACCGAGACAAATTTGATGGGTTACCCACTGCCAAAAAACTAGAAATGTTATCTGAAGCTAAGGGGTTACCTAGAAACCTACACTCTTTCATCACCGATCAAAAACAAATTTACACCCTCGAAACTATCAAACGAAATTGTCAGCCCTCATCAACGATTACCGAACTTCTCAGTTCACTCAAGGAGAGAGGTTACACTCTGGCAGTGGCTTCCAACAGTGTGAAACAAACCATCCACATGGTTTTAGATCAAATGAGAATTTCGTCCTTTTTTGATGTGATTTTATCTAGACAAGATGTCGCCCGAGGTAAACCCCATCCCGATATTTTCTACCGAGCTATTGAGTTAATGAATCTTGGCTCTAATGAAACTCTCATCGTAGAAGACTCCAAACCTGGAATTACGGCTGCTAATCAAGTTACTCCGCACGTCTTAGTCGTAAAATCTCCCAACGAAGTGAATCTCCAAAATATCAATCCCGTGCTACACAAATTGGATCAGAAAGTATCCCCAGAGTCCTTAATCTCCAAGCGTCACAATCCCTTAATTCAAGTAGTCATTCCCATGGCAGGCTTGGGGACGCGCTTTCAAGCGGCCGGCTACCGAGAACCCAAACCTTTCATTCCAGTTTTAAATAAACCCATGATCCAATGGGTTACTGAAAATGTGGCCCCTGAAAGGTGGTTGCATAACTTTACTTTTCTCTGTCATGGCGACCACCTGAAATCGCCGAAATTTAGAGAGACCTTAAGTCACATGGCACCCAAGTCTCAAATGGTTCCAGTTCCTAAAACCACTGAGGGCGCGGCCTGTACCGTTTTACTGGGAGTCGATAAATTAAATCCGAGCCAACCCCTAGTTTTAGCCAATTCAGATCAATGGATTGATATCGCTATAGATGACTTTATTGAAGATGCCGTCAATTCAGGGTGTGACGGTTCCATCATGACTTTTAAATCCCAAGAGGAAAAGTGGAGTTATGCCAGACTCAATAAAATGGGACGTGTCGTAGAGGTGGCCGAAAAAGTCCCCATCAGTGACCACGCAACCGTCGGAATTTATTACTTCAAACATGCCCAAGATTTTATTGATGGCGCTTATTCGATGATCCGAAAAAACATTCGAACCAAAGGGGAGTTTTATGTTTGCCCTGTTTATAATGAACTCATAGCCGCTAATAAACGGATCAAGATTTTTGAAATCGAAAAAAGCCAAATGCACGGGTTAGGCACCCCCGAAGACTTAACCCAATTCCTAAAATGGCAGGAAAACAGGTACCACCCCCCAGTTCAGATTTCCATTGATCCGCTCAACAAAAACCTGTAAATATTCTGCGGGCTCGAGTAAAAATTACATACTCGGCCTAAGGAATAGAAAAAATGCAACCATCCCCAACAGCAACTCAAACCACTGGAATCACTAGGTTTTTAACTCAGGACCCCAATATCCTCTCCATGCTCCAAATGGTAGCGAAGATTGCCCCATCGGAGGCTACAGTTCTCATCCAGGGCGAAAGCGGCACAGGTAAAGAACTGGTCGCAAAGCGCATTCATGAGTTGTCCAAACGAGCTTCAAAAAACTTGGTCAGCCTAAATTGTGGCGCCATCCAAGAAACTTTGCTTCTCTCTGAGCTTTTTGGACATGAAAAGGGGGCTTTCACTGGAGCCATCAACCAAAAAAAGGGGCTCGTAGAAATGGCTAATGGTGGGACATTATTTTTAGATGAGATTGGAGAAATGGGACTTGAGGCTCAAGCTAAACTTCTGCGTTTTTTACAAGAAGGAGAAATTTACCGGGTGGGTGGAAAATCACCCATCAAGGTCAACGTAAGAATAGTCTCTGCGACCAATCGAGATCTTGAGACTCAAGTGAAACAAGGAAAATTTAGAGAGGATCTTTTCTATCGTTTAAATACCGTGACTTTAAGAATTGCCCCATTGAGAAAACGACCAGGAGATGTCGCTCTTCTCATTGAGCATTTTCTAAAAGATGACAAATTGGGAATCAGTATTGTGAAGTCGGTATCACCGAAAGCCATGGAGATCCTGCAAGGGTACCATTGGCCTGGGAATGTTCGAGAATTACAAAACACGGTCGAGAGATTTAAAATTCTAGGTGAGTCTGAGATGATCACCGAGAACGATATCCCTTTCAACATTAAAAACCAGACCCAAGAATCTGAAGCTGATAATTTTGATGATTCTGGAACTTTATTATTATCCCAAGTGGAGAAGCGTCACATTCTACGCGTACTGAATCATTTTAAAGGAAACAAAACCAAAGCTGCAGATGCGTTAGGAATTACCGTGAAAACTCTTTACAATAAACTAGCCAGTTACGATAACACTAAATCTTTGGTTGGCTCCGGCGTCCCGAGTGAACTGACCCATTAGCAAGCACCCAACGAGTAATTTCTTTGGCAATTTCTATCTTGGAAAAAAGTTTTTTTACCTTTCCGTCTTCGGTAAAGAAAAAAGCAGGATGTTTCAAGGCGTCTATTTCGGACAAGTAGTTCAAACACAAAGCTTGAGATTTTTTATCGTTCATTGTCTTTTGACCGAAAGATTTTGTCTGTTTTAGATTTTTAGCTTTCCACTCCAATTTAAAAGCAACCTTTTTAACCTCTGGAAAGTCACGGGTTATTTCATCGATGATTTTGGGGGTCGGAACTAATTCGATTTTCCAGCTTTCTTTCGATGACACTTTACCTTTCAATGTCTTTTTGGGTTCAAAATCTAAAACTGCAGCTGAAAGAACGACAACTTGTGGGGAGTGCTGCTGACAAATTTTTTTCACTTCCCGAGACATCTCCTTCACCGTTTGCACAGTAACCACTTGGGTTTTTTTGAGTTGATCAAAGGGGGCATCACAGGGCCCGACAACGGCAATCACTCTAAGCCCCTTTTTTTCTAAAGCTCTACAAATTTCAAAACCTAGCTGACCCGAGGAATAATTGGAAAGATATCGGACATTATCCAAGTAGGCTCGAGTCGGCCCCGCAGTCACTAAAACAGTTATGGGTTGTGCTTTATTTTTCAAGCTAACTCAGTCCGATTGTGGAAAAACTATCATTTTTCCTTAATGTTGTTTTCAAAATCTCCGATGAGTAAGTGAAGGTCGAAATTCCTATCTTAAACTCAAGGAAGAGGAACTAGACTAACGCAACTCATCAAATCGCTATACTCAAGAAGAAAACCCTCATTTGCAATTAATTTTTTGCAAAATGGGCAGTGCATTAATCTGGCCCTCTTATACCTCTTGCCGTTGGTGTATCTCACTATAAATCCTAAGATTTTCATTTGTCCAATAAGTTTTTTAATGCACAAAATCAAAATATCTAACGCAAATCGTCGATATTTTTCTCTAAACTAATCTATTTAGCAGTCGAAGGGTTCAGTGACTGAAGAAGTTCACCTGCACTCATTGGCAGTCAGGGAAACTCAATCAGAAAAAGGCCAAAAGGATAGGCCGACTGTTTTTCAGAGTTAGGAAAACAAACTTCAAGGAAGGAGGTGTTGATGTAGTAATAGGAGGATAGTCCAATGGGCTTACAAATTAATACTAACGAAGTATCACTCGCAGCTCAAAGAAACTTAGAGGTCACCGACCGTCGATTCAAGGGAACGGTTCAAAGATTGTCGAGTGGCTCAAGAATCGTTCAAGCTTCAGATGATCCCGCGGGATTGGCTATTTCTGATAGCTTGGAAGCCACTATACGAAGTATGGGAGCAGCCACACGAAACGCCCAAGATGGAATCTCACTCATCCAAGTTTATGAAGGTGGGACCAACGAAATTAATAACATGTTGGTCCGAATGAGAGAGCTGGCAATCCAGTCCTCTTCAGATTCAGTAGGAGACCGAGAAAGAACGATGTTGGACAACGAAGTTCAACAACTCAAACAAGAAATTGATCGTTTAGCTAGCTCCACCAAATTTAATGGACAAGAACTTCTCTCTGGTGAAGCGGTTAATTTAGAATTTCAAGTAGGTCCCAATAACAAACCAGAGGTTGACCGTATTAGATTCAATCCTGGAGACACTAATTTAAAAACTGGAGCTTTAGGGGTGGATAGCTTCAACGTCTCAAATCGAGATGATGCTCGTGACGGTCTAGATTCCATCGATGAAGCTTTAATCAAAGTGAATGATATCCGAGCCCGAGTGGGAGCTTCTCAAAGCCGTTTGCAAACCACCATCTCAGCTCAAGGAATTTTCACCGAAAACTTGATGGCCGCCAAATCAAGAATTCGAGATGCTGACATCACTCGTGAAACCTCAAACTTAACTAGAGATTCTATTTTAAGACAAGCTGGTGTCGCTGTTTTAACTCAAGCGAATCAAACTCCAGCCCTGGCCCTTTCACTACTACGCGGTCAGTAAATAAAAAATTGAAATCTCTTGTGAGAGTTTAGTTTTATGATGTGTGTCAACCTTAGGGGAGTGCTATAATTTTAACATTCTCCCCTAAAATCTATGACATCATCAAACAATCCTAATCTAGAGCCCATTTCTATTCCCATCAGCCATTCCGGAGCCTATCTGTATCAAGCTCCGCATGTACTCCAATTAACTGTGGATAAAGAATTAGCCATAGTCTTCTGCTTAAAAAACTTTTCTTCAACGGGTTTAGTTTTATACCAACCTGAACTTTCTCTAAAAGATCTTCTAGGTGAGCTCGAACTTCTCCATCTTAAACTAAAATCTAAATTGAAAATACATACCAGCGACATCTCTCTAAAGCTGTTTGGTTTATCTACGGGTGCGCTCCATGTGGTGGAGGCGATCCAAGATTGGGCCAACCAGTTAGGAATTAAAATTGTAGTCACTGAAATAGGCAAAAGGATTAACCGTAATCTTTCCATTGATTGCCGTTCAGGAGTGGTGGGGGTGACCTATGGAGACCTCAACACACCCAAATCCAATTTAATTTTTATTTCGCAAGGCACTCCCAGAAACAGAATTCCCCTAGCTCAAGTTCATAACCGTATTCTCATTCTGACTGAAAATGCAGTGCAAAGACAGCTCACAAAAGCTGCTGTGGAAGAACATCCTGCTTGGGCAGCCCAAACTGTAGAAAATGTTCCGGACTTCTTTCGTTCTACCTTGGCAAAAAAGGGACAATGGTCTGTTGTTTTACTCTTCGAAGATATTATCAATCAAAAAGGATTAGAGAGTTTTATCTCTGAAGTTAAAAAATTGCACCCCTCTACCGAAATACGCTGGGTGGGATCTCAAATTCCATCTTTTCTCTCTAATTTCAATGTAAAGTTATTGCCTCCCATGGACTATGACCTTCTTCCCGACTTTAAAAAAATGCTGAAACGGGCTGTTTTTGATGCCAACCTGGCGATGAATTTTGAATCAGCCAAAATCCCCAAAAAGATCCGGCGAAAATAAGACTAGTATTCCGTTGTCAGATCGAGCTGATATATTATTTTACAATTCAGCGTCGGAACGACTCTCGCTAGTTTGAGTCCGAAGTTTTACGGTGGCGGTTTGTTTGGATTTTCCTCTCACAAAGTGAACAACCACAGTGTCGTTCACCTTCTTTTCCACAAGGTAATCATAGATATCTCTCATAGAAGAAATAGGAGTTTCGTCTATTTGATAGATCACATCTCCTCCAATAGGAATTCTTCTAAATCCATACACCAGCTCTTTATTGGCGGGTCTTAACCCAGCGACTTTAGCTGCGCTTTGAGAGAAAATTTCAGTGATCATCACTCCACGAGGGGTAGGAATCCCCAAACTACTAAAAAGAGCCGGACTCAATCCCACGCCTTCGACTCCTAACTCAGGTCTTAGAACTCGGCCAAACTGAATTAACTGTTCAGTGATCATTTTCACCGTTTTTACATTGATAGCAAACCCGATTCCTTCACTTCCCCCACTTCTTGAAACAATTTGAGCATTAATGCCGATGAGTTTTCCAGTACTGTCCATTAGCGGTCCCCCAGAATTTCCAGGGTTGATCGCAGCATCCGTTTGAATAATATCTTTGATCAATCGATCAGTTTGTGTCCTGATATCTCTTCCTAAAGATGAAATGACCCCTACAGTTAAGGAGCCCCCCAATCCGAAAGGGTTGCCGATCGCTAAAACTTTCTGACCCACTGCTAAAGTGTCTGATACCGCATAGTCCAATGCAGTCAGTTTCTTTCCCTTAGGATCGATTTTTAACACTGCTAAATCGGAGTCAGGATCGGTGCCCACAACTCGCGCTGGAAATTGAGATTTATCCGATAAAATCACTTCTACATTTTGAGCGTTTCCTACCACATGATCATTGGTCACGATATAACCATCAGGCCGAATGATCGCGCCACTTCCTACCCCTTTTTGAGGAACAATTTCAAAAAAGAAATCTCGAGTTAAAGTCACTGCCGTAATATTAACGACGGCAGGATTGCAACGCTGATAAATGTCCACATTGTTCTGTTCATCGGGCAACCTGGCTAAAACCAACGAAGAGCCCCATCCCAGAACTAAAAAAACCTTACTGAATTGCATCGATTTTAGCCGCCAAAATGAAATCATTTTCAGTTAACCCCTTAACGACATGTGTCCACAAAATTAAAATAACTTTGTTATAATAAATCGCTATATCAGGATGGTGGTCCTCTTTTTCTGCGACCACGGCGACTTGATTCACAAAAGACACCGCATGTTTGAAGTCCTTAAAAACATAAGTTTTCTCAAGGGTTAGGTCTTTCCGACGCCATCCTGTTAACTCATTTAAATTACGGGTAATTTCGTTATCCGAGAGAGCCGCTGAACCTTCGACACAAGGAACGCAGTGCTTTTCTAAGAAACGAGATTTGAACATGACCCTAGTTTGCCAAGAGAGTGGGAAAATTCAACCGTTTTTCAATGTTTTTAAAAGGGGTTTCGTTGACTTAACTGCTTAGGATCACTAAGCTCTGCCCGTAATTAAACGACTTTTTTTAGGGAGGTTTCCTTAGTTATGTCTGCCGGAGAAAAGATTACTTTTTCAAGTAACAACCAAATTCAAGTTCCCCATTTTCCTATTATTCCCTTCATCGAAGGTGATGGAACAGGCCCAGACATTTGGGCAGCTTCTCAGAAGGTTTTTGATGCTGCGGTCAAAAAAGTTTACGGAGGGAAAAAAGGGATTGTTTGGAAAGAAGTTCTCGCTGGCGAGAAATCTTTCAAACTCACTAACAACTGGTTGCCTGAGGAAACACTTACCACCATCAAAGAACACCATGTAGCTATTAAAGGGCCGCTCACCACACCTGTGGGAGGTGGTATTCGATCCTTAAATGTTTCTTTGCGACAGATGTTGGACCTCTATTCGTGTGTTCGACCTGTCAGGTATTTCACGGGAGTGCCAAGCCCAGTCAAAGAACCGCAAAAAGTCGACATGGTTATTTTTAGAGAAAACATTGAAGATGTCTATGCGGGTATCGAATGGAAAAGCGGTTCTCCTGAAGCCAAAAAAGTGATCGATTTTTTAACGGGTGAAATGAAAGCAAAAATCCGCCCAAGTTCAGGAATTGGTATTAAACCGATTAGTCCTGAGGGGTCTCAACGCTTGGTAAGAATGGCGATTCAATATGCGATTCGACATAAAAAGCCCAGCGTCACTTTGGTGCACAAAGGAAACATCATGAAGTTCACCGAAGGGGCTTTTAAAGATTGGGGATATGCCGTAGCTAAAGAAGAATTCAGCCAGGAAACGATCACTGAAGCAGAAGTTTGGGAGCAACATAATGGCAAAGCCCCCGCTGGAAAAATCATCATTAAAGACCGAATCGCCGACAGTATGTTCCAACAGGTTTTATTGCGTCCCGAAGAGTATTCGGTCATTGCCACCACTAACTTAAATGGGGATTACCTCAGTGATGCGCTGGCTGCTCAAGTGGGAGGTTTGGGAATTGGACCCGGAGCTAACATCGGTGACAAACATGCGGTTTTCGAAGCCACTCATGGAACTGCCCCAAAATACGCGGGTCTCGACAAAGTGAATCCGGGATCGGTCATTTTAAGCGGCGTGATGATGCTTGAGTACATGCAATGGCAAGAAGCTGCCGATGCGATTATTCGAGCCATGGAAAAAACCATCCAGAGCCGAGTAGTCACTTACGATTTTGCCCGTCTCATCAAAGACGCAAAAGAAGTGAAGTGCTCAGAATTTGCTAACGCAATTATTTCTAATCTTTAAAAGAAAGAGGCAACCATGAAACGACCTAAAATTACTATAGTAGGTGCAGGAAATGTCGGAGCCACAGCTGCTCACTGGATAGCCAGCAAGGAGCTTGGAGATGTAGTTCTCGTCGACATAATGGAAGGTATCCCTCAAGGAAAAGCTTTGGATCTTCTTCAATCAGGTCCGGTAGAGGGGTTCGATTGTCGAATTGTGGGTTCCAATGATTATGCAGTTACCGAGAACTCAGACGTGGTTGTCATCACTGCAGGTCTTCCTCGAAAGCCAGGAATGAGTCGCGATGATCTTCTTAAAACCAACGCTAAGATCGTAGGAGAAGTGACAGAGAAAGTCGCTAAGTACTCCCCTAAGTCGACACTTTTGGTGGTTTCTAACCCGCTCGATGCGATGGCTTATGTAGCTAAAAAAGTAAGTGGATTCCCTAGAAACCGAGTTATCGGAATGGCCGGAGTTTTAGATTCCGCTCGATTTAAAACCTTCGTTGCGGAAGCTGCTAATGTCAGCGTAGAGGACGTTCACGGTTTCGTCTACGGAGGCCACGGAGATACGATGGTTCCCATGACTAGATTCTGTTCCATCAGTGGGGTTCCGCTTGAAACCTTTCTATCCAAAGAAAAAATTGACCAAATCGTCGACAGAACCAAAAATGGTGGAATCGAAATTGTAAACTACTTAAAAGCGGGTTCAGCCTACTACGCTCCCTCTGCGTCTGTCGTTCAAATGGTGGAAGCCATTATCAAAGATAAAAAACGAGTTCTTCCTTGTGCTGTAGAGCTTGAAGGTGAGTACGGCATTAAAGGACTGTTCGTTGGAGTTCTCGCGAAACTGGGAACTAACGGAATCGAACAGGTTGTTGAGCTTCAACTCAATGAAACTGAGAAAACGCTTCTTAACAAATCGGCCGATGCGGTTCGTGGTCTTATCCAAGTATTGGAAGGAAAATAAGAATGAAAATTCACGAGTATCAAGCGAAGGAACTCTTTCGCAAATATCAAATTCCGGTGCCCAATGGAAAACCTGCATTCAGTGTTGATGAAGCGCTAACAGTCGCGAAATCTTTATCTAGCCAGGGTCCCTGGGTTGTGAAAGCTCAAATTCATGCTGGAGGTCGAGGCAAAGGGGGCGGAGTTAAAGTGGCCAAAACCCTCGACGAGGTGAAGAATTACGCGCAAACCATTTTGGGAATGACTTTGGTCACTCACCAAACCGGCCCTGAAGGCAAAGTCGTTAAACGACTTCTGATTGAAGATGGCTGTAACATCGCCTCTGAATTCTACTTAGCGGTCACTTTGGACCGTTCTACTTCTCAGTGGGTGATCATGGCGAGTCCTGCGGGTGGAATGGACATCGAGCATGTGGCTGCCACCACTCCCGAGAAAATCTTTAAGGAGTGGGTCAATCCGATTGTTGGACTCAGAGATTTTCAGTGCCGAAGTTTAAGCGCTAAAATGGGATTTGCGGGACCTCAATCGAAAGCATTTACTGATATTCTAAAAAAACTGATTCGCTTATTCGTGGAATCTGATTGCAGCTTAGCCGAAATCAATCCCCTCACAGTCACCAAAGAGGGGAATGTCTTGGCATTAGATGCCAAAATTGACTTTGATGAAAACGCACTGTTTCGGCATCCCAGTTTCACTGAACTGAGAGATCAAAACGAAGAAGATCCAAGTGAAACGCAAGCTAAGAAATTTGATCTGAGCTACATCAGCTTAGATGGAAACATTGGTTGCATGGTAAACGGTGCAGGGTTGGCGATGGCTACTATGGATATCATCAAGTATGAAGGTGGAAGCCCAGCTAACTTCTTGGACGTCGGAGGGGGAGCCACACAAGAAAAAGTCACTGAAGCCTTCAAAATTATTCTATCCGACCCCAAAGTGAAGGCCGTGTTGGTGAATATCTTTGGTGGAATCATGAAGTGTGATGTGATTGCTAACGGTATTATTGCAGCGGTCAAGCAGTTGAACCTCACAGTTCCGCTCGTCGTAAGACTTGAAGGTACCAATGTGGACTTAGGGAAAAAACTTCTCAACGAATCGGGCTTAAAACTAGAGACTGCCACTGGAATGAAAGAAGCAGCTCAGAAGGTCGTCGCTGCTGCAGGGGGAAGAAAATGAGTATTCTCGTCGATAAAAACACTCGGTTAATTGTTCAGGGAATCACCGGTCAAGCTGGGGCTTTTCACACCAAGCAGTGCAAAGAATATGGCACTCAAGTCGTGGGTGGGGTCACCCCTGGAAAAGCGGGTGAGAATTTAGATGGCATTCCTATTTTTAATAGTGTTCGGGATGCCGTAGATAAAACTCGAGCCAATGCCACCATGATTTATGTTCCGGCTCCCTTTGCTGCCGACGCTATCATTGAAGCCGCCGATGCGGGTATTAAACTTATCATTTGCATCACTGAAGGTATCCCAGTGATGGACATGGTCGGAGTAAAACACTATTTAAAAACAACTCAGTCCTTGTTAATTGGACCCAACTGCCCTGGAGTCATCACTCCAGGAGAATGCAAAATCGGGATCATGCCTGGTTACATTCACAAGCCTGGGAAAATTGGTGTGGTTTCTCGAAGCGGCACTTTAACTTACGAAGCGGTTCATCAATTGTCTCAACGAGGAATTGGGCAATCGACTTGTGTGGGAATTGGGGGAGATCCTGTTCAAGGATTGAGCTTCTTAGATGTTTTAAAACTGTTCAATTCGGATCCTAATACCGAAGGTGTCATCATGTTGGGTGAAATCGGAGGCTCTGCTGAAGAAACCGCTGCCGAGTACATCAAATCAGAAATGAAAAAACCGGTCGTAGGATTCATTGGAGGACAAACCGCTCCCGAAGGAAAGAGAATGGGACACGCCGGAGCTATCATCAGTGGCGGAAGTGGAAAAGCTGCCGATAAAATAAAAGCCCTAGAAAAAGCAGGGGTCTCTGTTAGTATGAGCCCCGCAACTTTGGGAGAAACCATGGCCAAAGCTTTAGGCCGTTAATTTTGTAGGAGGAAATCACAGTGGAAAGAACATTCGCAATCATTAAACCCAATGCAGTCAAAAAGAATTGCGTCGGAAAAATTCTCGCAATGGCAGAGGATAACGGCTTAAGTGTGGTATCCGCTCGAATGCAGAACCTAAGCACCAAGGAAGCTGAAGGATTCTACGCGGAACACAATCAACGTCCCTTCTTCGCAAGCTTAGTGAAGTTCATGACCAGCGGTCCGGTTCTCTTGTTGGCCTTCGAAGGAGACAATGCCGTAGAAAAGTGGAGAAAACTCATGGGAGCTACCGATCCTGCTAAAGCTGCTCCCGGAACCATTCGCAAACTTTTTGGAGACAGCATTGAAGCCAATGGAACTCACGGTTCCGAGAGCTTAACAGCGGCTCAAAGAGAGTTAGCTTTCTTTTTTGATAAGTAGAACTTAGCCTAGTTTAAACACTAAAAAGCCCGACCTTAACTGGTGGGGCTTTTTTTATTCAAGCCACTTTTTTTCTGTCGTCGGTAGGAGAGAATTCAAGATCTCTTAATAAATTTTCAAATATTTCCTGAGTGAACGGTAACTTTAAAAACCCGTCAAAAGGAAAATCATAATCATCGACATCAAATTTTTTGGAGTTATCTCCCGCTAGGACTACTTTGATAGCTGCGGTTAAAGGGTCACTTTTCAGAGTGTCAACCACTTGAGCTTCTCCCATTTTAGATAGCCCTTCGTTTAAAATCACCAGTTGTGGGAGATGATGAAAAGTCAATGTGACTGCATCAACCCCATCATTGCCGAAAAGAACCTCATAACCCCATCGCTTTAAGATCTCAAAAGTGTTCTCCCTCCTCTTTTCAGAGGACTCAATCACCAGAATTTTTCTTAGTTCATGAGGTCTTCCTCCAAAATCGGAGGACATGGTTCTGCTGATCACATGAGGAAACAAAACAAAAAAGGTGGATCCTTGACCCTCTTCACTTTCTACCCAAATATTACCATCGTGAAGAGTGGAAATTTGTTTAGCCACCGTCAAACCTAAACCCCTGCCCTCACTTCTGGAATGCTCTTTAATTTGAGTGAATCTATCAAAAATTTTTTGAAGTTCTTTCTGAGGAATTCCCCGACCTTCGTCTTTTATGCTCACCACTAACATAGGATAAGGCGGATCTGATTTTCGACGTCCCTGAAACTGACTGACATTAAGAAAAATATTCTTCCCTTTTTCAGTAAACTTCATGGCGTTGACGACCAAATTTTGCATCAACTGCTTAATCCGATCGGAATCGGCGAGAACCCGCCAATCGATTAAAGAATTACTGTAATGAAAGTGAATGCCTTTTTGTAGGGCTTGGAATTGATAGTCTTGATGAAACGGCCTTAATAAACTGTCTAAAGAAAAGAGTTGGTACTGAGGTTTTAAGCCTTGTTCAAATGACATCACATCAAGAAGGTCATTCACCAAGTTGATGGCATCTCCAGATTGCCTCTTAGCTCGGTGAATAAGCTCTTTTTGAATTTCGGTTAAGTTACCTTCTGAACTGTTCAACACCAACGACAAACTAGATTGAATTAAACCTAAGGGGGATCTTAAGTCATGAGCGCAAACACTAAGAAACTCTTCTCTTTGGCCTAAAATAGTTTCAGTTTTTGCATTTTTCGCGTTCTGCTCCTGAATGAGCTTTTCCATTTTTAAAAGATTTTGAATGTGGTGCTGGTGCAGCTTGATTCTTTCAAGAACCGGCACAACCGATTCGCTCGTGATCACCAAATCATCAAAACCTAAAGCAATCACCGTTTCTAAATTTTCCGCCTGGGGTCCCTCTGAGACTAGACACATGGGAAGCGGAAATCTTTGGCTACCCGCCCACTGTTTTAAGGCTTTTATGATTTCTGAATAGTTGGAATGAGAAAATCCGCTTAGAAATACCGCATGAGAGTGTTTAAGTTCCGAAGGATTAAAAAAAGGATGGGAAGAGTTTTCTTCTGAAGATGAAATTTCAGAGAAATCGACACGAACGTTCTCTTTTTTCAAATGATCCAACCATCGTTTCGTTTGGCTGGTTAGGGCTTTACCCTTAGGTTTAATCCAATAAATATGAAGCATAAAATTAAACAGTGTGTCTTACGCTATCTACTTATCGGCACATTTGGGAACTTAATAAAATCTACAGGCTGGCCCAAGCCTCTTGAAGTTTTTTTAGATATCGGTGTGTCCGAATTTGAAGCTTCGCATCGGGTTTTATTTGAGCGGTGATTTCATCTACAATTTTTTTCGCACTCGCTTTATCTGGCACCGAGCCATAAAGTCTGACCAACAGAGTCGCCATCCGAATTTTGTTGTCTCCATAAGAAACTTCAAAACCTTTTTTGGCGGCAGCGATCGCATCCGGATACTTTTTCATTCGTTCCAAAATCTGTGAACTCAAATAATAAAACGTAAATTCATTCGGGTAAAAATCGCGATATTGATTAGCTAGTCTTAAAGCAGGTTCAAGTTCTCCGGCAGCCTCTAAACAGGTGATTCGATCTAAAGTAAAAGCCCGAGGTTTCGAACCCGGAGGTAACAGAGTGGCTTCTTTCTCCAATAAAGCTGAAGCCTCTTTCCAAACCGCGATGGCCTCTTCTCTTCGTCCGACTTTATCCAAAATTTCAGCTTTAATTTGAATCAAGCTTCGAGGGGAAAGCCCCAAAGCGTCCAGTCTCGGATCGGTCAACATTTGAGGAAATTGGGACAGAACCTCGTCAATCAACTCTTTTTTAGGTTTTAATTTTTTTTCATCATCAAAGGCCGCAAGGTAAGCCACCGTCCACACCAATGCCTGGGGAGTCTGGTGGTAAGTTTTGAGTAAGCTCGCATATCCCTCACGTTGAAGATCAGAAGTTTCAACACTCTCCATCGCATAGGTGCGGATCCAGTCAAATCGAGCAGTTCCAGGCTTTAAGAGTTTCGCCAATTTGGCGTAGGCTTCAGAGGCGCAAACCAAATTTTTACTCTCTGAACAAATAACGGCACATCTCCACAAATCATCTTCGTCTTCACTCGCGCAAGCCTTAGCCAACTTTTTATTTTTTGAGGATAAAACGAGGTCCATGATTTGTAAGAACTCTTTTAAATTTCGGTAGCCCACCACTCGATAGAGTTCACTGCCTTTAGGATCGGTAAAAATCACAGTCGGGTATCCGCCTACTTTATATTTGTCTTTGATTTTCCATGAACTGTCTTGGTCCGCATCCACTTTGAGAAGTTTAAAGTTTTTTGCTTTTTCAATGAACGCGCTCGTTTCAAAGACGGTTTCATCCAGCTCGTTACAAGGCGGGCACCAAATACCAAAAAAATCGATAATAATGGGTTTCTTTTCCTTTTGAGCGGAAGTAAGAGTGGCTTGAATATCTGAGCTAAAAACTGAACTCCAAGCCAAAACGGGCATCAATAAAAAGACAAAAACGATTCGAATCATAACTAGGCTCCCCGAATCAATCGACGAATATTTTGGTGATGACGGATAATCACTATCAATGAAACTAGAATCACAAAAACGGTCACATAAGACTCCGCCTTAATAAGAAATACGTAGAGCCACATGGCCGCCATTCCACTCAAAGAACCCACTGCACTGATCCGAGTGATTGCTAGAGCCAGTCCGTAGACAACCAATCCCACAAAAGCCCCTTGAGGGATGAGAAAAGCAAGACACCCAAGACTGGTCGCGACTCCTTTTCCCCCTCGAAATTTCAAGTAAGGGCTAAAACAGTGCCCCACTACCAATGCCATTCCTGCCCCTGTTAACAACCAAGGGGTTTCTTGAGGGTAAAATTGAGTTAAAGCCCAAAGAGGCAAGTAACCTTTGACAAAATCGATCACAAAAACAAGTAGACCCGCATACCAACCAAAGACTCGAGTTACGTTGGTGGCTCCGATATTACCACTGCCCAGCTCCCTCACATCCAAACCAAATTTGCGTTTAGTAAGAACAACCCCAGTCGGAAAACCGCCTAAAAGATAACATCCTAAACAGATAAGAAAGTGGAATAGATTCACAGATTTGTTATACAACCTAACTTTAAGTTTGGCACTGAAAAGAAACCCTCTCAGAAGGTTTTGCTTTTCAATTAAGGCAACTTGTGGAAGGTTAGCGGTTTCTCATGTGGGCGGTTAGCTCAGCTGGATAGAGCACATGGCTTCGAACCATGGGGTCAGGGGTTCGACTCCCTTACC
>OMIX01000038.1 GCA_900299195.1 Deltaproteobacteria bacterium
ATTCCCCATCAATAAAGAAGAAGGGAACTCTAGTGGGCTGATTTCTTTGAAAGATATTGTGTCGGAGGGGAATGTCCTTCCGAATTATCCTGCGCAAGCGATCGAGCGAGGTTGGCAGGGCTCGGTTCATTTGAAATTGGTTTTGTCTGAAGGCGGAAAGGTTGTGGAAAGTTTTCTTGTTAAAAGCTCGGGCTTTTCCATTCTCGATGAAGTTGCTTTAAAGGCGAGTCGTCTGTGGCAATTTAAAAATCGATCTGCGGGTGAAGTTCTCATCGCTCCTATTCATTTTCTCTTAGATTCCTAAAAGAGGTGGTTTGGCCTTAGAGTTGCATTTTTTAGTCAAAGGTTCTTTGTGAGCCCTGCAGGAATGTGATTAAAAAAGGAGAGAGTTATGGTTGCTGAGTTTGCCATTTATCCCATGGGGGAAATCCATCTCACTCAGGTGGTTGTTGATTTGGTTGCGATTTTAAAAAAGACCGGATTGACTTATCAAGTAGGTCCCATGGGAACTTCTATTGAAGGCAAGGCCTCAGAAGTATTTGGAGTTTTGGAAAAGTGTTTTAATCAGATCAATCAAAAGTACGATCGTGTCATTATGAATGTGTCTTTGGACAGTAAATTATCTGAAGAGAAGCACAGAATGGAAAGCATGGTGAATCAAGTGCTTAGTAAGGTGGGGGAACGCTCCCAACATTTCTAAACTGAATTCGGGGACTATTGTCTGTGGTAAGAATGAAATCCCAATTGATTCTCACGAATCCGTCATCATCAAGCATGGCCTGAGGCGGATGGGGAAATGGGGCAGCAGATTGAAAAGCTTCGATGGCAGCTTCATCAAGTTCAATGTATCCTGATGAGGCTAATTTTGAAATTTTCGCTAATTTCCCTTGGTCATCTAGTAACACTAAAACCCGAGTGACTAGTTCATCTTCCTTGACCTGCTTCCCTTTACCCCAGATTCTGGCCATTTGGTGTTCAATGTTGGGTTTCCAATATTGACGTAGAAGGTCCTTTATCCTTTGGTAATATCCAAAAAACTTATACTCTCGTGTACTCAATAAAGTCCTCTCACCGCGATCTACAGTTAATTTATCATCGGTCGCTGCAGTTGCACCTCCATCACCACCCACACTTAGATCTTTGAGTGAAAGAGTTTTCCAATTTCTTTTGACGCCGGACTTACTTTTTGCCGTTTCTCCTGGGAGAAGCCCTTCTTCTGTTTCAGCTGTCTCTTTGCCAAAATCTTCAGCAGTTGGTGGAATAGATTCTACCGTGGTAGGAATGCCCTGGGCACCGGTGCCTTGTTTTGCGCGAAAATCATCGATTCGGTCGGCTCGAGTTTGTTTTTCTGCTCGTTGATTTTTAGATCCTAAATACTTAGCGGTAGGATCGATTTCTTGATTACCTGCATCTTCGCTTTCTGCGATTTGAGATTCAGGGATTTGAATTCTAGGTTTCGAGGGGATGGGTTGTGGAGTCGCAGGTTTGGGGAAGTTTTTATAATCGGTGATCTCAATGGGTTCGTTGGTGGGGGAAAGAGGAATGTGACTCACCATCGCTGGGACATAGAAAAATAACAAAGCTAAGTGAAGCAGAATAGAGAATGTAAAGGCAAGTCTTCCCCCTCGCACAGGACCCATTTTAAAATCGTTGAATGTGGTGTTGGGAGGCATTCGATTTTTATTCCTAAAATGTTACGGCGAACTCAATTCGTGATAAATGTTTAAGGTCTCAAGTGCGTGGGTAGACAGCCCTACGTTATTCAGTTTAGGGTTTTCGTAATTCCAAATGTGGCTTTTAAGCTCTTCAAAGTACACTCGGGCCTCAGAGGACCTAGGTTTTTTTTCAATGGCAGCTTCTAGGGGTGCCCAGAGTTCCAAGGCGATCTGTTTTTCAAAGTGGGAGTCGGGAAGTAAATCAGGAAAGAGATAGAGTGCGACATTGGTAGCATCTGTTTCTTCATCTTCGTTTTTGGGACTTTGTAAGATAGATTCAATATGGCTTCTTAAATCTCCTTTGTCTTTTTGGAATTGAACCAGCCCACCTTGTTTAACTGAGAGTTTCAGAGTGGTGTAGCTTTCCCCAATGGCCATCCCTCGAAATTGGGTTGGACGTTTTGAATAATAGAGAGCGCCTAGCACAGTTGTTGTTACTAGGAGAAATGCAGAAATGTTGACCCATGGCGATTTTTTTTGTTTTGGGTTCGATAGATGGATTTTGTTTTGTTTGTTCAAGGTGCACTCTCCGTCAGGGAACGAGTGGTTTGGAATAAAGGATTAATGGAGCAGGAAGAAATATTTTGGGTGTGTGTTTTTAATTCTTTAGCGTAAGGCCTGGCTTTTGTTTCATCCCAGATTTTTTTAAGGGCTCGAGTGAGAAGTGAAGAGTCTTCGACTGTCGCTTTAAAATATTGAAGATCATTGACCAATAATGAAAAATCTTTACTCCCTTTTTTCCTGTAAACACTATTCCAGAGGCTTAAAACTGAACGCGTTCCTTTGTTGTAGGCCATTGCAGAAAATAACCAAAGGATATCTCTGTTGTAATTGATCTCTCTCTTGTCGAGCAATCGCGTGAGTTGTCGGTATCGATTATTGAGATAGAGGGCTGAAGAGGTCACGGCCGTTGGAATTGAATAGTAAGATGAAGGGCTGACCAGATCTTTTTTCTTAGCCATAATGGGACGGATATCTCGCCCAAACATCAGGTGGATGAGGTTGATGTTGTTAGGGTCGTACCTATCGAGATGGTGATTAATTTCAAAGAAACTAAATCTTGAAAATTGTCCGAGACCGAGTGAGGCTTTTTCGCTTTCAAGCCCATCTAGATGATCGAGTCGACTTTCTTGAAAAAGAAGGCACCACATGAGAGCTGGGGGGATATCAAGATAATCAGTAACGGAAAGTAAACTGTGATGAATTTCTAATTCATCATTTTCTTTTAGTTGATTCTTGTTTTTGAGTTCAACTAGTTCTTTTTGGAATGAACCATTGGCTGGGTAATGAGAAGCAAACAATGAGGTTGGAAAAAGGGCCTTGCTAGTTTCATGCGTGTTCGGAATCGATTTTGAATTTGGGGCTAGTGAGAGCCATACCACAGCAGTTAAAGCACTGGAGATAAAAACAACAAAAAAGGCACCTACCCAAGGGTTACTGTTTGCCCTGGATTTCTGAGATATCAAAGTTTTAAGCCATTTTTTCAAACCACATTTCTCCATAAGGCTCTTCGGAAAAATAGGGCGAAAAGGTGAGGCTCTTATTTGATTAATGCGAGGCGAAAATTAACCATGAAGAGATGAGCATTTTTGCTTCAGAAATTAGGCTCAATTTCTAACAAATCGGAGAAAGGGGGTCAGAGGGAATTGAGAATCTTCAGAAAGGCTTCAGCACTAATGATGCCGTGAACTCGAGGGTTTTCCAAAACTTTGCCCGAGGGGTCAACAAACACTAAAGTGGGCAGACTTAAGACTCCAAACTTTTGAAGAATTTGGTCGTTTACATCGTTTGACTCGGTGACATCTATTCGAAGAGGGATAAAACGAGAGTTCAAGGCATTAACCACTTTTTTGTCGGTGAAAACTGTTTTCTCAATGACATGACAGGCTTCACACCATTCCGCTGCAAAATCAACGAAAATAGGAAGCTTATCTCTTTGAGCCTTGTCTAAAGCTTCTCTTTCGTTAGTTAGCCACTTAATTTCTGAAGACCCTGCGACGTCGGATGATTTGCTGGGAGCAGCAAAAACTTTTTTATACCAAAGCGATCCATAGTAGCCTGCCGCCACAATCATCAAGGTGGCTAAAACACGGTTGACCCTCAACATCCAATTTCCAGAGCGGGGTAGTTTAGCTAGAACCCCAGAAAATCCACCGATCAGTAAAAACAAAACCCCAAGCCCCAAAGAGAAACTGAGAAAAAAGATGAAACCTCTAAAAGCATTCGAAGTTTCAAAAACAAAGGCTAGTATGCCAGCGATAACCGGACCTACACAGGGACTCACAATAAGACCAGAAAAGAGGCCCATCAAAAATATTCCGGGCAAACTTTCGGAGTCTCCTATTTGTGATAATTTGGTTTGCCAAGAGGCCGGCAAAGCAATTTTAAAAAAGCCCCACTGCCCCACAGCCAAAGTGAGAAACAATAAAGTCAGAAATCCCAACATCACGCTACTTTGAAGAATTTTTCCAAAAAGAGAACCTGTCATTCCGGCCACAAGTCCCATGGCTGAATAGGTTGTGGCCATACCGGCGACATAAATGGAACTTAGAAAGAAGGTATGCCAATTGAACGAGGAAGGTTTTTTATGAGTTTGATGTTTCTGAGAGGCCCGACCAAAAATATTGATGGTAATGGGAATCATTGGATACACACAGGGAGTTAAACTTGTGAGAATTCCTGAACCAAAACACAGAAGCACAGCCAACCAAGCCCGTTCTCCAGCGATTAGCTTGATTTGGTCGGAATCTACATTTCTAAGTAGGTGCCAAAAATTCGAAAGGCTCCCTAAAACATCAGCGGAAAGGGTTAAACTCGACATAATCTTATTGTAAATCGAGCCGCTAAAAAAAGGCAAAAAACTTCAAACACTTGTAGTCTTCCTTTAACACTCGTTACAATTTAACGATAAGTAAAAGATGAAATGGTTAAGTTGGATTAAAACCCCTGCGGCTCTCATTTTAAGAACTCAACAGATTAGTTTCGTTTTGTCTCGACATGGCGTGGCAGGAACCTTGAGTGATTTGGGACTTGCGATAGGAAAAAAAGGTTTTTCTGCGGTCACACAATCCTCTCGCCCCTCTCCCTCACTAGGTTCGGTATTTGGAAAAAGCTTAGTAGCCACTTTTGTGGAGCTGGGCCCCACTTTTATTAAGTTAGGGCAAATGTTAGCTCAGCGGCCCGATTGGGTGGGGGAAGAAATTTCCATTGAGCTTAGAGTTTTGTTTGAAAGGGTTCCTCCGATCTCCTTTCGAAAGATCACTAAAACACTAAAAAAAGAATGGGGAAAAGATAAGTTTACCCAAGCGATAAAAAAAATAGAGAAGACGGCTTTAGCTTCTGCAAGTTTAAGTCAGACCCATCTAGCCACTCTAAGTGACGGTAGAGAAGTGGTGCTGAAGGTACAAAAGCCAGGAGTAGATAGACTTGTGTTTTTAGATCTCAGGTTAATCGAAACTGCAGTGATTATTTTTGATCAACTCTATCCCAAACTAAATTTAAAACTAGCATTTGAGGACTTTAAAGAGGCGACTCTAAGAGAAATCGATTACCGAGAAGAAGCGAAAAATATTGATCAGTTTCAAAAAAACAATCGAAAAATGTTTTCCAATTCGCATGTTGTTTTTCCTGACTATGAAAAGGATTTACTCACTCAAAAAGTGATTGTGTTGGAACCTTTAAGAGGAAAGAAAACTTCTGATCTAAAATCGGGTTCTCGGGTGGCTAAGAGGGCCGCGCATTTAAGCGCTTCGGCTGTCCTAGAACAAATTTTTGAACATGGTTTTTTTCATGCTGACCCTCATTCGGGTAACCTCTTTTTTCTTGAGGACACAGGTAAAGTTGGCTTTATCGATTTAGGGCTTGTAGGCCAATTGGACCCTGTGGACAGGAAAAAATTTAGTCGAGTGATGTTGGCCATTTTGAGGCGAGACCGAAAAGAATTGGCAATTTCTCTTTTTGAAATGGGCATCCCAGGTAAAAAAACGGTATTTTCTGAATTTGAAAAAGGAATAAATTCAGTTCTGGATGAAATAAAAAACGTAGGCGTAAAAAACATTAAAATCAATAAGGTGATAGATAGATTGTTTGAAGTTGCTAGAGATAATCAAATATTTATTCCCAATCGATATGCACTGATGATTCGCTCTTGTTTAATGATTGAAGGCGTTGCAAAACAACTAGACAGTAAAATTTCGTTAATGGGGTTAGCCACTCCCATTTTGACTCGAGCTGTATTTAAGAACATGAATCCCTTTAGGCTGCTCCGTATAGGCAAGTGAGTTTTCTTAAAGTTTCTGGCAAAGAGCCGTAAATAAAATAATCTTGAATGAGAAGATCTGCAGGAGTCGTTTTGTGAAGAAGACGCTCTCGTAGTCTAAGCAGAGGGTGGGTATTGAAACCCCATTTGGGTAGTGTGTTAAAGGCGCTATCCAAAACTTCAGAGGCTCTTTCTTGAGCCGTCTCTGCTTCCCATCCTAGTCGAGCGACTTGTCCTAAATCGAAAATCCGTGAGGACTTTGAAGCTCTCCCTGGAAGAGATTCATCGAGAAGTAAAGTGAGCCAAAGTAAAAAATAGGCGTGAAAATCCTCTAAGTGCCATGGCATATCGAACCCCTTAAACTCCATGCGGCCGTTTTCCTCTGGATGAAACTCAATCATCGGAGCTACTGTACTTCTGCGATAGGTTCGAAATGATTTTCCCAGAGCCCCGCGAATTTTCCACGGTTGTCCCTCAACAAATGGCGAAGCCAGAGAAAAAGCCACCATGGAGGGAGCATAATAGTTCACCTTTTCGTCCAACTCTTTGTAATTGAGGGTTCGAGCTATATCCTCTGGTAAGCTGATATTAAAGTCTGGACCGTAAGTGGTCATCACTTCCATGGACCATTGCCAATAATCGTATCTTTTTTTATTGGGAGGCCCTTGAAAATAGGTTTCGATAGGGTGGTGAGAAAGACTCGAGGCGAGATATCCCTGTTTTTTAAGTTCATTTTGAAGAGAATCGTGAAGGCTGACCAAAGAGTCTAAACAGGCCTCGATAGAGAGGTGAATGGGCGTGCGGATTTCTACGCCTTTTGGTAGAAGTTGGATAGGTTTGAAATCCTGGTCTACCAGGGAGTAGCCCTCAACTGCGAAGGGCATGAGCAAGGTGTGAGGAGATTCCAGTTCGAGCCCTTCTAAAGAAATGTTTTGGGAAGTTGTAGCCGATTCTAGAGCTTTGTTGAGAGATTCAAAAGTTAAATCACGATGCCATAGCGGTTGATAGGAATCTTTGTTGACCAACATAAATTCTGCTTCAATTCCAAATTGAAAATAGTCTTTAGGCATAAATGAGCTCCTGGTCAGTTAATTGAGATTCTAGTGATGGGTTCCATCCATCTTCAATCAGTTCGCAACGATGAAAAAGAGTCGCCTCGATGGTTCCTGTTTCCCAAAAGATATTTTGAAGATGAAGAGAAGGGCACCATCGCTGCTCAAATCTTTTTCTAAAATTTAGAAGAGGACTCGGATCGATTCCATATTTAGGGAGTTGGTCGAAAGCTGCATCAATGACTGCGAGACCCCTTTTTGAAAAGTCCTTAGTGGGAAGACCGAAGATCGCAACTTCGCAGAGCTCGTTCTTACTTGTAGAATCGGTTGAACGTCCTTTTAGTTGAGTATCGATTAAAAGTGTAAGCCAAAGCAGAAAGTAAACCTTGATTTCAGCAAGGCTAGTGGGCATTTCAAAGATATTGCACTCAAATCTCCCATTTTCTTCAATGTGATATTCAAAGAGTGGAGCATATTTACAACGTTGGAAAGTTCGCACGCTTAGACCGGGAAAGTTGAGAGGGGTCCACAATTTTCCATGAAAAAAGGGAGAACAAAATGAAGCTGCTGCAAGGGCAGGGGCGTAGTGGTTAACTTTTTCTCGAATATTTTTCCAAAAAGAAGGAGTTAAAATAGACTGAGGAATTTGAATATTAAAATCGGGGCCGTAAGTACACATGGCTCGTTGAGCCCAGCACCACTGGAAGAGATTTCGATGGTTTTGCTCCCCAAAAAACTCGCTTTCCCTTGGATGAAAAGAAACTGAACATAGGCGATATCCATTTTGTAAAAGAGGGAGAGAAAGTCTTTTATAAAGGCTGTTAAATTGCGACACAGTCTGATCAATCGTTTCACAAATAGATGTTCTGATTTCGATTCCTTTAGGCAAAATGGAAAGGGCTTTGCCTCGTTCATTAAAGCAATGGTATCCCTCCACTAAATAATGGCCCGGGATAGAGTGAGGGGGCTGTGATTTTAATCCCTTTTTACTGATGTCCAGATTGGGAACATTGGTAAAAATATGGTCCAATTCATGAAAGTTAAGTTCTCGATGCCAAAGTGGAGCATAGGTTTCAGCATCTACCAGCATGTATTCAGTTTCCAGTCCAAAAGAGAATTCTTCTGAAAGTTTCATACACGTTTCCAATTAAAAGTATTGAGCCAAAGGGCCATTCCCGTGATCCAGAGAAACAGTAAAAGTACGGCTGAGACCGAGAATAAAGATTGCTTAATCAGAGTTCCAAAAAAATCACCCGAATGAATAGAAAGAATCAGACCAGCGTAGCGTGGCCCATGATTGAGCAATTGCATCGAGTCGAGCGAAAATTGAATTTCATAGTGATTGAAAGTTCTCAATCGAATTAGGTTTTTATTAGGGCGAATGTCGATTTGAGCGATATCTGTCCAATCATGGACTTGAGCTTTTGAAATGGATTTGGCCCTCTGGAGTAACTCAGGTCGTAAAAGCATGGGGGCACCCAAGATTCTTTGAAACTCAATTTGAGGCTGGGGAGGCTGTAACAGGGGAATGTAGTTTTTTAATTGTAATAACAGACCCGTCATAAACATAACTGAGGATGGAATAAGAACTAAGGCCGCCAGTCTGCGATGCCATCCTTTTAGCGCTAAAAAAAATTCTCGTTTGCCCACCCCTTAAGAGATAGCAAAGATGAAAATGAGAATCAATATCAAAATTAAGGATTGGGCCACCCTTACTGGCAAAGGCTTTGCACAGTTCGCCTGTAGTTTCGAGTTCGGCTGTGCCTGGACTTAAGGGGAGAAGAATTGGAAAGACCTCAACTCAATACCATTGTGGAAGTAGACGCACAAAAGCTCAAAGTGCTCTTTTCCCATGAGAACAAGCGAATTCACTGCGCTGTAGTCCCTATTTTAAGGGATTTTCTAAGCCACGAATTGGGACGCGCTGTTGAAGTCGTTTCTCGTTATACCGCTTGGGAGACTTTATATACTGCTACGGATAATGTCTTTGATCTCGTGATTTTATCTCACGATTATCACTCAAGCGATCTCCCGGCTACTGAGCTTTTGAAACAGATTAAGAAACTCGACCACAGTATTCCGATCGTTCAATTTAATTCTCAGGGAAAGCAACCCATAGAGAATCTAGATGGAGTTTTAAAGTTTCCTAAGACTCGCCAAGAACTTCGTTCTCTGACTCAATTTTTTCGAGGTGCCGAGTCTGTAAGAAAAAGAGGGTAGTGACTATTTTGGTTACTTTTCGACGTAAAGTGGCACTTTTTTATTTTGAGGCGATGGGTTTATGACTCGCTTTTTTGTTTGGGGTGTTTGGGTAATCTGTTTTTCAGGAATTGCTAAAGAAGTAGCGACTCCCCGCCGCCATGCTCTGGCCGATGTGTATTGTACGGTCCTTTTTGAAAGTAAATCTGACCCAGAGAAATATCAACAGGCCAAAGATATTTGGTCTGGAATTGAAAAACACATGATTGAAGGTCGTCTTTACTCGCTGTTATCGGATCCCTCACAAGCAGAGATTCAATTTGAAAAAATCCAGAGCACTCCGATTTTTAAAAAGTGTGTTGAAGAAAATCAGCCTGAGTTTGAATTGGGTGAGTTTGTTCTTGCTGGAAAAAAAATAGTTAATGAAGCCTTGAGAGTTGACCCTTCAAAATCTCAAACGGATCTTTCCACGGCCTCTCTAACTTTCGACAACTCCATTGATGAACTGAGCGATTTAAAAGTTGAAGTTAGAACTAGTTTTGAGGCTCCTGAAAATTCAAGGGTGTTGGAAGCCATTGCGTTGAGAGAAAAAAAATATAGTGAGCTTTGGGGGCGTTTTATGAAAAGTATCAAGGATAAGTCTAAAGGACTCAGTTTTTAGAATTAAAAAACCTCGCAAAAACACATTGTTTGTCCCGCGTTAGATTATGTAGAAAATCTCATTTTTGACCCTTTACGTTAATTTAAGAATATTCCGAAAACAAAGCAATAACAGGACTCCATGATTGAGGACCATTTATGAAGCTAAGATCTTTGCTTTTGTTGCTTGCTATTTTAATAAGTAATGCGCCCGCTGCTTTTTCTGAAGAAAACGGCGATCCAGCCAAAACGGCTCCTATATTAGCTGAGTCAGCTCGAGAAGAGAACTCTCCTGTTGAGGATGAAGCAGCCGATTTAGATTACATTCGGGCTAAAAACAGTATTTTTGAGCAAAAATATAGCGAAGCTGTGAAATACCTGGAAAAGGCGCTTAAAAAAGATCCTAAAAGCCCTCATCTGAATAATGAAATCTCTAAAGTTTATTCCTTGGTGGGCGAATTTGATAAAGCCGTAGCAGCCGCAAAAATTTCAGTCGAAGCCGATCCGAAAAAAGTTGAGTACCGTTTTAATTTGGCTGAAGCGCTGACTTCCGCCAAAAGTTATGCTGAAGCCAGAAAAGAATATTCCAAAGTTTTGGAGCTGGAACCCACCAATCAAAGAGCGGGATTGCTAGTTGCCATCATTGATTCCGAAATGGGTGATGATGCCAAGGCGATTGAGAGTTTAAGTAAATTGATTCGTGAAAATTCTGATAATCCGATCCCTTTGTTTTATCGAGCCCGGATTTATCTTGAGAAAAATCAGATTGAAGAAGCTAAAGTGGATTTAGAAAAATGTCTTCAGCAGCGCCCCTCATTTGTCGAGGCGGGAACTGCTCTGGGGTTGATTTTTGAGAAGAACAATGAAATTGATGAGGCCATTCGGGTCTATTCCAAAATTCAAGGGCAGGGGCAGTTTAAAAAGCGACTTGCTTTTTTGTATATTCAAAAGAATCAGTTAGCCGAGGCACTTGAGGCTTTAACGGAGTACGAGCAGGTGCAGCCGGATGATTACACAGCTCGGGTGAGACTTGGGTTGATCCATTTGGAACTTAAAAACTACGATAAAGCCAAAGAAAAATTTGTAAAAATCTTAAAAGAACAGCCCGATTCAGAGCGGATCAATTTTTATTTGGGGTGGGTCTATGAAGCTCAAAAGCAGTGGCCTATGGCTCTTGAGCAATTTAAGAAGGTGACAAAAGATTCGGCTGTGTTTGCTGAGGCCATGTCCCATGTGGCTTTTATTTTTAAAGAGACTCAGCGATCGAAGGATGGAATTGAATTTTTCAAACAACAGATCCGAAAGCATAAAGAGGTAGCTGAGCTTTATGACATTCAAGCCTCGCTTTTTGAGGGTGAAAAGAAATACAACGAGGCCTTAAAAGTGATTGAGGAAGGTTTAAAGCAAACGAAAAACGACGAGAAACTTCTCTATTTCCGAGGGGCTCTTTTAGACAAAGTAGGCAAATCAAAAGAAGCTCTAAGCATCATGAAAAATATAGTGGAGACCAATGCAGAACATGCTCTGGCCTTGAACTTCATTGCTTATTACTACGCGGAACGGGGTGAAAATTTAGTTGAAGCCGAAGAAAAAGCTACTAAGGCGCTGAGTTTACGACCCAATGATGGTTACATCACTGATACCTTGGCATGGATTAAATTCAAAAAGGGTGAACATAATGCAGCTTTAGAGAAACTGATGAAGGCATCGGAATTAGTTCCTGAAGAGGCTATTATTTTTGAGCATCTCGGAGATGTGTACTCTGCTCAACAGGAAAAAGAAAAAGCCGTTTCTGCTTATAAGAAAGCGGCATCTCTCGCCAAAGGCAAAGATAAAGACATGGTTAAAAAAGTGGAGAGCAAAGTCGCTAGTATCGAAAATAATTCTGGGAACAAAAAACAGAAAGAAGAGAGAATCCCTTCTGCTGAGTCTGGGAATCCAAAGAAGTAATTGTGGACGAGAGGCCCAAGTAAAAAGCTCTGTTTAATGAACATTATCATGACCGCTACTGTTTAAGCTTGATGGGAGACTGACACGTTTTGG
>OMIX01000039.1 GCA_900299195.1 Deltaproteobacteria bacterium
ATCCACTAAATGGTAAACGTACTGACCTAAAGAAAGGGGATCTCTCTTGGAGATCCCCTTATTTCTTTCCCATTTCCTTAAAAAATTTCCCTTTAGAGATTTCCTATTATTTTCAATTACTTACTCCCCACCTTTGAATCCGATAGATTGCGCCAAACTTGCGCGCCCTTGATGGCTTTGCTATACCCACAGGCGTGTCATTTTCAAATTTTAGAATTTTACTGATCGATGATGACCCCTTGGCCCTTTGTGCCGCACAACTCCTGCTTCAGAAACAAGGGTATCAAGTCGATACTGCAGAATCCTGTTCTCAAGCTTTGCAACTGCTGGAGTCGCCTCAACTTGAATATGCGCTGGTGGTCTTGGATTACCATTTAAAAGAGGAAAATGGGTCTTCAGCCGCTAAAACTTTACTGTCCATGAAGCCCGAACTCTACATTCTTGTTTATTCCGGTGACGATTCTCGAGAAACTTTGAAAAACACCTGGCAATCGGGTGCTGTGGGTTTTGTCGAAAAAGGGGCTTCCACCGAAGAGTTTTTGAAAGAAGTGGCTAATTGGTGTCTCAAATTTAAAGAAACCCGACAAACCATTCACCTCTCACGTTGTTTATCCGAAAATTCTCAAATCATTTCTGAAATTAAACTGGTAGGGCGTTCCCATTCCATGGTCAATGTCGTTGAAAAAGTAAAAAAATACGCCCCTAAAAAAGATACTGTATTGATCCTTGGCGAAACAGGCACTGGCAAAGAGAAAATTTCAAGGGCTTTGCACTTAGCCAGTGACTCCACTTTTTTTGCTGTGAACTGCGCAAGTTTCAACGGCAGTCACGAGCTGATGGAGTCTGAACTTTTTGGCCATCAACGAGGCGCTTTCACGGGAGCTACCCAAGACAAAAAGGGTGTGTTTGAAGAGGCTCAAGGCGGGACGGTTTTTCTGGATGAAGTTCATACTTTGGATATCAAAGCCCAACAAAAACTATTGCGGGTTCTTCAGGAGAAAAAAATTCGTCCCTTGGGATCTTCCAAAGAGAAGGCAGTTTCTTTTCGACTGATCGCTGCTACCAAACCGCAAATCGAGGAAGATGTCGCTCGGGGATCTTTTCTGCCTGACCTTTTTGAACGAATCAATGTGCTTCGAATTCATATTCCGCCCCTAAGAGAGAGAGTGGAAGACATTGAACCGCTCGTCGCATATTTTGCCAAAAAATATGAACAGGAAACGGGCGAGAAAAAGCTTTTTTTACAACAGACTTTAAAGTACTTGGAAAGATACGCCTGGCCCAGAAATGTGAGAGAACTGGAAAACACCGTGCGACGTTTGTGCACCGACTGCAATGGTGAAGTGATTAAACCAGAACATTTAGAAGCTAAATTTTTTGCCCCCGCCGAAAGTCGAGAACTCAATCCTTCAATTCATTCGGGGAGCTTGAAATCCCAATATGATGATCTACTCAAAAAGCGGGTTCACGAGAGTCTTTCACGGTCTCGCTCCAAGAGGCAAACTGCTAAAGAACTGGGGATTCCTGAAAGCTCTTTAAGGCGAATGTTAAAAAATTGGGAAGTTCGATCCTCGCCTTTCTAAGAAAACATCTTGACTCCTTTTCTTAAGTGTTTATACAGTGCGTTATCATCAGGGTTTTCTGATAGGTACAAGAAGGAACGGTTAATGAAATTTTCAAAGCTGGTAGTAAGTTGGGTGTTCATGATGGTCTCCTTTCAGGCAGGAGCTGCCGTAGAGCAAGAAGAGGTGTTTCTTCGAGCAAAAGCAGGCCCCTCTTTTCATTCGAATACAGGATCGATTTCGTCAGGATTTGGCCTTGGCTTAGATATGGGTTTTAACCTTGGCGGACGATTCGGTTTCATCGCTTCGGGTATGATCAACCCTGAAGATAGAACATCAGAATACAGCTCCAGTAGCTCAAGTGACTCAACCACTAAACTAGAGACCAAGTATTTCGGTGCCGGGCCGACTTTTGCTGTGGGCAAAGGCCTGGCCAGTATGACTGTCGGATTGCAAGTTGGGGTTCTTTCTTTGAATAGCGAAGTTTCAACCACCCTGATTCAAAACAAAGTTAAAGTAGAGAGCAGCTCTAGCAAAGTAGCTTTGGCTCCTCACATAGACATGAATATCCGAATTATCGCTGGATTGCTTGGAGCCGTCAGTTTGAAGTACATTGCAGCACTAGGAGACTCTCCTAATCCTTCAGTCTTCTACCCAACAGCCGGTGTAGGATATCAATTCTAATTGAGACAAACCAAAAGCGTACAAGCTTTTTAGGAAGGTATCGACCTCAGTTAAGGTTCGTTCAACGTTAGGGTTGTTTAGGAGCTTCAACGCCTAGAAATTTCAGAAGAGGGTTTCGCCATTCCGAATCGGTATAACCTGATTCGGGTAGTTGAATGGCCGTCGCAAGGTTTTTAGCTACCTCGGGTGCGTTTTCTTTAACAAAAGCCATATCCCAAACTCGGGGACGAATGGTGAAAATGGTAGCCCCCGTCTTAGGAAGGTTAACAATACTTTCAAGTTCGCTCCGTAAAAATACATTTTTTCCGACATTTTGTTCGGTAATGCTAGGTTCTCGATAAGTCGATCGACGATAAGAGGGTAGAGCCAGTTCGGGATTGGTGACTAAAAACCAATTATTTCTTCCAATGCATTTTCCTTTCACTCCCCGTTCTACGGAACCTTCCACCGTTTTTTTGAGACGATTTTCATATTCAGGAATTCCGGCATGAATGGCATGAACATCCATGCCGATAAAATCTTGTAAACTCCAATTGGTCGGAGTCGCAAGAAATCCTCCTGCTAAAATAACTTTTCCTTCGCTGTCTTTTAAATTGATGGTCACATCATCTTGGATCAACATTCCTAATTTTTCTAATGGATGCGGTCCCGATTTAGCGTCTAAGCTAACTGTAACGCCAGTTTTGATAGCTCGGATATTATCTCCCTCCCTAACAAAATCGGCAGGAAATTGAGTTGTGAGATGATTTCCCGTCATTTCAAGAAATTCTTGAGCCGCTTCTCTAACTCTCTCTTCTTGGCCAGGCTGAATTTTTAAAATATCAGTGGGGCGCTTGCCATAGAGAGCTTTTCGTAAATCCATTTGAGTACGATATTCGCTATCGGGTGCTAACCATTTATCCGGAGTGGGAGCATACATATTGGGAGAGGGAAATGTGGTATTGATTTTAGTCGTGAGTAGGGCCTCTGTATTGGTCGACAAGAGCGGCCGATAAAGTTTTTTGGGCGAGCTCAATTTTTTTAACGCAGACTCGCAATTTGGATTTCCGACTCCAAAAAGGCTTGTGGCGCCAATCATGAGAAAAATAAAAAACGCACTTTGCATTTTGAAACTCCTAGGCTTTTTATTTAAAGAGGCAATCTCTTGACCCAAAACTGCATGCAATTAAGGAAAATTGTAACACAGACAGGAGATTAAACGCTGCGTTTCGATTTTATCTGTCCTTCTAGCCACATTCCGAGATGGTTAAAATAGTGAAGTCTGTCTTCCTCGAGTTCGTTATGAATCTCATGGTAACAATGAGGCGCAATAAACAGCTCTTTACTTTTAGAGCCCAGAGCTTTTACCAGCTCAAAACTACCCTCCAATCGAATAATGGGATCAGCCGAACCATGGACGATGAGAGTCGGAGTGGTGACCTTTTTGGCAAATTGAGGCATCAAAGGAAGTGTTTTAAGAATTTCATCCCCTTGTTTTAGCGTATTGAAATGGCAACACAAAGGATCATTCAAATATCTCTCGACCGCAGCTTTATCCCTCGAAATTCCTTCTGAACCCGTGCTTTTAGGAAGTCTTAAGTTCGGAGCTATTTTCACCAGCGCTTGGCCCACTTTAATTTTCCACGGAGAAACCCCCTCTCCGACCCAATAAGCGGGTGCACTTAAGATAAGTCCTTTGAGAAACGTGTGATAAGAAGAAGCAAAGCTTAGGGCAATAGCTCCACCCAGACTGTGCCCATAAAGAAACAAAGGAAGTGGAGGGAGCTCTCGTTGAATCCAGTTAAAAACGGCCGTTGTATTTTCGATATAGTCTTGGAACTGTTCAATCCACTGGCGTCGCCCCCCACTTTCTCCAGCCCCACGTAAATCAAATCGAATCACTTCAATGCCGGATCTCACTAAAAAATCAATAGTGTGAAAATGGCGCCCACTATGCTCGCTAAGCCCATGAACTAACAGCAATCTAGCTTTAGGAGTTTCAATAGAGTGTTTCCAAACTGCGAGTGAACCAACATGAAAAGGGTGCATAAACTCAATCCCAGTTATTGTGCCTCGGAATTGGGCGTTTCATCTTTGAGGGGAGTTGTTCCAGACTCATTGAGAGGTACTGGCTCTGGTTGAGTTGAGGAGTCCTCTTCTGAATTGTTTTCTTTAGGTTTGTCCTGAGGAAAACGAGCCCCTTGTGGGAAGATGTAAAATCGAATGGTCCCCGAATATTTCTTTCCTTTGAACTCTTCTCCATTATGAAGAATCTTAGAGCCTGTGGAATTTCCTAAAACGAGCTTAATTTTTTCTTTAGCCTGATAAGAAGTTTGGCTTCCTGCTTCGAGATAAGTTTCCTTTGGTGGAGAATCATCAATGACTATTTTGCTCCAAGTTCGATATTTCACTTGAACGGAGAGGTTATGGGCAAAATCTGAAGACGGTGTCGTGGTAGCTGTGGGAGAAGCGGCGGCTGTTGGGGCTAGCGTTGTCGAAGTCGTGGTTGTTGAAGAGCTAGTTGTAGTCGAAGAGGAGCTGGTAGTCGTCGTGGGTTGGGTGGAGGTTGTGGAAGAAGTTGAACTTGAAGATGAGGTAGAGCTTGAACTGCTACTGGTAGTACTTGAAGCATCAGCAGTGGGGGAGCTAGAAGATGTGACCGTCGAAGTGGTCTCTGCTACAGTGGAACTTGTAGTAGTGGTCAACTCTGTATTATCAGAAGGTCTCTCCTTAGAGTTTTCAGACAGTCTCGATAAAGCAAAACCTAAAACTAGAACCAAAAGTAAAATAACAATCGATAATTTGAGTTGTTTGGAAGACTGGAGATTAGCCAGGTTTAACTCTTTGGAAATTTTTTTCTCAACAGGGGGAGCCTCTAACGAAGAACTAGAATGGTTTGGACTATCTTCAGTAAAAGTGATTGTCTCATTTTCGTCGGAGCTCCCTTGGGAGGGATTAAGGCTATATCGATATTTGTTCAAAGCCTCTTGAACATCAAGACTTAAATATCTCGCATAAGCAGTAATAAACCCTCGGATGAAAGGCTCTCTAGGGAGTTCTTTCCAACGGTCTTCTTCCATGAGAACCAAATTCTGAATGTTGATTTTGGTACTCGAGGCGATTTCTTCTAAACGGACGCCTTTTCTTTCTCGTTCAGATTTTAAATATTGACCCAGGAGTTGCATCGTCAAGTTAGCCGTTCTCTGTTTAGTGGTTTGGAGTTAGTTTAAATACTTAAGAACTTCCTGCGAACGATCTACATAAGGGCCTTCTTTGTACCGCTCAACCAATTTCTCTAGTTGGTTTTTAGCCATTCCTCGCTGACCCGATTTCATTAAGGCCAATCCCAATTTGTATTGGCTTTCTTGATAGAGGGGGCAAGTAGTTGCTGCTTTTTTAAAGTAATCAGCTGCACGATCAAAACTTTTTTCTCTAGCGTAAACGTCTCCCATGTTCTTGTTCGCTAAACAAAACTGAGGGGTCACGTCTAAAGCTTTTTGATGGTAAATTTTCGCTTTGGTATTGTTGCCCAGTTTAAAGTGGGCAAAGCCCAAATTGGTGAGAGCGTTTTCTGGAGTGGAGTAACCTTCGTTGGCGAGGGCTTTCTCAAAATAGGCAATAGCTTCTTTATATTTTTCTTGGCGGTTCATTAGAACCCCCATGTTGTTTTCAACTTCCGGAAAGTTGTTTTGAAGTTGAAGAGCTTTCTTAAAGGCCTCTTCACTTTTTACATACCTTTTGGTTTCCATGTAGATGATTCCCAGGTGGTTGTACGCTGAAGGGTAATCGGGAGTGAATCGTAGCGCTTGTTGTATCGATTCGGTGGCTTTGCTGTATTCTTTCTGAGCAAATTGATCGGCAGCAAGTTGCATGTAAATTCTGGCTTTTTCTTGGTCTTGGCTCTTATCAAACAGATGGGCGCACGAACTTAAAAGCAAAACTGAAAACACCATGAATAAAGCTGGTAAGAATCGTTTAATGCATCGCATAATTATTTCCCCCTTGGTACTGCCTCAACAGAGTCGAAGTCCAACTTCAATTTTAGCTGGAAGTTGGAGTATATCCAACCCTTATTCCCCTGCAAACAGGACTTTCACTGAAGTAAAGCCCATCTTCACCGTAAACTTTTTCTTGGGGTCCAGAAAATCGATGAACTAGGCCTAAAAATAGAGCGTTTTAGCGTGTTAGTGGGTTGACAGATTCCGAGCCCTCTCCTTAAATGCGGGGGGCCAAATGGGGCTGGGGAAGATTTTAAATTTACGAGGAAGTTACTTTGAAAAAACTATCAAAAACGTGGGTTAGTTTCATTCTTTTAGCAATGGTTACTTTTCAGCTGGGATGTGTCAAATCCAAAGTGGAAAGTACAGCCTCAGGGCAGAAAAAACTCAAACTGGGCTTTATTTTGGCTACCATGAACGAAGAGCGTTATACCAAAGATAAAAATTACTTCATGGAATTTGCAGCTTCTCAAGGGGCCGACGTTGAGTTTGCGTCTTGCGATGGCAAAGTGGACCTCCAAACGGCCAAAGTTGAAACCCTTCTTTCTAAAAAAGTGGATGCCATTGTCATTCAGCCCGTGAATGGTGAAGCCGCTAGTTCTGTGGTGGCTCTCGCTAAAAAAGATAATGTCCCGGTGGTGGCTTACGATCGAATCATCAAAAATGCCGATATTGATGCTTACGTCACTCAAAATAGTTTTCAAGTGGGGGTTCTTCAAGCCGAATCTGCAGTTCAAGCCACTCATGGAAAGGGCAACTATGTTCTTCTCATGGGAGAGTCTGGCCATTCTGTAGCTGATGAGATCACTCGAGGGGTTCTGTCAGTTTTGGATAAACATCCTGAAATTAAAGTGACTGTGAAACAAAACCATCCCAACTGGTCCTCAGCGTTAGCTTTAGCTACGGTGGAGAATGCTCTGACTAAAAACAAAAATAACATCCAAGCTGTGCTTGCTAACAACGACGGAATGGCTCTCGGAGCCGTGCAAGCTCTTGATGAACAGAAACTGACCGGAAAAGTTTTTGTGGCGGGGGCCGATGCGGATTTGACTGCTATCAAAGATATTCTTAAGGGAAAACAGTCGATGACGGTTTTAAAAGGCATCAAACCTTTGGCAGAAGAAGCGGTAAAAGTCGCTATTGCTTTAGCCAAAAAAGAGCCACTTAAGTTTGATGAAAAGAAAAACAATGGTGTGAAAGAAGTTCCCGTGATCAACACCCCGGTTTTCAAAGTCACTAAGGATAATGTTCAAACTCAAGTGATTGATACCGGATTCCACTCCAAAGAATCTGTTTTTGGCGACAGCAAGGGATAATTCTCCTCATGAACTCTCCTTTGCTTTCGGTTTCAAAAGTTAATAAATCGTTTGATGGTATTTTTGCGCTACGAGACGTTAACTTTGAAATTTTCGAAGGGGAGTGTATTGCTCTGGTGGGCGAGAATGGGGCCGGAAAATCTACTTTGATGAAAATTTTAAGTGGGGTGTGGCCCGTTGGAAAATACGGCGGAGAAGTTTTTTTTAAAGGGCAAAAACTAACCTTAAAATCCCCGGTCGAGGGCAGAAAAAGTGGGATTTCGATCATTCACCAAGAACTTTGTCTATTCCCCAAATTGTCGGTAGCGGAAAATCTTTTTTTGACTGAATCCTTCCCTTACGATGGAGCTCCTTCCAATCGACTATTTGAGAGAGTTCGGTGGAATACTTTGTTTGCACAAGCTCAGAGCTTATTGGATGAACTAGGATTTGACGTTGATGCAAAAGCCATTGTTGAAGATTTAAGTGTCGCTAAAAAACAGTTAGTTGAGATTGCGCGAGCTTTTCATCACAAATCCAAACTTTTGATTTTGGATGAACCTACTTCAGCCCTCTCGCAAGTGGAAGTTCGACACTTGTTTCAAGTAATCCATCGAATGAGGGGGCAAATTACCTTTATCTATATTTCACATAAATTAGATGAGGTCTTTGAATTAGCAGATCGGATTATCGTTCTTAGAGACGGACAAGCCGTACGAAGTTTAAAAAAGACAGAGACTCATCCTTCGGAAATTATTCGAGAGATGGTGGGGCGACCTATTCAATTGTCCCAGAAGCTTGAGCGAACTTTCGAAGGGGAGCCTATTCTTGAAGTTAAACGGTTAGCCCACCAAAAAGAAAATGGAAAAAAAGTTCTGCACGATATCTCTTTTGCGGTTCGAGCTGGAGAAATTTATGGTGTGTCGGGGCTTATGGGCTCTGGGCGAAGTGAACTTTTAAGATCGATTCTAGGAATTGAATCTGGAACCCGCTCTGGGGTGATTTCGTTTTTGGGGCGATGGGTGGATTGGAAGAGCTTGCGCCAAGCTATGGAAAATGGAGTGGCTTTTGTTCCTGAAGATCGCAAAAAAGAGGGACTATTTCTTGACCATGGTATTGATTTTAATCTCACTCTAGCCACTCTGGATCAAAGTTTGAGTCAAGCAGGGACCTTGAATCTTTCTCAGGAAAGTGAGCGAGTGACAGAGTTGATTCGAGAATTAGGAGTGAAGTGCTCTAATCCCAAAAGCCCAGTGAAAGTTCTAAGCGGTGGAAACCAACAGAAAGTATTGCTTGGAAAAGTGGTAGCTTTGGCCCCTAAAGTTTTAATGCTCGATGAACCTACTCGAGGTGTGGATGTGGGTGCCAAAGAAGAAATTTATGCGATTATCCGCAAATTAGCTCAGCAGGGTATGGCGGTGATCTTGGTTTCGTCCGAGCTACCCGAGCTTTTAACCCTGAGCGATCGAATTTTAGTTTTGCGGGAAGGAAAAGCCATGGGGGAATTGGTAAATCATCATCTCACCCAGGAGCAAATTATGTTATTGGCGGCAGGAGAGAATCATGGAAGCTATGCTTGATAGAGTGACAGTCAAAACACAGTCTTCTCAAATAGATTGGAAAAACTATCGAAGAGAGTGGATCCCAGTTTTTGTGATCATTCTTTGCGCCTTAGTGTTTGATGCCTGGAGCGGTGGAGCCTTCATTACGCCACGCAATTTGAGCAATTTGTCCCGACAAGTTTGTGTAAATTTAACCTTAGCTGTGGGAATGACCTTAATCATTTTAACTTCCGGAATTGATTTGTCGGTAGGAAGTGTTTTGGCCTTATCGGGAATGGCTGCTGCTATTTCTCAAGTGCATTGGCAGTGGGCGCAGTTAGGAATGACCGGAGCTGTACTTTCTTTTGTATTAGCGGTGGCTGTGGGAGGTCTTTCTGGGGCTACTGCGGGGTTTGCTATCAGTCGATTAAAAATTACCCCTTTCATTGTGACTTTAGGAATGATGGTGATTGCCCGAGGTTTGACTTTGATTATTTCCGGGGCTCAGGCTGTGGCTCCACTGGGTGAAAGTTTGGGAAAATTAAGTTCCGATTATCTTTCTCCCGAAGCGAGCTTGGGTCTTTTATCGACTGTCGGAGTGGTTGGGGTGGTAGTAGCGATCCGTCAGTGGTTCAAAAAGGCGGAAACTGCTCAGGAAACTTTTAAGACTTTGTTTTCGGTTGTAGCCCTCAGTTTGGGTGGGATTTTTATTTTCTGTAACTACCGAGGAATCCCTTACATGGTTTTCATATCGGTACTCTGTGCTTTAAGTGGAATGTTTATTTTAAAGTATACCCGGTTTGGAAGATTTATTTACGCAATTGGAGGGAATCGAGAAGCCGCTGAGTTATCGGGGGTTCCCGTAGTTAAAACTTTATGGCTCACTTACTTTTTAATGGGCTGTATGGCCGGACTTGCCGGAGTGATGGATTCCGCTCGAGTGAATGGGGCTGTCCCCTCGGCTGGGGAACTGGGAGAGCTTGATGCTATCGCTGCAGTAGTGATTGGGGGAACAAGTCTCATGGGTGGAGCTGGAACGATCGGCGGAACGGTGTTAGGCGTTCTCATTATGGGCATTCTCAATAATGGAATGAGTTTAGTGGGAGTTAGCGAGCATTATCAAAAAGTATTTAAAGGGATTGTGATTATTCTCGCGGTTTATTTAGATTTGCGGTCTAAGAAAAAATAAAGTGGTTTTTATTCAGACTTAAAGAAAAAGACTTAGTTCAATTGGTTTAATAACGAAGCACAACCTTTGGGAAGGAAATATCCTTTATAGAGGTCATTAGTTTTTAAATTGAGCGATTCAATGGCAGACTGACTTTCCAAATCCCCTTGAGCTGCGCGTTTGGCCAAGGCTAACGCCATTCTACGTTGCAGCATCGGATCAGCATCGGCAAAGGCCTTTTGAATGGCTAAAGCAGGTGAATAGGAATGTTCGGTCAAAAGGCTTACCCAGGCTACTGTATTTGAATCTTTAGGTGAATTAACCATCCATTGAACAAGAAGCTCCCCAGGCAAGTCCTTCAAAAGTTTAGTCTGATCTTCTTCGGGAAGCCTTGCCACTCTTTCAATAAGCCCTGCTGGGGGCAAGTTACTTGCGGGTTTCATCCATAGGTTTCCATAAATGCTCCCAATGAGTGTTTGGTAGATCTCCAGTCGATCAGTTTGAGGAAGGGAGTCCCACGCTTCAAGAAGTTTTTTCTGGGTGGCTGGATTTGCCACATACATTTGAAAAGCGAGGAATTCATTTTTGGGAACAAAGGGATTTCTTTCCAATTTAGACAAAATCCATCTGCCCACAGCTGGGTTGGGCTGTTGCAGAAAATCTGAGTAAAAAAGTTGTGTTAAGCCTACAGCTCCCGCTTTGGACAGGAGAAACTGTTTCAGTCGCTCATTCAATTGAGAGTTGGGTGCTAGCTTTTCAACCGCAAAAGAAATCCCAACATGTGAAGAATTTAAGAGTGATTCAATTTGGGTCTCAGAGAGCTGTTCCAATTCTTGGGTTAGCTTTTCTTTTAGTTCCTTTGCAGCTGGGAGGGTATTTAATATTCGAGCTAATTTTTCAAGCTCGGGAAGAAAATTTGGAGAAAAACTCGCTTTTAGTAAAGAGTTCTCACCCATGTTTCTAAAGAGGAGTTTTGCTGGGAAGGTAGTGTGAGCATTAGGGCTTTGGACCCAGCGGACAAGCTGGGGAAACAAATCCTCATTCTTCATCTGTTTTAAAATGGGGAAACTGTATCTGACTAGGGCTGGTTGATTGCTTTGAGAAATAACCGTAATCAGAGCCTTGGCAAAAGCAGCAGAATAATTTGAAGAGGAGATAGATTCAATGACCTTGGGGTTTTTCAGTAATTCAACGACTGCGTTTTCAGAAAAAGAACCAGAGGATCTTTGACATTCCTGTAGAAGCTTCATGGTTACATTAGCCCTTCGGTATGGGGGGCATTTCTCTAACATTCCTTTAGCTTTTAAACGGATTTCCTGAATGGGATCCTGTAAAAGGGAGGCTAATAAATCTTCTGAGACATCAGAGCCAAACTGTTCAAAAGTGGAGTCGAAGAGCCATTTCCGGTAATCAGGATCATGGGTTTGCCGATATTGATTCATTTCTTTCTTAATAGCGATTTGAAGCTCCCACTTATCAGTGTCTGCTAAAAGAGTAGCCATATCCTCTGAAGTTCCTTGCAGATGTCTTCGCTCAAACAACAATCTAAGTTTTTCGCTCAAAGAAAAGTTTTTAAAAGATTCCCAGGGTAAACTTTTTGAAAATTGAGAGTTTTTAGAAATGAAACTTTCAAGGCGTTCTCGGTAGTTGGGATGGTCTTTAATAACAGACCTAATGATTTGAGAGGCCTCAGGGGAGTTTCTTTTCATAAGAACGTTAAGGGCTAGTTCGACATGAGGATCTTCGGGTTTTTTAAGAAGTTCCCTAAGTAAATCAAAAGCCAGAGGTGATTTGAATTTGAAAAGGGCTTTTTTTGCCAAATTCAACTCGTAGGGATCCTTTGAAGTTGTTAGAATGGATTTGATACTCTCATTTAAAAAAGATGAAATCCCAAAAGAACCTTCATGTCGATAGGCGTTAAAGAGCACTTCTTGTCGGTGACGAGACAGACGGAAAAGTGAGCTTAGAATGTCAGCATTTACTTTAGAGGGAGTAGCGGTATTGTTGCGCCACTGATTAAAAACTTCTTGAATGTTGCTGGGAGGGAGAGTTTCTAAAACATCAAGTGCTCGTTTCCTAAGAGAATCGTTTGGACTTTTGATAAGATGGGATAAAAGATGAGCCTCAGGTGAAAGTTTATCAAAAAACTGACTTAGCCATTCCTGGAGTTCTTCATTTTGACTTTGAAGACTCTGGTTCAAAAGATGGTTAAAGTTTTCCTCTGTTCCCTCTTTCGAAATTAATTTTTTAATTATTTTTTTGTTTTCTGGAAATGGTTTTCCAGCCTTTTCTTTCAGAAAAAGGCTATAAAATTGATCGATAGTCTCTAATGTGTAAAAAGATTCGGGGGTTAATTGCTCAAGTTGTTGATCAATTTCTAATAAAATTTCTCGAAGTTTATTTGCGCGTGGAGACTCTGTGTTTCTTTGTAGCGTTTGCGATATTGCTTGTCTGGTTGCAAAGCTCGGCATTTTTGAAAGGATTTTGAGATAGTAATCAGACAGTCTGTTTGAACCTGATTGGATGAGTTTATAG
>OMIX01000040.1 GCA_900299195.1 Deltaproteobacteria bacterium
AAAATTTCAGATTCAGTCACAATTTCAGCCCTTCGAAGAGGTTCTTGACGAAATCACCAAATATCGCACAAGCCTTCTTGTAGATGGAAATGTCACAGCAGAGGGAGATACTGTTGATATTCGATTAGAGAGTGATTTTGGAAAAAAATTGGCTTCTTCCATTAAAGAGACTTTTAGTAAACAGATTTCTCAAATCGATGAGACTTTGAGAGCCCACTTACTCGACAGCTTATTCCCTTTACGACAATCTTTTAATGATACGCTTCAGGATGTCGAAAATGTCTCACTCGCCCAAATGAGAAATACGTTAAATGAATTGGAAAATCTCGTAGGTTACACTCGCAAATATGAACCCAAGATAAAACGGCAAGGCACTCCGCAAGCGGGTTAATCTTTCTCAGGACTTGAGAGCCCTCTTAAATGTCTCAGCAGTGTCAGATTATTGCTATTTTTGCAAACTCGATAGCCTCATTAAATTCAGAAGGCTCGTCAAAATAGTCTCTGGGAATTTGTAAAAGCGTTTTGGCGGCATCCTCATGTCGCCCATTATCTTTCTCTAACGTAAATCGATAATAAAAAAGCCAGGCATCAGATGTGGAAACTTGATGAGATGATCCCACTGCCCGAACTTTATTAAATACTTCCAGGGCGGCCTCTTTCTCGCCCACCACACTATAACAACGACTTAGGTGAAAACTCATACTGCTATCCAAAGGATGGTTCTCATGGGCTTTTTTAGCGTAAAACATGGCTTTCTCATACATTTTATGTTCAAAACTAAAGAGTGAAATATAAAAGTCGACTCGCTTTTCCCAGCCCTTCTCAAGCCTTAGCCGGTTGTAATATTCCTCAGCTTTGTTTTCATTTCCAATCAAAAGATAAGAGTTCCCAATGGAAGACAAGGCCAGGGGAAGCCACTCCTCCCTGGACTCTATTTTTGTTATCACTGAACTATGGCGAGAATGATCTTTTAGCTTCGCAGTCACCAGCAACAAATTAAATAATGCAGCTCTTAAATTAGGAGTAATCTCGAGGGCCTTTTCATAGCAAAATTTAGCATCATTCCATTGTCCGGAAGAAAAACATAGATTTCCTTCGACCACATACAGGTATTCCCTTGAGAACAGTTCCTTTTCATTTCTCCAAAATCTTAACCAATTTTCTCTTTCATCATAAATCTTACTTTTTCTTCCCGTGAGGTGCTCCAAATTCGATTGAAATACCCCATCAAACCATCCTTCATAGCTCACCCAGAGTTCCAAAAGAGACTCAACTAAGGCCTCTTTAAATAAAAACCCTTCTTCTGCAATTTCATTTACAGGACCTAATTCGCTCACAAACTGACTATCAATTTCGAGAAACCCGGCTCTATCCGGACACATGAAACACAAATGGTAGAGAAACTTTATGGCTTCATCATGAGATAGCATCTGGTTCTTTTTCTCTTTTGAGAACCAGTTAAGCTCTGCAATCCAATACAGGGTTGACCTTAATTCTTCATCGCATTCGATCTCTTGGGCTAATAACTTTTTTCCCAACTCACGGGCAGCTGCCCTTTGATCGTTGCGTATTAAATTCAACAAAAGGTAAGGGGCTCCGCCCTCTTTCTGAATGATATCGGTCATCCGATCCAGCAAGGCCCGCGTCTTAAATCCGTCGAAGGGATGTCCAAGTGTTTTTTCTATGAGCCTTCGAGCCTCAGCTCCGAGATTATCCGCGCAATTCTCACCTATTTTTTGCACCCGTAAAAGCATGTCACTCACGGTGACTGCAGCTTCCATGATCGATTTCGTTGAGACTTCGTTAAAATCGATTTCCTCTGAAAAGGGTTGAGTCGAACTTGGGCAGCTTCGGAATACAAAATACCTCTGTAGCTTTTTGTTTCCTGTGATTCCCTTGTCGCAATCTATGAGAAGTTTGAATTGGCAAAGCAACCTAAAGTTGAGAGCCCACTGCTTATCAGTTTCAGCATGACATTTTCCCAACCAATCCGAAAGTTTGATCCCGGCTAGAGTCATCGCATTTTCAGTTCCCTCATGGTAGAGACGCCAGAATTCCTCTTCTTCTAATTCCTTCTGCGTTTTGAAAGCGCTTTGAATTTTACTAAGACGAGGCCACCTAAGTAGTAACTGCAACCTAAGAAGAAGGGTTTCTGCGCAAAGCCACACCGCAAAAGCAAAAACCATGAAGTATTGTTTGAAATACAAACCACACCCCACCATGACGAAGGAAAGCACCGCCAAGGAGGCTATAATAATTCTTCGTTTCTGTTTGAGAAGAATTGCCGTTCGATTATGAATCATTCCCATACGCACCGCTTTAAAACGCTTGAGCTCCAAGAGAGCCCCAGACCACTCCATTGAGGTGGAGCAACTCAAATGCCAAAAACAGCGGCCATTTGAGCCTACGAATTCCGTATGAATACAAGCCGAACTTTAATTTTAGCCCAAAGATGTCATTCTCCCTGTATGGTTTGATGGCACCGGCGAAGTTCTTCACGGAAATAGTGTGCTAGGTCGAACGTAGAAACGACGGCCCAGCGTTTTCAAAGGGAGTTTCGATTACTATCCTCGGATAGGCTCATTTTTATCTACGGCGAGAAAGGTTCTCATCTCAAGTTTAAAAGTATTTTCCCTAAAAGCTCCCTAACATATTCAAGAAAATTTGGAAGAATATCAGGAAAGCCTCACTCCTCTTTCAACTTCAGTCATGAGAAGTTTTTTATCTTCCTTGGGAAGTAATTCTAAGAGTACGGATATTTTACCAAACTCTTCTATCACTTTTGAATTAGCACCCGTTCCAGTTGAAGATGTCAGTATCATACCTAACAGAGGAATCGCTGCCCGTTTCAGAGCTTCAATCGTTAATAAGGCTTGATTGATCACCCCCACTTTATCTTTCCCGACCAACAAAACTGGAAATCCAGTGGCTTTGATCAAATCAATTTGCATCCAATGAGAATCATAAGGCACCAACAACCCACCTGCCCCTTCTACAATTAAAAATCGATCCTCTTGAATATTTTTTCGAACCGTTTCAACCATGGGCTCTAAAGCAATGGTCTTTCCCCACTTTTTAGCAGCCATGTAAGGAGATAACGGCTCAGGAAATCTAAATGCGGGCTCGATGAAACAGGAGCTGTCTAATTGGGTTAGAGCCTTAACTTCTGCAGTATCATCCCCATGAATGGCGCCTGTTTGAACTGGCTTCCAAAAGGCTGCCGACTTCTGTCTACGCATCATTTTTAACAATCCAGCACACACCGCCGTCTTTCCCACCCCAGTATCTGTTCCGATAACAAATATTCCATTCATAAAAGGCTCCTTGCTAGATGGGTAATTTCGCACATTTTAAAGCTTTGGTAAATCTAACTCTACCTTGCACTCAACCCCAGTCTAGATTATCACATCTCGATATGTCATTGGCTGGGCAACATGCTTTTATTACCGGAGCTGCAAAACGGCTTGGAAGAGCGATGGCAGAGGCTTTACTCCAATCGGGCGTTCATGTCTCTGCCCACTATCATTCCTCTCTCGATGCCGTTCTTGATTTAAAAAAGTGGGCCGAAAAAAACACCCCCGGACGGGTAGTTCCAATTCAAGCGAATCTCTGTCTTTTGAATGAAGTTGAAGCTGCGGCGCACCAGGCTCAAGCCGCTTTAGGCCCCATTCATATTCTGATCAATAGCGCGAGTGATTTTTATCCAACCCCCTTGGAAGCATTAAATCGAGAAGATTGGGATCAGCTTTTTAACCTCAATCTCAAGGCCCCCTTTTTTTTAACTCACCACATTTTTAAAACTATGCCCCAGGGAGGCAACGTCATATTTATTTCTGATGTGCATGGAACACGGCCTATTCCACGTTACAGCACTTACTGCGCTACCAAAGCCGGGCTTATCTCACTGACTCAATCTTTAGCTAAAGAGATGGCTCCACACATTCGAGTCAACTCTATTAGTCCCGGAACCCTTTTACCCTCAGACTGCGCAACCCAAGCTCAAGTGAAAGCAGCTGCCGACCGCTCCCTCCTAGGACGGGTGGGCACTCCCCAAGATCTAGTTCAAGGTCTCTTTTTCATTTTGAAACATCACTACATCACCGGTTTTGATTTGATTATTGATGGTGGCAGGGCACTGAGTTGATTTTTTGTCCTTGCGGATCAAAATGGAATCGATTTCTAAATCTTCTTATCTTAGTCGTTCTCGTGTTTTTTTGACCAATTCTCAAGAACAGGAATGTGAACTTGCGACAAATTCCAGAGCACACCAAAACTCGTCATGGCAGAAATCATCCAGGGCTCAACTTTCTCTTCAATCACCATTTTCTTAGCTGAGCTTTCTTGCGATTCAAACAAAGCCAAAACAAACTTAGGTACTTTATTTTGAATTTCCTCATCTTTGACAAGCCCTCGTTGGATCACCTCTTGTAACCAACCTGCCCTCACAAACTCGGGCTCAAGGTCTAAAATTCCTTTCACCCAGGCCTCAAAAAACTTATCTTTTCTCTCATTGAAAGCCGTTATTTTCAGTTTTTTACTCAAAAGCTGCTCCCTAGATTCTTTCCAAGCCTCAAGAAATGCCAATTGAATGGCTTCGGCTACAGAACCGTGAATCTTAGCACTGCTCAGCAAACTATCTCGATCGCTCTTGGAGAGAAAAATCACATTGGAGGTTAGGCTGAGAGCCAAAGCTTGAGCCAATGCCGTTTGTCCAGAGGAGGCGGCAGTCACTTCAACCACTTTACGCCACACATTTTTTAGGGAAGTTTCATCTAAAGCAGCTCCTCTAAGAAGAACTTTTAAAGCCTCGTTCACTTCCTGAGCTCCGGGCTCAATCGAAGGACTATACCCCACCGAAGCATTAGCGACAGAAAAGCCAGCTTTCAGTAAGCTATTTCTTTCATCGGCCGTGTAATCGTTATTGGATTGCCTTACCCCACGATTGAACGCCCCAGCAGAACTATTAAAAGCAAGAGAAAAAGCATCCACTTCCCTTGCAGCAAGCGCCAAACCCGTCAGAACTTTTCCCAGTGAGTCGGCTTGGGAATTGCTTGCCATTTCTTCAACATCCGCAGAAAGCTCTTGCACAATTAAAGGCTCATCAGCACCAAATCTCTTTAATATAGAAATGGTGTCCACAGCGGACGACACATCTCTTCCATTGACTAACCCCTGCTTCCCCTCCAGTTCCTGAGCGATCAACTCTTGCGTGATGAGATAAGCTAAGGTTGATCGGGCTGCTTTAGGGCTGAGTAAGGCTAGTTGTCCCAGAACAGGCAAAAGCTCTTTGTTAGAGTAGTTTTCGGCATTCAATTGAGTCCGCAAATTCCGGTCTATTCCCAGTTCTACTTTTTTCTTTCCTTCTACCGTCAAACTTGAAAACCCTTTTGAAAACTCATCAAGATGAAAAGGCACACGATTAAAATTTATTCCTTGAGAAAGTTCATTGATGACTAAACTATTACTCATCACTGCACACGAGGGCTTGGCCACTAAACTCACGACTGCGCCAAAATTGTAGACCTCTCCGTTAGCAAATCTAGCGATATCACCCGATCTCACTTCACACTCTTCACTTGTCACATTGTTCCCTTTGGGTTCGATTTTACGTCCGGGGGTCTTACTTGAGTTAGGATTTTTCTTTTCGTCAGCTTCATGATCGTTGTTGGCAGCTCTTACAGAAATGCTAACAAATGCAACCGATAAGCTCAGGACAACTATTGGAATGAGTAGCTTTATCTTCATATTATTTCCCAAAAATAATCTGAAAAGGTGTTTTCTGCCTTTTCTTTTTTTGGCTTTCTGTCTGTGGTTCTTTTTCTGAAGTCAGACTTCTAGCTGGTAAAGAAGTTCCCTCATTTTCGCTTAACGTGAAATTAACAGCTTCTGATTCGATCGTTTCAATTCTACGCGCCGCAACGACTTTCCACCAATAATTGCCAGGGGCCTCAAAAAGAATTTGGCTTGGACCTTGGGCTACTTTTGTCTGAACTTTCTTTTCAAAATCGTTTCGAGTCGACACAAACAAATTAAACTCAACCCCCTCCAACGGAATTTCATTCCATTGAAACTCGATCCAATCACTCCCCCGATACCGATAAGTCTGATTTTGTGGAGACTTTAAAACAATCTGATAATCGCTCAGCTTATTCAAGTAGAGTTTAGGAACAATAATAGCCCTCATGGGATCTACCTGTATTTTTTTTGCTAACTTTTCCTGGGTTCTAGAAGAGGCTTCTGCTTGACGGATAATAAGCCCGTTGAGATCGGGCAAAAAACTTATCTCCTGCTTTTTGAATAAAACAGTTTTGGGTTCTAATTTAGTAACTTTAAACAAATTAGCTGATTCAGCGTCTGTCCTAATTTTTCCATCAAGAAGCGTAATTTCAAGTTTATCAAACAGGGCTTCATCAAATTGAACTAGGGATTCGGGCTCTAGAATAAACTTTTTATTATTCCAAATGAATTCAGCTGTCGTATCTTTTGGAGTGTACACCATATCTTTTAGATAAATGGGCATCTCCTCTTGCTTCGAAGTTTGCCACCTAAGACTTTTAGCGTGGCGAACTCTAATCGAGCTGTTCATTCTCATGGTCCCAATTTGAGGCAATCCAAACGAGGGTGGAAATTCGCTCGTATAAATAAACAGCCAGTATCCACTGGCAAGTAAGATAAGAAGAGCTAGAGCGAGAATCTTCCTATCCATTTTCTCTTCAGGCAAAAATTCAAGCCTCGGTGTCATGCACACTTTTCCCTCTTCTGCTTATCGTCATTTATTGAGGAATCATTGAGCCGCGCATTCAAAAGAGACCAGTTGCGTCATCTCCACAGCCCGAGAAGTGTCACTTATTTTGATTGTGTTTTTAACTTCACTTTATCTATTTGTAATAATTCATTGTAATACTTAGAGAATACAAACCTCCGACTGGCACATGCGTTGCTCTAAGTTATCAGTGCTGAGAGTACGGCAAGTGGAACGTACCTAGAAATTGAGCCCATGTTAACGTGGGAAAACTGTGGAGGTTGATAAGAATGGCTCAAAGAGATCGTAATCAAGGCTTTGGATTCATGTACGCCGATATCACTAAGTTGATCGCTAAAAAGAAGGAGATGGAAAAAGCTGAAGGGTTCACTCCCATTCAGCCAGAGGGGCAGACACTCAACTTCAACCGAGATAAAAGTTCGGTAGTCGCTAAGGTGGCCTCAGAAACTCCATCCACCCAGGGATTTAATCAAATGATTCAAGATCGCGCTAATGCTATCTCAACACTTAAGGACAACTTGGACCGTCTACAAACATTGCATCACAAGCTTCATTCAATGCTGGACGAACTTAATAAAATTTCTGATAGAGATTCCAAGAAAAAATAATCTTTACGGAATATAAGGCTGTAAATTTCGAGGTAGTTTGGTTCTCTTAGGAGGATCCAAGTTCGCGGGCCATCGCTCGGGAGCCTCTTTGGGCTTCTTACAGTATTTTTTTCTCGAAGTATCGCCTGGGCAATACCAAGTATCTAACATTTCCACGCTCATCACTGCAGGCCCCCCGTGGAAACTTTCGTACTGCTTAGGATCCATAAAACTTAAAATGACCCGATTGATTTTTTTCTTTCCTAGCTGATCATAGTGCCGTAATCGCAACTGATAGATTCGATAACTGGCCATCGCAGGCGAACAGAGTAATAGCCCCGATATCGATAGGAATAGAAAAAACCTCATACTCGACTTATCGACCAAGCCCAACCAAGTTCTGAGAGAAAGCTTAGATACGGTGGGTCACACTACCATCATACGGACCAACTGCACGCTCAATTCGTACAACAATATCAAAGGAATAAGAACCAACACTAAAGTAAAGGCATCCGGAGTGGGAGTTAACACCGCAGAGACGATGGCTAAGCCTAAATAGGCTTGAGGACGATATTTGATCAGGATCCCTAAGTGGATGACTCCTAACTTAGCCAAAATCATCGCTACCACAGGCAATTCAAAAAATAGCCCCATGGAAACCAATAACTGCAAAGTTAATGAAAAATATTCCGAAATATTGATGAGCGGCTTTTCGTTGGCTCCCCCAAATTGAATAAGAAATCGATACCCAGAAGGAATCACGACATAATAAGCAAATGCAACACCGACCAAAAAAGCTAATGTTCCTAATATCAAAAAAGGAACAGCAAATTTCCGTTCATTTTCTTTAAGTGCCGGAGAAACAAAATTCCAAATCTGCTTAAGAAGGAATGGAGAACTCAAAATCAAGCTACAATAAAAACTCACTTTCAAGTAGACCAAAAATTTATCAGTGATGCCTGTAAAATATAAATTTTTCTCTCCGGTCGGCAACACAGTCAAAATGGGAGCTTCTAAAAACTGAATCAGTCTTTCACTAAAATAGTAAGTCACACAGAATCCGAGGGAAACAATCAGCAACGACTTGAGCAGGACTCCCCTGAGCTCCTCTAAATGCTGCCACAGGGGCATAGAGTCTTCATGAGATTCTGATTCGGATGTGAGAGGCTGGTTTTGAAAGGTTTCGTCCATTGGGGGTACCCTAATTCTCCTGGATAGAGCTTGCAAGCTCGCACTTTGAACGAATTACCAACAAGAACACATTGCGTCAATTCCCTTTTATGATATTTCCGTAAGGATTACGCTCTTTTGCCTTAACGCGTTGCCTTTCACTCTCAACTGTGAAATAGCCTTATCCCATGATGAATCGAGCCCTTCACGCAGTCAAAGCCTTGGCCGTTCAAGAGGTCAGTTATGTTCTAACTCTGGACGACGATCCTTTAGTGGCCAAACTCATTGAAAAAACCCTGGCGCTGCCTACGTTAAATTTTGAAAACCCTAATGACTTGGTCTCTAAACTCCCCTCTTTAAATCCAAGAGCCATTTTTTTAGATATTCACTTACCTGAAAGCTCCGGGCTTTCCTTGATTCCCATTCTTCGGGAGCATTGGCCGTTTATTCCGTTAATCGTCATCACTGCCGATAAAAATGAAGCCAAAATTTCAGAGGCACTCGCTCTAGGAGCTGACGACTTTATCCAAAAACCGTTAAAGGCCTCAGAAATCAAAGCAAGACTCCAAAAACGCTGGCAGGACAATCAGGAAAAACAGTCTCAATCTATTGTAGGCCTAGAGGACATTACTTTAGATACGGCTCATAATTTAGTGAAAGGCCCCTCTTCTACTCGCAATCTTTCGCCTACTGAAGCTAATCTTCTGGCAAGACTCATCCAAGCCAAAGGAACTTCGGTTTCTAGAAGTTCTTTGAAGTTCAGTTGTTGGCAGAATATCAATGTCACAGAAAATGCACTGGACCGAAAAATCTATGAAACTCGAAAAGCTTTATCGGACATCGGAAGCCAATTAGAAATCGAAACTATTTACGGAGAAGGGTTTCGACTCAAAAGCAAGGATCTCACAAAATGACGATTGGCGCTGAAGCTACCCCATCTTTCCTCGTCGTCGAGGATAACCCACAGGATTTGGGAATCGTCACCCAAACTTTAAAACAGTACTTCCCTCATTCCAAAGTCTCTACAGCCCAAAGACTTTCCGAAG
>OMIX01000041.1 GCA_900299195.1 Deltaproteobacteria bacterium
ACTTTTAAGATCTGCTCGTGTGTCACTGATCGCAGTTTTCAAGATGGAAAGATTGAGCTCCATGACGAAGAGTTTTTTATCTTCAGAAAAAGTTCGGTAGGCTAAAGCAAAGAAAGTACTGAATCCCAGTGCTAAAGTAGCGAGCAGCACAAGAAGAAATTTGTACTTCAGAGAAATTTTAAGTTTCTTTGCCATGAATTTGTTGTCGATCTATTCCAATGTCTTATCGGCAAAAACTTGGCAAAAAATGAGATTTTTCAGTGGTTTACGTTAATCTGAAAATGCAGGAAGGGATGGACTTTAACGCCCCAACACTACGGGTTCCCATTCTTTTAAAATATGGAAGGAATCGAAGTATAAATGCAGCACGTCGAAATATTCGTAAGGTGAGAGGTCGAGAGCTAAACCATCGGATTTTTTAAACATGTCAGGAATCGGATCGTTTTGTGAGTAAGCAGACCGATATTCACATTTTTCATATTGTCCTTCAGCTTTGCAAAAAACCGGGTTTCCAAGCAATGTGTTGATTTCGGCTTTTTTGGATTGCCCAATTTTGGGGTTTAACAAAGATTCGTATTTTTTGACTTTGCTAGTCGTACAACCCGCTATGCACACCACCGCAATGAGTGAACCTATAAGAGAAAGTTTCATGAAAGCACCCCTAGTTTCAAATTATAAATAGATTTGTCCTAAGTTTCTTTAGTAAATGTTTAGACATTGAAGAAAGTCACAGTTTTTCGATGAGTTAAGTAATCCCTTTTAAGTTTGGTTTGCTCTGTTTCCAAGTTCTTCAAGCGTTGACCGCCTCATTTGTGGCTGTTAAAAGTGGAAATCTCATCTTCGCTGGGTGAGAGTTTAAATGGGGGGTAAACATGGGGCGATTTTCCTTTTCGTTAATAACGTTAGTTTTCATTTCTTTTGTTTCTTTAAAATCGTTTGGATGGGGAGAACGAGGGCATCACACCGTTTGTGAGGTGGCTACTCGTTTGATTGATAACCCGGAGTTAGCGAACTTTCTTCAGGGACGAGGTCACTTGTCGGGGCACGTTTGTAATATTCCAGACATTCATTGGAAAGATCACCCAGAAAATTCCAAAGTCATCGATGCGAGCCATTTCATGGATCCCGAAAACTTGAATTATAAAATTTCGGAGGTGCCATTGGATTTTAATCAGGTCATCAAAGAAAAATCCAAATCGAAGGAACAAGTGGCGCTTGAGTTAGGTTCTTTGTGGTGGAGAGCTGAGCAGTTTTACCGAAGAGCTACAGAGGGAGTGAAGTTAGCCAAGGGGGCAGAATTTCCAGATAAAAATGATTACCAGAGTAAAACTCACCCCTATAACCGAGGTGTATTTGATTTTATCGTCAATATTTCCTTGATGGGCCATTTTGTGGGAGATGCCTCAGTTCCCTACCATAATACTTCCGACTATGACGGTTGGGAGAAGGGGAGAGGAGGGATTCATGCGTACTATGAGTCACTCTCCGTCAATGCTTTGGGATTAGATTTGGAAACTAAAGTTTACGAGCAAGCGCTCTTGATCAAAAAGCAATCCAAAGAGAGTGGTTCTCAAGGGACTACATCGGTAACTGCGATGATGAAAGAATTGAGTTCTCAGGCCCTCAATGAGCTTACTCAAGTCGAAGATGCTGATCCTTTATCTGTTCCTTCAGACAAAGAAACTAAGACCTACGCAAAAAGACCGTCTGCTGAAAAAGGAGCTGCTGTTTTTAAAGCCCTGATCATCCCCCAGATGGCCCGTTCCAGTATCGTTTTAGCGAAACTTTGGGAAAAAGCATGGGAGGCCGGTGGATCGGTGAGCTTCAAAGGTTATAAAAGCTACAGATATCCCTTGGCTCCTGAAATCGTTCCCCTAGATTATCTAGGGCAATAGGGTTTAAATAAAAATCAAAACCAGGCTTGCTTTCGATAATAAACGACTGTAGAAATTGGATTCCGCCAAAGTTGGGGGTGTAGCTCAGCTGGGAGAGCACTAGCTTTGCAAGCTAGGGGTCAGGGGTTCGATCCCCCTCACCTCCACCATGTTTGGCAGGTTAGGTTTAGGGAACTCTAGCCCTTAAATGAAGGATTCTTCTTCTGCATGTTGAATCAAAAAAAAGTTGTCGTAGTTTTGCCAGCCTACAACGCCGAGCTAACTTTAGAAAAGACTTACCGAGAAATACCTAAAGATATTGTGGATGAAGTGATTTTGGTCGATGATGCCAGTTCCGACAAAACAGTAGAATTAGCAAAAAAATTAGGAATTCATACCATTCAGCACAAAAAAAATAGGGGATATGGTGGCAATCAGAAGACCTGTTATGAGGCTGCCTTAAAAACCGGTGCCGATATTGTAGTCATGGTACATCCTGATTATCAATACACTCCCAAATTAATTACCCCAATGGCATCCATGATTGCTTTTGGAGTTTATGATTGTGTTTTGGGATCTCGAATTTTGGGTGGTGGAGCTCTTGCTGGAGGGATGCCGGTTTATAAATACATTTTCAATCGGATGTTGACCGCTATTCAAAACATTTTATTAGGTCAGAAACTGTCTGAGTACCATACCGGATACCGAGCTTTCTCTAGAAAAGTTCTGCAATCTCTTCCCTTAGAACGAAACTCGGATGATTTTGTTTTTGACAGTCAAATGTTGGTTCAAATTGTTGCAGCCCATTTCAATATGGGTGAAATCTCTTGTCCTACAAAATATTTTCCTGAAGCCTCTTCGATCAATTTTTCTCGTTCTGTGACCTATGGAATTGGTTGTTTGATTTCAGCCATTCAGTTTCGATTACAGAAATTGGGATTTAAAAAGGTCGAGTATTTAGATTTTAAAGTTGCCTGATTTTCTTTCCATTCTAATTCCATACCCGAGAGCTAAGAGTAAACCTATCCAACGAATCCCAAACTTCAGAGCGTCAGATTGAAAGGTAAAAACTTTTGTATAGTAGGAAATTAAAGTGATTTCAGGGGGAGGGGTTTGCCCTACCGCTAAAACAATCGAAAAGAATACAACAGAGTAAATAAGAGTGAGCCACAGAAGACTGCGCTCCGTTCGATTAAAACGATCCCAATAAAGAGCTCCTGCTAAAGACAAACAGGGAAAAGCCGCAGTCAGATATCTGGGTCCAGGTGCTGAACCGCCATGCCACCCGTTGAAACCTGCATTCATCCATAATAAAGCTAAAAGAAATGCTATCCCCACAATTCCAGTTAGAAGCTTTTTCTCCAAGGGTTCTTTTGAACGTCGGGAACGAATCACACTTGCCAAAATAAATCCCACTAAAAAAAGAATGTAGGGCTGAGTAAATAAAATACCTCGGGTAGTTCCGAAAAGGAGTTTTAGCAAAATATTGAAATTAGGAAGCCAAGAAATAACACCAAAGTTTTCAAATTGGGCAGAACTATCGACAAAAAGAGGATTCTGAAATTTTTGAGGAAGAGTTAGAACTCCTCCAAAACATTTCCAATGATAAAATGCAAAAATAATCAAAGGGAAAAAAAGTCCTATTCCCAACTTTAAACAAATCGAACCCCATCGATTTTTGGAATGCAAGAAAACATAGAACCCTATGAGAGGAATGAACAATCCGGAACTGTAATCTCCCAATGTTCCCAACCCCAGAGCAAGGCCTGCCCAGATCCAATGCTTCTTAAAAACAAAAAGTAACGTCATTAATGCTAAAACCATGGCGTAGCCGTGACCGTGAAAGCTGTTCATATAAAAATCACCGGTATTTCCGAATAGGGTGGCCAAAATAAAAAAAAGAATGGCTGAATGAGGTATGTTGTTCTGGGTTAACCATTTTACCCATTGGGACATGACCCAAGCTAGTGGCAGGATCTGAAATACGATAGAGATCACCCACATAATGAATGCCAGCATATTGTTCCAAGCGACGTTAAAATCCTTTCCCTTGGTAAATCGGCTCTTCACAAAAAAATTGAGGGGTTTGTATAGTGCCGCAAATAGAGGGGCTGCTAATAAACTAGGCGCTGGGGCTTTGTTAGAATAGTAAGAACCTTCGGGCGTTCTCGACCAGTCAAGGGTCAGTTCCTGCCACGGGCTGATTTCAAAGGAATATTTTTCGGTAAGGGCTAACATTAAGGCCACTCGGGACATAACATTGGTATTCAAACCTGTTCGATTAGAGAAAACAGCAAGTAACAAAGAGAGCCAGACAATCCAAAATTTAAAAGAGGTGGGGTTGGAGCTTGAACTATGGTCGGGCTGATTCCCAAAGTGAATTATCTTGGCCATTTCAAAGTTTTTATCACTAAAGTTGTTAGTAGGGGAACGATTAAAAAAAGTCTAGATATCGTGGATATTGAAGGGGTCATAAAATTAAGCTTCAGGTAGAGGGGCCACAGAGGTGTTTCTGGAGGTGAGATGTGGGTACTGTAAACCAACGCAGTGAAAACCAGAGAAAAGATAACCGAGAGAAAAAGAATTTTCTGAGTTGGAGGTTTTAGGCTATCGATCACAAGTCCAAGGCCCAGAGCCAAAGCTGGAAAAGTTGGGCTCAGATATCTGGGGCCGGGAGTGAGTCCTCCGTGCCATCCCCCGAAACAACTGTTCACCCAAAGAAGTAAACCGAAACCCCATGTGGCGAACTTCAATGGAGCGGGAACTTCCGAAGTTTTTCCTTGCGCAGTCTTAACTCCAACCCATCCAAGGATAACCAAAATCCAAGGGGCTACCCAAAGGATTCCTCGACTAGTCACAAAAAATAGTTGATAGAGTGTAGATAATTGAGGAACGGGCAAAAGGATTCCCCAGAGATTATGAGCTTCAGATTTGACATCTTGATAGAGGGGATTTTGAAATTGGTTGGCTATAGCAAAGGGACTTCCGAAACAACGGCTGTGATACCAAGACCAAAGTGCCAAGGGAAAGATTCCGCCCAAAAAGATTTTCAAGTAAGTTTTTGCACTGGGCTTAAGAATGAGAAGAAGAGGGATTATCAACAAGGCCCCGCTGTAATCGCACAAAATAGTGAAGCCCAAAAATAGTCCTAAACAAAAGAAACGGGAACTTTCTAAAGCGAGTAGAGTGGCTAAAATAAACACTGCGGTCATTGCATGGCCGTAATAGGTACTCATAAAAAGGGAGGCTGTGTTTCCAAAGAGAAGTGTCGCTAAAGTCATGAAAATGGCAAAGTCGGATTTGTTTTCTTGGATGAGTTTATTTGCAATCATCCAGGTCAAAAATAGAAAGGGGAGTAATTGAAACAAATAGGAAAAAAGTTTAAGCCAGCTAGCTTTGTGTTGGATCAAAAGTCTAATGCGTTCTTCTTTATTCTCATGGTGGCCTAGCCAACTTTTCTCAAGCCCCCAAAAAAGAGGTGCTGCGATTAACATGGGCCCAGGGGCTTTGTTGGAGTAATAGTGACCGTCGGGGGTTCTCGCCCAATCGGTAGTTAAATCTACATAAGGATCAATTTTGAAAGAGTGGTCCTCTACCATGGCAATGAGAGTGGCGAACCTGGAATCTGCGTTGTTCCCGGCGCTGAGATGACAGGCTAAGTTGATCAATAGAAAACTTAGAATCAAGAATAGTACCCATCTTTTTCTTTGCTTTGGAGTCACTCATTCACTCAAATTAATTTCTCTTTGATTCTACTCTTTTACCTGATAATTTTTATGTTTTGCAAAGAAATTAAAAGGTCGGGGCGCTAGCTCGAACGGGCGGTTTACCTGGGGAGTAGCTGAAATGTCTACAGGTTCGCAGTTATCTTTGTTAATTCCTTTTTTTAACGAGAGGGACAATCTTCCGTTTCTTTTTGAGAGTATTTTACGGGTTTCATGGCCCTGGCCCATCGAAATGGTTTTAGTAGATGATTGTTCCCGAGATGGGTCTTGGGAGGTTCTTCGACAGGTTCTCAATCAGAAGCAGAAAGAGTTACAAGAGAGGAACATTCAATGCGTGACTTTCCGTCACGATGTTAATCGAGGAAAAGGTGTTGCGGTTCATAAAGCGATTTCGTTGTCTGCAGGCCAAGTTTTGATTGTTCAGGATGCGGATGGAGAATACGATCCGTGTGAGATTCCCAAATTGGTAAATCCTATTTTAGAGGGAAGAGCGGATGTTGTTTTTGGAAGTCGATTTCGCCAAAATGTAAATCAGGCGCATCGTACTTATCATTATTTGGTCAATCGCTTTCTCACTTTGCTCAGCAATCTGGCGAGTGGTCTGCATCTGACCGATATGGAAACTTGCTATAAAGCCTTTCGAGGGGATATTCTTCGAAGTATTCAGCTAAGGAGCAAGAGGTTTGGATTTGAACCTGAGATCACAGCTCATTTGGCACGTCTCAAGTTGATTGTTTGGGAGTTGCCGATTAGTTACTATCCGAGAAGTTACATCGAAGGTAAAAAGATCACTTGGAAAGATGGCCTTGCAGCTTTGTGGCACATTATCCATTTTAATTTCTTTTGTTCCTACGAAGATAGGTTTTTCTCTTCGATGCCTAAGAGATTCTTATTGAAAAAATACGCTTCTAGAGTCCCACTCAAAAATCAAACTTGAAATCAAACCTATTCAAAAAAGTTTTTATTTAGTTAAACCCGTAGTTGTAGGTGGTTTTTTTTCCTGAACGATCGACGATTGCCCAAAAAATATGATCGGAAAGCGTGGGTATTTTGAGTCGAATGATCCAGTTTTTAGTTAAGGATTCACCTCTCTCAGGTTCTTGGCCCAAAGAAACAAAAGTAATGGTGGAGGTAGGCTGATTAAGATGAGCAGAAAGAAGTCGCCTAGCTTTTCTTAGGACTTGAGCGTCTTGAGCTGCAGTTTCAGGGAGATTTAACTCCTCTAAGGCTTGTTCGGTAGCTAAGGCCAAAGGGCTCTCCACATCTGAGCTGTCTTTTAAAAAACTTTCGATGGCTAGAATCGCTGCGTTTTCTGCTGTTACAGTTCCAGAAAAGGCTTTCTCCTGTTTTTGTGCTTCTTCGACTCTTAGATCATTCCGAACTTTGTCTAATCGAAATCTCGCCACGGGAGAACTTAAAACAGCGTAGTGGCCAAACAGGGAACACGAACTAAGTATCAGGGCTAAGCCAAGCTTTCTCATCATCAACTCCTTAGAAAAGAGAGAACTCGATATCATAGGTGACACTAAGCGTCCAGGCTCGGTTGCGGGGAAGTTTCAAGTCTAATGGGAGGAGAGACTCAGGGAAAGCCTAATTACCTGGTTGTAGAGGGATTGTAACGTATTGAAAATAGGTTACTTAATCGCTTTTTTGGCGAATAGCCTTTCTGGGCGAAGTTCCAGATTGATTTGATGCGTCATTTTTTGGTATAAAGCTCTAACTCAATAACTGTTTTCCATGGGGGACTCATGAAATCGGTTCTATTTCTGTCGCTTTTACTCATCACTTCACAATTCGCTGTCGTAGAAAAGGCCTTGGCCTCTGAACCTGAACGTCATGAAAACAAAGCCGCTGATCTCGACAAGGAGATTTTAAAATATCAGTTCGATGCTCTTCTGTGTGCCGCATCTCCCATTGTGGCCAAAATCCCAGGAAGTTCTCATGTCCTTGAAGCTTCGAAATGCGCGCTTGTAGCTGGGTTGGGGGTGACCGAGATTGTTCGAAGTCTCACCGAATGTGCTCACATGAGGCACAGCCAAAATGACAGAGATTTTCTGGGGTGTTTGAAATCGGGTTCGTCCTATTTTGCCTCTAATAAAGAAGCCCTGGCTTGTCTTTTAGGAAACTCTCTTGAGAAGAGTGGCAAAAAAATGCTGCATCATTTGGGAATTGTAGGAGACATTGTGACCTGTAGTTTAACTGTCGCTCAAGGGGCTACGTTGCTGGTAGACACTACCAAAGCAGCTAATGCCGCTCGTCAGGAAGCTCGAAATTCGGCTGCTACTTTAGCGCAGACGATTGCATCTTTAAAAGGAGGTCGTCTTTACAACATGGGATTTTATCGAGGGTGTTTCAATGTAACGAACGTTTATCCTGGTGATGAAAACCGATGCGTTCATCTTTGTGAAAGTCAAAAACAGATGGGACGAGGAGCATTGGCGGGGGTTCTTAATGCTGAACAACAAGCCCACACGTTAAGAGCTTGCCAATCGGGATGTAAAGCGACCGAGGCAGTTCCCAACTCTTGGATCTACACCCTGTTTGTTTCTTCTGAACCTGGAGTAGAAAGAAAAGGTTGTGAAGCGGTGGTGAGTAAAGTGAAACATACTTTAGAGGGAGTCACTCAAACCAACTTCAGGGTTTTACCGTTGCCTGGGGTGAACGAGGGAAAATCGGAGCAACGCTTAGGTGCTTTTTTAGCGTGGAAACTCAGAATCACTGCGGCCTTAGACGCTATTGAACAACAGTGGAAAAATGTCAGAAAAACCCCAGGGGGTTTGGCCAAAACTGAAGACATCGTGGCTTTAGGAAATTCTGACACTGCGGAAGCAAAACTGATTAGCTCTGTCTTTGGAAATAAAGATTTGGGAGTTTACGCTTTTGCCTCTCATCAGACTGAGTTGCCCATTCTAGCAGCGTATCTTGACTCCACTCAAACTGGAGAAGTGGATGGTTGGATAAGCTTATCGGACATCTTGGCTTTTAAAGAAGAGATTAATCGCTACTATTACGGTGGATAGTGATAGGCGAGAAATCCTTAAAAACTCGACTGTAAAGATTAAATAGGATTTCCAGGTTGGTATTTGAAGTAGCCCAGTGTTTCCAATACATCCAGTTTAGGGGCCGAAGAGGCCTGCCCTGCTACTTTACTAGGATCAAGTGAGTCGGGGTTCTTAATAGTGGTCACCGGGGTCATGGGGGGAGGCTCATTATTTGAGTCTTTATCCCCTTCATCCTTCTTCTCATTCTGTTGAGGAGGCTGAGAGGGAGGAGAGCCGCCGCCGGGAGAGCCACCCCCAGAGTCTCCACCTCCAGATTTTCCACCTCCGCCAGAACCTTGATTCAATTGGTTGGCAGCCATTTGATTCTGTAATTCAGAAATTTGGTTTGCTAAGATTTGGTTTTCTAATTTCAGATTTTCTTCTTTTAACTTATCAATTTTGTCTTTGTCTCTGTCGGGATCCAATTTAGCCATTTCTTCATTGTTTTTCTTGATTTGATCTCGGAGCGGCTGGTTTGTGGCAGCAGTCGCTGCTGCCGCCCCGGTAGCGAGGGGGGCCCTGGCCTCGGCTCCCGCACTTAGAGTGGTGCAGAAGCCTGAAAAAAACATTGCGATGATTAAAATTTTCATAACTCCCCCAAAGGATATTCCCTCAACAAAAAGAAATTGCATCTTAGATACCAAGTATTCGAGCAGGATTTGGCTTGAGTTGACGTTAAGGAACGAGGAGCGAATAGACGTATTCAAAGAGTAATAACTTTAACTAGCTAAATTTGCACAACCCTTTTACTTGTTAAAATTTAAACAACATGTGTTGAAAGGTTTAACAGGTGTTTCCTTGTAGGGCGCATAAAAAATGACCGCTACTTTTCAAGCTTAGCGGGAGACTGACACCGATAAATTATTTATGCAAACTTTCTTCAAGAGAAATTAACTTTTCTAGACTCTCGACGGTCACGGGAATGGTGATCAATTTTCCGTTGATGTAGATAGAAGGAGTGGCTTTCACTTTGAGTTGAGTTCCCTGTTCGATGTCTTCTGTGATTTTCTTGAGAGTTCGGCTATCTGATAAACATTCAGAAATAGCTTCTTTTGAGAACACCGGTTTTAATTTCTCGGAGATGTAATCGAACCCTTCTTTAATATCTTCGTCGGTCATATTTAAAAAGGCTTCATCATGAAAGTCCCAAAACTTACCTTTCATTTGAGCGCAGGCCGCCAAACGGGCTAGTTTACAAGCGTGAGCATGGAGTTGATACGGCAAATTGGGGTTGCAGGTGGAGTCTAGCGGAAAGTTTTTGAAAACAAAATGGACCCGTTTTTCAAAAAACTTTAAAGCGGTATGAAGCGTAAAAGCTGCTTTTCTACAAAAGGGACATTCGAAATCACTGAACTCGACAATTTGAATAGGGCTATTGGGATTCCCCCAAGTTCCATCTCCGGAACTTACGGGTAACTTTTTCTGAGGGAGGTCTTTCCATTGAGCATAAAACTGTTGAATCGAGTTTTCCACAAAAGTATTTGCCGAGCTTTTGCTTCGGACGAAATAGGGAAGTAGAGAAACCACACCGATAAAACTGATGACACTGATTCCTGCGTAAACCCATCGCATTCTAGGGATGGTTTGAAAGGTTTTGAAGTCTGGCTTTCTGAATACCCTTTTTAGTTTGTCTCTGAACTGTTTTTCCGAAATTCCAAGATTTTTAATGTTCAGGGCCAAATGGCCACCCGTGCAAAGATAAGTTAAAAAACAAAGGATACAAAAGGTTTTAAGAATCAGGAGTTGAACTCCCAAAAAAAGAATCAAATTGTAAAGGGTGGCAGCGCTCGTCAACCAAGCCAAACACTGCTGAAGGGGTATGTAACACTTGTCTTTTTGAGTTACGAAAACCGCAGCTGCAAACAGTAGAAAAAAATACACAGCGCCCAGAGCCGCAATTGGAATTCCCAAAAACTCTGCATATCGGCTGACATTAACGGAATCGCAATCCATGAATTTACCGAAAGAACAAAAGCTTGCTGATTCTTGGATTCCGCTTTCGAGTCGGGTATGATGAACAAATAGGTAAAGGCTAGTAGCCAAACCCATAAGAGAGAACACTACTTGCCAAGCTGTGATATTTTTGAAAATTTTATGAATATTGAGTTGAACTTTCACAGTGTTTAGATTTTCTCTTAAACTGAGCGAGCAGGCAAATTGAAATCAAAAATAAATAATAAAAGTAAGGTAGATGACCTGGGAGCCGATTGGGAGCATCTCGAAAAAGCTCTTCATGCTATGGTGGGAGAACAAACTCCGCTTCGGCGTAAAATTATTTCCGAGATTTTTCGAGCTACCATAAAACTTGCTAAGGAAAATCCTGGTAGCCTTAACTTAAAAATTTCTGCTACTGCCTTAAAAGAGCTTCGATATTCTTTCAAGATGTTTCGCCCTCATCGGCAAATCCCCAAAATCACCATGTTTGGATCAGCGCGAATCGCACCCAATGATCCCCTTTATCAACTCGCTAAAGAGTTCGCTCAAAAAGCGGTTAAACGAAAGTATATGGTGATTACCGGTGGAGGTCCCGGAATCATGGCCGCCGGAAATGAGGGGGCGACTGCCAAGGGAGGTTTTGGCCTTAATATCAAGCTTCCTTTTGAACAGAGTGCCAATTCCTTCATTGATCCCGAGAAGGGACTGATTCACTACAAGTATTTTTTCACTAGGAAACTTTTTTTAGTGAAAGAGGCTTGGGCTTTTGCCTTTTTTCCAGGAGGATTTGGAACCTTTGATGAGGCTTTCGAGGCTTTAACTTTGTTGCAAACCGGAAAAACTAACTTAGTGCCCGTCGTCTTTATTGAAACCAAAGGGTATGGTTACTGGTCGGAAGTGGTCGAGTTCTTAAACAAAGTCATGCTTAAAAAAGGTTTGATCTCTTCTACAGATAGTCATTTGTATAAAGTATGTCACACGGCAGAAGAGGCTTTGAACCATTTTGAGATGTTTTATAAAAACTATCACTCAACGCGATACGTTGGGGATTGGGTTTCTATTAGAATTAAAAAACCGATTTCAGAAAAAGCTATCGATAAAGCTAATCAACACTTTAAAGAGTTGTTTTCGGCTGGAAGTTTACATTCCTCTAAGCCCTTGCCGGAAGAAGAGAATGAGCCTGAGATTAAAGAACTTCCCAGGTTAGTGTTTAAATGGGCTAAAAAAGATTTCGGCACTCTGCGCCACCTTATCGACTTTATTAATGAACATACGGTATAATGAGCTAACAAAGCCTTAAAGCTGTCGTCTTTTTCCTTTCATTAGGCATCCTAAAAAATTTTAACGTGCATGACCAAAAACCGACTCAAATGTTTTCTATTTAATGATTTAGAGCCTTGGGAGCGAAGATCTGTCGAGGCCCTCCTTGAAGAGATTTCAACTCGGATTTCGGTAGAGACCATTTGGGTTACTGAGTCACAGAGGCGCTTTTTCCATTTTACGGGTGAAGGCCAATATTGGATCGTTGCTAAAAATTGGCAGCGCGCTTTACATTTTCTTAGTTCAAAAAGGTTCAAGTCCGGAAAACTCTATGTTTCGGTTTTGGATGTGAATCAACACAAAAGTTCCTTATATGGTCTTTCATTCCAATCGATCTTATCTCGATCATCGAAATCTCTGACTTTTTTAGTTCATAGTCCTATGGAATATCGATTTTTACGAGATATCAAAAAGGTACCTCAAGAACAGGTTCAACTTTTGCCTTTGCCGTTTTATCGTTCCTCGAGAAGCTATCAAAGAAAAAACTCGGATGAATTTCGATTAGGAACTTTATGTCAATTTGATACCGAAAGTAATATTCCTTTTGCGATTGCAGTTTCTCATTTCATCAAACAGTGTGCGCCTCAGGTTCGCATGGATATCATGGGCAGAGGACCGCTTTATAACCATTTTGCCAAAATGGTAAATGAACTTGAGATCGGAGAAATGACTAATGTTGTCGAGACAGTTTCTGACTTTGATATTTCTCAATGGGATCTGTTTTTGTATTTTCCGTTGCGAAACGCGCATTTTATTCCGGTGATGTTAGCTGCGGCCTCTAAGGTTCCAGTGTTGAGTGTTGATATTCCCGGAATAGAAAAATTCATCACTTCGGGAAAAAATGGGGTTGTGTTATCCAGTTACGAAATTAAATCGATGGGAGAAAAAATCATCGAGTTAATGAACAACCCATTCCAACGAAAAACCATGGCTGAAAACTTGTGGAATGATTTGCGAGAAAAGTATTCATTAGAAACTATTTCTGAACAATATTATCGATTGTTTTTTAAAACTAGCAGTATTTCCGATTGGAAAGAAGCTGCCTAGGAGGGAATTGTGTCCCAAGAAGTTGAACATCGAGCTGGGGTAGAGTTGCTACCTCATTGGAAAAATTTTTTAGCACTTCTCCTGTTTTTATCGGGAGTGATTTTCGTTGTGTTCCTCAACGAAAAAGGATTTTTGGGAGAACGCTTGTATCAGCTTTCTCCTTTTCGAATTCAAGAAGTTAAAATCGTCTCCGAATGGCCCCTATCCGTTTCTGAAATCAAGGCATGGTTGCCTCCTCTTGAGGGCAGAAGTCTTGTCGATATTTCCGCTAAAGATTTGGTGTTTAATTTAGAACAGCGCCCTTGGATTGAGCATGTAACGGTAAAAAAACAATTTCCCGATCATTTATGGATTGAGATTAAAACGGACCGACCCCGAGCCCTCTCTGTGGTGAAGGGCACGGCCTATTTTATCGATTCTCGAGGAAATATTATTGATAAGGCTCGTCCAAGAATTATTAAATCGCTGGATCTTCCCTTTCTATCGATTACTGAAGATGCCTCTTTGTGGGATGTTTCAGCCGTTCTAGCGGTGACCGAGCAGTTTAAGACTCTCTTTCAGTCTAAATACAGCATTTCCCAGTTAATCTTAGGAAATTATCCGTATTTAAAAATTTTTCTTGATAATCCAAAACTCGAAGTGCTATTGAACATCGAAAATTGGGAGTCTCAGTCAAAAATTTTAAAAAGTTTGTTGTTAGACCCACCCAGTCAAATCCCACAAGTTCAGAGAATTAATCTGATATTTCCAAAAAAAGCAGTTGTCAGCCTTCACAATTAGAACTACAGTTACCTCAAGGGCACTTTTAACCCAGTGCTTATACACTGAGTGCTGTGAAAACTTCACTCTGTGTTAAGCGGAGAAAACAGTGACCTCACGTCTTTAATCGTTTCAACAGAAGTATTTAAAAAAAAGGGATGTTTATGTCTGGCTCTAAAAAACCGGCAAAGCAATCCGATCTTCTTGTGGGTATTGACTTCGGGACGACGAAGATCTGCGTTGTCATTGGAAAAATGACTTCCGAAGGTATCGAGATTATCGGTATCGGCAAGCAAGCTTCTCTAGGAATTAGAAAAGGTATTGTGGTCAACATACCTTCCACAGTCGAGGCGCTTAAAAAAGCGATTGAAGTCGCAGAACTCATGGCCGGAGTTGAAATTACGAACGCCAAATGTGGTATTGCGGGAGCCCATATCAAAGGCTTCAACAGTGCTGGAGTTGTGGCCATTAAGAATAAAGAAGTGGGGACTCAAGACGTTGAAAGGGCGATTGACGCTGCCAAAGCGATTGCCATTCCCACCGATCGAGAAGTTCTTCACGTCATTCCTCAAGAATTTACCATTAACGATCATGATGGAGTTAAAGATCCGATTGGAATGAGTGGAGTTAGGCTTGAGTCTAAAGTTCATATCGTTACCGGAGACGTAGCTTCGGCACAAAATATTATTAAATGTGTTAATCAAGCTGGCATTAATGTTTCTGACATTGTTTTAGAATCCTTAGCTTCATCTGAAGCTGTTTTAACTTCGGATGAAAAAGAGCTAGGGGTTGCCTTGGTAGATATCGGTGGTGGAACCACTGATGTCGCTATTTTTGTTCGGGGCAGTGTGGTGTACACGGGTGTGGTGCCCATGGGTGGAAATCACATTACCAATGATATTGCAGTCGGCCTAAGAACCTCGATCCAAGATGCAGAGAAAATTAAAGTTGCTTCCGGTTGTGCGATGACCTCGATGTTACCTAACGAAGAGATGATTGAAGTGCCTATGGTCGGGGGAAGAAAATCTAAAGAGATATCCCGTTCAGTACTGACAAAAATTATCGAGCCTCGTGTTGAAGAAATTTTATCGATGGTCAATCAAGAGATTGCCAATAGCGGATTTAAGCATTTGATGTCAACCGGAGTGGTGATTACTGGAGGAGCTTCGCTGTTGGAAGGCCTTCCCGAGTTGGCTGAGTTTATTCTTGAAATGCCTGTAAGAAGAGGGACCCCTCAAGGGATTGGCGGGTTACTCGATGTGGTCAATTCTCCGATGTATTCGACAGCGGTTGGATTGTTGATGTACGGCAAACCTTCAGTTTCGGAGGTGGCATTCAAGATTAGAGATGATGAAAATATTTACGGAAAAGTTCTGACCAGAATGAAAAACTGGTTAGGCGATGTATTTTAGAAAGGCAACAGACCCCAATTAGGAGGAACCATATGTTTGAAATCGTCGAAAAACAAACTGCTCAAGGCGCAAAAATTAAAGTAGTGGGTGTGGGAGGTGGAGGAACCAATGCGATTGCAACCATGATTACATTGGGCCTCAACGGGGTAGATTTTGTTGCCGCCAATACCGACAATCAAGCTTTAGATCACAACCCAGCGCCTCATCACATTCAACTCGGAACCGAGTTAACTAAAGGACTGGGTGCTGGAGCCAATCCTGAGGTCGGTAAAAAAGCTGCTCTAGAAGACAGCGCTAAAATTGCTGAGATGCTCCATGGTTCGGACATGGTATTTATCACTGCCGGAATGGGTGGCGGAACAGGAACGGGAGCTGCTCCGGTCATTGCTAACATTGCCAAAGAGGCTGGAGCATTGACGGTCGGGGTAGTGACCAAACCGTTTAATTTTGAAGGAAAAAAACGAAGGAAGAATGCAGATAAAGGGATCGCAGAACTTAAAGAGGCTGTGGACACTTTGATTTGTATTCCTAATCAACGACTTCTTTATGTCGCCAATGAAACCACCACCATGTTGGATTGTTTCAAAAAGGCAGATGAAGTGCTTTACCAAGCCGTGAAGGGGATTTCTGATCTGATTAACATTCGCGGACTGATCAATTTAGATTTTGCTGACGTTAGAACAGTGATGTCCAACAAGGGACTAGCTTTGATGGGAACTGGAATAGCATCAGGGGAGAACCGAGCTATTGAGGCAGCTCGAAAAGCCATCTCCTCTCCTCTTCTCGAGGATGTTGCCATTAATGGTGCCACTGGAATTATCATTAACATCACTGGCGGTCCTGATTTGACCTTGTTTGAAGTCAATGAAGCCTCTTCTTTGATTACAGAAGAAGCTCACGAAGACGCTGAAATTATCTTTGGTTCAGTGATCGATGAAAATTTAAAAGATGAAGTGAGAGTGACTGTGATAGCCACTGGCTTCAATCCCGATGTAAAAACTGGAGTTGAACAGGTGGTAGTGACTTCAGAAACTCAAGTAGAAGTTCAAGCCCAAGTACAAATGGCTGCTCCAGAGATTCAAAATCCGGTTGTTACTACAGTAGCGAGCCCAGTGATTCAGAAGCGTGAACCTTTGTCGGAAGATCTAAAATCGGCACGACAATTGGCTAGAGAAATTGGAAAACGCTTTTTTGAAACTGAGGAATACGACATTCCTACTTTTTTAAGACGCCAGAACGATTAATAGATTTTTCCCCACAGGAGAGTCGAGAGGACTCTCTTGTGGGTTTTACGAGGAAAAAATAAAATGCTGAAATGGTTAGCCCTCATGATTGTCACTACGGTGTTATGTTTTGGAACCGATGGAACTCATTCCAATCAGAGCCCTTCAAATAAGGCTAACTCCGGTCGACCCGTCGTAGAAGAGAGGAAGCCCAGCGTAGAGGGCGAAGTAGAGGATAGTCTGACTGCTTCTGATAAAGAGGAACTCAAGAAACTGATCGAGGAACTAGATACAGTTAGCCAAAGTCAAAAACGCACCATTGGGGAACAGCGCTCGGAAGAAACTACCATTCCAAATCTTTAATATTTTGATCAGGAGTGATCACTGAAATTTCAACGCGGCGGTTTTTTCTTCGCCCTTCAGCGCTATCATTCGAAGCTAATGGCACGGCATCGCCGAAGCCTGCCATGGAAATATGAACTTTAGGAAACTCAGCCCCTTCGACGAGAAATTTTAATATATTAAAAGAACGATTCACCGAGAGTTGCCATCCCTGTGGGTTACGGTCCCCGGGTTTGATATCCTCTGTCTTATCGCTGTGCCCCTCAATTTGAATTGGGAGATCTAACCTAGCTAAGCGTTTCCCCATTTCAAAAAGAAAAGGAATATTCTCTCTTTTTAACTTGTCGCTGTTAGGTTTAAACAGCATCGTTTCACCCATTCGGATTTTGAAACCGTTGGCAGTCTTAAGAACTTCAAGCTCGTTTTTCGAGGGGCTTAAACCTGTGACCCGTTCGAAAATACCTTTGAGTTGCTCATTGATTTTATCTAAAACTTCCTGCTCAGCTTTCGAGTTTTGACCCATGTCTTTAGGTTTGGGTGGAACTTGGGTGCCTTTGTCTTGTTCTTTTTCAAACGGGGTGAAAGGGGTTCCTCGTTGAGGGAACACTCCACCACTGGTCAAAAAAGCTTTTTGAATGCTTTCAATTGCTTTTTGAATTTTGGCTTTATCGGTTTGTCCCAAGGCATAGAGAGCAGTGAAAGTTGCAAATAGGAGAGTGATAAAATCGGCGTAAGAAACAAGCCACCGTTCTAGGTTTTCGTGTTCTTCGTGATGTTGTTTCTTTGCCATGAGTTAAGCTGCTTTCTTCTCGCCCTCTCCACCCTCGGAGTGACCGTGATCCCCAGCTAAATTGTTCATTTTGTCTTCAATGACCCGTGGATTGAGTCCAGCTTGGATTCCTAAAATTCCCTGCATAATAATTTCCATTTCATGAACTTCATTGAGCCCTAGTTTTTTGAGTTTATTTCCCATGGGGATAAATAGAATATTAGCTGAGCCCACACCGTAAACCGTGGCTACGAAGGCTACTGCAATTCCGGCTCCTAATTTTGTGGGGTCGTTAAGATTTTGCATCACATGGATGAGACCTAATACCGCTCCGATAATTCCGATAGTAGGGGCAAAGCCTCCAGCCGTTTCCCAAACTTTTCCGATCGCATTATTGGTTTGTTCCGTTTTGAAAATTTTCTCTTCCATCATTTCTCTCAAGACGTTCGGATCGTAGCCGTCGACCACTTTTCTTAAATTGGAAGAGAGGAAAGGGTTTTTAATATTAGCCATGTTTTTTTCAAGGGCGAGAATCCCCTCTTTGCGGGCGATATTAGCCATGTCTACAATCTCTTTAATCAGATTGGCAGAATCGTGTTTGTCGCCTTTTAAGAAGATATTAAGCACTCCTTTGATGGCGGCACTAAATTCCGCAGTAGTAGAGGCTAGCATGGTGGCTCCGATGGTTCCGCCGAATACAATGATAGCAGCGGTAGGCTGGATTAAAGCTTCAATATGAAGCCCCTCCAAAATAGCTCCGCCAAACACCGCAAAGGCCCCTAATAACACTCCAATCCAGTTTAGAATCATGACGCTTTCCTTAAGCTAGAGGGTGATTGTACATACTGCTTCCGCTTGTATTCCTCAAAAGCAGAAACCACTTCACCTGAACTTTCTTTAACCAATATTTTTAGGCCAGTGGTGAGAGTAATCACGGTATCCGGTGTTTCCTCTACCGACTGAATTAAATCGGGATTGAGCAGCAGGCTTCGTCCATCAAATTTAGTCACACGGATCACGCAGTACTCCTTGCTTACCGTATCGGTACAATGGGGAAAAACATGAAGGGCAGCTTGCTTTGACAGGGGATGGCAACAGATAATAATCGTTCAGTTGAAGTCTTGGGCGTGATGCCCTATAAGAATCCAATAAACGCGGAGTATAATATGAAGATTTACACAAAAACCGGAGATGAGGGAACCACAGGACTTTTTGGTGGTAGAAGAGTCTCCAAAAGCTCTCCGCGGATTGCTGCTTATGGTGATATTGATGAATTGAACGCCGTACTAGGAGTAGTGATTGCGCACAGCAATCAAAATATCATTCAAAGCACCTTACGGCAGATTCAAAATCATCTTTTTATTTTAGGAGCCCAATTGGCTTCACCCTCGGCAGACCCTAAAATTGAAAGAATCACTTCGGCTCACATTGATTTTCTTGAAAGACAAATGGATGTCATGACCGAAAGTCTTCCTCCATTGACCCATTCTATCTTGCCTGGGGGAAGTAAAACCGCTGCCCATTTGCACTTGGCTAGAACTGTTTGCCGTAGAGCCGAAAGAAATGTGGTTTACCTAAGCCAATTGCCAGAGGAGCCCGTCGATAACTGGGTGATGATGTATATCAATCGACTATCCGACTTCTTATTCGTTTTTTCTCGATTGATTAACCAGTTGGAAAAGGTGAGTGATATCGAGTGGGTTCCTCAAAAACGCTAGTATAAATGATTGAAATTAATCAATAAAAAGTGTCTCACCTATGACATTGACTCTTTTTTACTCCTCATTTAAACAAGTATTGAAATGAGAAGTAGTATCAAAATAGAGTCTTCGGTGCCCCTTTCTGCAAAAAAGCTGTTGTGGTCTCGGCAAAGCCGCAAGTACCAACTGCTGGCCAATACTTTCAAGACACTGGGAGATTATTCGAGAGTTAGAATCGTTTCAGCTCTGGTTGAAGGTGAAAAGTGTCCTAGCGAAATCGCGGAGCGGGTAGATTTAAGTCCCTCTGCCGTAAGTCATCACTTAAAAATTTTACGTCGAGCTAATTTAGTTCGTGTTCGTAGGGAACATCGCCAAATTTTTTATGCTTTGGATGATCAACATATCAACGAGCTTTTTGAAGCGGGTGTTGAACATGTTGAGGAGTTGAGAATATGAAAAGATTATTCCAAATATTGTGCTTGAGTTTTTTATTGGGCCCGAAATTAACCCTCTCGGCGCCAGAATCAGCTCGTAACATCATTCATCTTCTCAGTTATATCGCTTCCGATTATTCGGGTGCCGTTCAAAATGGAAAAGTGGTTTCAACTTCGGAGTATGAAGAACAGGTCGAGTTTTCCAAGTCAGTTGTGGATATGGCTAAAGTTGACTCAGAAATGAATCTTCATCCTGAAATTTTAAAAAGTTTAGAAGCTTTGAGAGGCCTCATTATTCATAAGTCCTCTGCAGAAAAAGTTCGGGAGACCGTCGAGCAGTCGCAAAACTTAATCTTTAAAATTTCAAGTGTTCAGCGAGCCCCGAGAAAATGGCCCAATATTACACATGGAAAAGAGATCTACTCCAAAAACTGCACTCAGTGTCATGGAGTGAGTGGTCAGGGAGACGGTCCATCGGCTGGAAATTTTGATCCTAAACCTACCAATTTTTTAGATTCTAAAAGTGATTTTATTTCCCCATTTCAATTTTTTAATGCCATTCATTTAGGAGTTCCTGGAACTGCGATGTCAGCGTTTCAGTCCATTTCTGAAACCGAAACTTGGGATTTGGCTTTTTACCTATCTTCATTAAGACACAAAAACAAAAATGTTGAAGCGGCTTTAACCCATCCATGGACTTTAGAGCAGGTGGCTTCTTTGTCGGATAATGAGCTTCGTAAAACTTTGACCTCAACTGAAAATGTCGAATCTGCCTTAACGTTGGCTAGAACATTTAATGTCTCTGAAGGAAGTGAAAACTCTTTAGTTTCGCTAACTCGGGAAAATTTATTAGCCTCTTTCGACGCCTTCAAAACGAAAAATTTTGAATTGGCAAAGTCTAAGGCAATAGCCGCCTATTTGGACGGAATTGAACCCCTGGAGCCCAAATTAAGATTAAATGATTCTGAGTTTACCTTGGGGTTGGAGGAAAGCCTTGCTTTATATCGAAGACAAATTGATGAGAGAGTTTCAGTCAGTGAACTAGAGAAAAGTCTTTCAAAGGCTTTAGATATGTTAGACCAAAGCTCTAAAGTTTTACAATCCAAACCGACTTCTTTCGGAGTTACCTTCGTAGTAGCTGCTGGTATTTTTTTGAGAGAGGCCTTAGAGGCCGCTCTTCTTTTGATCACTCTTCTTGGGGTAGTTCGTTCTTTAGGAAACGTCAAAGCTGTTTACTCTATTCATTGCGGATGGGTATCGGCCGCCCTGGTGGGAGTTGTTTCCTGGTTTTTTTCAGGATGGTTGGTGAAGTTTTCGGGGTTGGGCAGAGAAGTCCTTGAGGGAAGTATTTCTCTTCTTGCTGTGTTGGTTCTTCTTTATTTTGGGTTTTGGTTGCACAGAAAAACAGAGATTGGAAAGTGGAGAGGGTTTATCAATCAGCTTGTGAAATCGGCGATTGATAATAAGAAGCTGGCGGGGTTAGCTGTGGTAGCGTTTATGGGAGTTTTTCGAGAAGCTTTTGAAACCGTTTTGTTTCTTAGAGCACTCTTATTGGAGTCCCCAGGTCAGGAATTGGCTTTAGGGCTGGGTGTTTTGGGTTCTTTTGGCGGGGTTTTGTTAGTTTCCTCTTATGCCGTGAAATACAGCGCGAAGTTGCCTTTGAAACAGTTATTTAGTTTGTCTTCTGTCATGATGTTGTTGTTGGCTTTTATTTTAATGGGAAAATCGGTTCATGCTTTCCAAGAAGCCGGTATTTTATCTGCGACTGTGGTGAGTGGTTTAGGTCGAATCGAATGGCTAGGGATCTTCCCCACACTTGAAAATCTTTTGCCGCAGATGGTTTTATTGACAGTAGCTTTTATGATTTGGCTCAAACCTAGATTGCAAAAAAATGGCAGTTCGTTTTCAGCAAATTCCTAAAAAGATTTGTCGATGACTTTTTGATACGTTTGGTAATGCTGTTCAGCTAGCCTATCCCAACTAAATATTTTCGCCCGTTCTTTCCCTAAGGGAATCAATCGGTTTCTTGTGGCGGGTTCTAGGACAGCTTCCAAAGATTGAGCTATTTTGTTTTCGTCAAAGGGATCAAATAACAAAGCGGCATTTTGAGCTAATTCGGGAAAAGGTCCGGCATTGCTTGCTACTACAGGACAACCGGCCGCCATGGCTTCAATTAAAGGCAGTCCAAACCCTTCATAGTAGGAGGGAAAAACGAAAGCAACTGCGTTTTGATAAAGAATAGGAAGCTCGGCCTCGGGAACACTGGGAATCCAGGAAATTTTATTTTGTAATTCGAGTGATTGAATTAAATTTTTTTCATCTTCATTCCAAGGGGTTCCGACTACAGCTAGATTGTGATCCCGACTAGCCACACTCAGGGCAAAACCTTTAAGAAGACGGATGAAATTTTTATGATGAAGTCGGCCACCGACATAAAGAAAGTAAGGACTATTTAAGTGGTGTTTGCTTAAGAGGGCCTGGGTGATTCCTTCGGAGGGTTTGGTGGCAAAAAAGGTGTAGTCGACTCCTAAGTGAATCACATCGATTAAATGCTCTTGAATCCCGTAAACTTTTTGAATGTCTCTTTTGGTGGTTTCAGAAATAGCAATAATTTGGCTCGCATTTTTGATGGCTTTTGATTTGGCCTCTCGGGTTTCTTTAATGTGGGGAAGTTCAAATGTTTCAGGGAATATTTCACTGATCATGTCGTAAACCGTCGTGACTTGGGGCATTTTTTTCCAGGGACATGCGGTGTAATAGGTGGAGTGAAAAATCGAGTTTTGGACTCCTGAAAATTTTCTTTTCAGAATTTGTTTTTGCAAAGCGTGTTTGACGTGTCTTAAATTGTCTTTGATCCACCCTTCCGGAAGCCATTTTCCAGTGGGTAAAGTATCCTGTTCGATTTTTAAATGGGTTCCCGAAGGAAGATGAGTTGGGTTCTTTCGAGTATAAATATTAATTTCGGCGTCAGGAAATTGCGAAAGACGGGTGATCAACTCATTGAAGTAACGGTAGCCCCCCCCTGACGGAGCTGATGAATAGATAAGGCCATCGATAATAATTTTCATATTGAATTCCTATTATATCAGTTGGCCGCGATAACGCGGAAAGTCGCTTATTTTGTTAATCAATGAAAAATTGATTTTGAGAAAAAAGTAAGATCCAAAGCTGCCGAAGCTCGGATAGGGAAAATTCTCCAAAAGACGAGTGGGAAAAACTCTTTAAAAAATGGTGAACCTGATTGAAATTCTTTGCTTCCCTAGGTAACGCAAAGTCATCAAAGGTAATCTCTGGTGCAGAGAGGTAACTTTCTTTGATGGGTAAGATGTTTTCCTGTTGTACCTTAAAAGTTCCATATGGGGTTAAGCCCCAGGAGATATTTTGGGTTTCTAAAGGGAAAGCTTCATTTTCCCAGATTTGAATCTGTGCTTCTAAGTCGGGTAGGGAATTCGGAAAGAGATAGTTAAAAGATTGGTCGAAAGTATAAGTATCAAACAGGTAGTCGTAGAGGGGATTCAGAATTCGCTTTCCTTGCCGCAGAATAAAATGTTTTTGAGGAATGAGTTGATTTAATCTTAAGTCAAATTCAGTATTCCATTTTTCGCTATGTAGTCTGATATCGATAGGTGAAGTTTCCAGTTTAGGTTCAGCTTTCTTCCAAATTAGTTCTGACATTGTTTTCGAACTCAATTTTAAAGCGCTTTCATTTGTTCGCGAAGGCAATTGAGCCCCGGTAATTGAGTACCGAATAAGTTTGGCTTTTTGAAATAGGCTTAACTTTGGGTTACTTAGGTCAAAAAGTGGATGTCTATCTGGATTGAAATGTTCTATTGTGTCTAAATCTTTTTTTGTTAAGCACAGAATAAAATTGGAGCGAATACTTTGCCATAAGTCCAAATAATGAAGCCAAAAAGCAAAGTTTCTTTCTCCAAGAACAGAGAGTTTTTGAGACATGACACTGGGATTTCCCCAAGGACGATGAAAGCAGAATCTGGGTTTGAGTTCAGCTTCGTCAATCATGGAGCAAATTTCAATTCCAGTAAATCCACGGTCCGAGGCGTGCAGGAAACCGTCAATAATTCCTGAGAGGTTTTGAGAGTCCCAGTACGAGGAAAAAGCGTAATGAAGTGGGTGATTTTTTGGGAGGTGAGTCAAAATATTTTTAAGAAGGCGAGGGTGTTTCGGATTTCGATAATCTAATTTCAAAAGTTTGGCTAAACGCTGAATTTGAAAAATTCTCTGACGACTGTAGTGGGGGTAGACCATGATTCTCAAAATGCCGTCCGGTTTGAGCCTTGCACTTAAATTCTTTAAAGTTTCCAATGGATGGGGAAGACACATTAAAACCCCATAGCATTCAATGAGATCAAATTTTTCATCAGGAAAATTTTCGCCTTGTGATAAATCAATCGGGCAGAGTTCAACATTTTTTAATCTGTGCCAACTGAGGCGTTTTCTAGCTAGGTTCAGCGAATTAGAAGAAATGTCACTTGCTAGTATTTGTGCGTCGGGATTGGCTTTGGAAAAAAGATAAGGTTCAAAAGTGCCGCATCCCGCAATCCAAATTTTGGATGCGGTTTTTAAAGGTGGAATACCGCAGCGGCTGCGGATCCAATTTAGATGTAATTGCCAAAGATTCTCTTGAGGAACTGAAGCTACTCGGGGGATAGAAGGGTAGGGCCATTTTTCATATTGTTCTTGAACTAGGCTCACCATGCTTAATTTTAACACATAGAATAAATTTTGTGTTTTCTTTGTGAAGTTTAATTCAAGATCCTTTCCGAAAGTTCCGATATTAGGCTTAGACCTTTTCAATGGGAGATCATTGTGCGCAGTTACTACTTAATCATGGTACTAATTGGGTTGAGCTGTTCCTCATTTTTATTGCAAGCAGCTTCAAAGCAAAATAAGCCAATCAAGAACAAGACTTCTAAAAAACTCAATGTTTCAGAACATAGAAAATTGGTTAAAGAAGTTCATGAGGCTTTGAAAGATCCTCAAGAAAAAGAATTAGAAAAAATAGCTTTAGAGCCCAGTCCTCGTCCAGCAGCTCCTAGCGTGAACCCTGCACCAGCGATTCGTCCTGCCAGAGTTTCTAGACAAGTCACAAGTCAGTCAAACTCCAATCAGGCCCGAATTGTTTTGAATTGGTTTAGTTTGGGAGTGGGAGCTATCGCAGACACCGATGGAGGAACCTCAATGGCGGCTGCAGTAAACTGGACTCCTACTTATATTTTCGATCCTATTCTTCGAATCAAAGGACAGGTGGGATTAACGGCGGGAAATCTATTTACGAAGGGAACTTTTAGTGGGTTAGAAGGTTCTTTAGCTTTGGTCTATTCGGGAATGCGACCACTCCTTTTTGAAGCAGGAGGGGGATATCAATATTGGAATGATCGAGGGGGATGGATGCCTGAAGCCAGGGGATCCGTCGGATACCGTCTACCAGGAAAAGGGGGCTATGTTCACGCCATTCACCTGAATTACGCCCGAGTGTTTAGTGATTTATTAGATTGTAATGTAGCCACCGTATCTTTGGCTTTTAGATTTTAGGAGAACAACCCAATGAAAATGATGAACATGATAAAATCGGTTGCCTTAATGATTTTTGTGCTCTCCTTGTCAAGCTGTAAACCTATTGGAGAAATTTTTGAAGATAAGACAGCTCCGCAAGATACTTCAGTGAGTATCAATAGTGGTGCTGACCAGACAAACTCCCTTAGCGTGACTTTAACTCTGGAGGGTGATGATGCCACTCAGATGTTCATCACTAACACAGCCGGTTGTAGCTCAGGGGGAAGTTATGAAGCGTTTGCTGCGACTAAAGCTTGGACGTTAGGCACCAGCAATGGAACCGCCACTGTGTACGTGAAATTTAAAGATAGAGCAGGAAATGAGAGCGCATGCGTAAGTGACACGATTGTCCACGACAATGTGGTCCCTACAGTATCCAATGTGACCTCTTCGACGGCTAATGGATCTTTTAAAGTGGGAGATACGATTTCTATTCAAGTGAACTTTAGTGAGAGTATGACCGTCACTGGAACTCCGCAGTTAACTCTTGAAACCGGAGCAACTGATCGGGCTGTGAACTACGCTACGGGTTCAGGCACTAGTAGCCTAACCTTTACATACACAGTTCAGTCGGGAGATACGAGCAGTGACTTAGATTATACCTCTACCACTGCTTTGGCTTTGAATAGTGGGACAATCAGAGATGGAGCAGGAAATAATGCTACGTTAACTTTAGCGACACCAGGCGCTGCCAATTCTTTAGGAGCCAACAAAGCTCTTGTGGTTGATACTTCGGTACCCACTGTCTCGAGCGTAAACTCTTCGACTGCCAATGGTTCTTACAAAGTAGGAGATTCGATTTCTATCCAAGTGAACTTCAGTGAGAATGTGACAGTTTCAGGAACTCCACAGTTAACGCTTGAGACTGGAGCAACCGACCGTGCCGTAAACTATGCTTCGGGTTCAGGCACTAGCACCCTAAACTTTACTTATACAGTACAATCTGGAGACACGAGCAGCGACTTAGATTACACATCCACTACGGCTTTGGCTTTAAATGGTGGAACCATTCGAGATGCCGCATTAAATAATGCGACTTTAACTCTAGCTACTCCTGGGACCGCTAATTCATTAGGGTTCAATAAAGCTCTTGTAGTCGACACTACAGCACCTACCGTAGCGAGCGTGAACTCTTCGACCGCCAATGGTTCTTACAAAGTAGGAGATTCGATTTCTATCCAAGTGAACTTCAGTGAAAGTGTGACTGTGACAGGTACTCCTCAGTTGACCCTAGAAACTGGGGCAACCGATCAGGTTGTGGATTGCGCTTCTGGAACAGGGACCAGTATGACCTGTACCTACACCGTTCAATCGGGAGATACGAGCAGTGACTTAGATTACACATCCACCACTGCGTTGGCTTTAAATGGTGGGACCATTCGAGATGCGGCATTAAATAATGCCACTTTAACTTTGGCGACTCCAGGAGCTGCCAATTCTTTAGGAGCCAATAAAGCTCTTGTAGTTGATACTTCGGCACCCACTGTCTCGAGCGTAAACTCTTCGACTGCCAATGGTTCGTACAAAGCAGGAGATTCGATTTCAATTCAAGTCAACTTTAGTGAAAGTGTGACTGTGACAGGGACTCCTCAGTTGACCCTAGAAACTGGGGCAACCGATCAGGTTGTGGATTGTGCGTCGGGAACAGGGACCAGTATGACCTGTACCTACACCGTTCAATCGGGAGATACGAGCAGTGACTTAGATTACACTTCCACCACTGCGTTGGCTTTAAATGGCGGAACCATTCAAGATGCGGCATTAAATAATGCTACGTTAGCTTTAGCGACTCCAGGAGCCGCTAATTCACTGGGAGCCAATAAAGCTATTGTAGTCGATACTTCGGCACCTACCGTTACCAGTGTAGATTCATCGACAGTCGATGGAACTTACAAATTTGGAGATACAATTTCGATTCAAGTGAACTTTAGTGAGAGTGTAACCGTCACAGGGACTCCTCAGTTGACTCTAGAAACTGGGACGACCGATCAGGTTGTTAATTGTGCGTCTGGAACAGGAAGCAGCATGACCTGTACCTACACCGTTCAAGCTGGAGATAATAGCAGTGATTTAGATTACACTTCCACCACCGCTTTGGCTTTAAACGGGGGAACGATTCAAGATGCGGCATTAAATAATGCGACTTTAACTTTAGCGACTCCAGGAGCTGCCAATTCTTTAGGAGCCAATAAAGCTCTTGTGGTTGACGGAGTGATTCCAACTGTGGCCAGTGTGAATTCTTCGACAGCTAATGGAATTTACAAATCCGGAGATACAATTTCGATTCAAGTGAACTTTAGTGAGAGTGTGACCGTCACTGGAACTCCGCAGTTGACTCTAGAAACTGGGACGACCGATCAGGTTGTTAATTGTGCGTCGGGAACAGGGACCAGTATGACCTGTACCTACACCGTTCAACCTGGGGATAATAATAGTGACTTAGATTACACATCCACTACTGCTTTGGCTTTAAATGGTGGGACCATTCAAGATGCCGCATTAAATAATGCGACGTTAACTTTGGCGACTCCAGGAGCCGCTAATTCATTAGGGTTCAACAAAGCTCTTGTGGTCGACACTACAGCACCTACCGTAGCAAGCGTGAACTCTTCGACCGCCAATGGTTCGTACAAAGCCGGGGATATTATTTCGATTCAAGTGAACTTTAGTGAGAGTGTGACCGTCACAGGGACTCCGCAGTTGACTCTAGAAACTGGGGCGACTGATCAGGTTGTAGATTGTGCGTCTGGAACAGGAAGCAGCATGACCTGTACCTACACCGTTCAGTCTGGCGATAATAGTGGTGATTTAGATTACACTTCCACCACTGCTTTGGCATTAAACGGTGGAACGATTCAAGATGCCGCATTAAATAATGCGACGTTAACTTTAGCGACTCCAGGAGCTGCTGATTCTTTAGGAGCCAACAAAGCTCTAGTGATAGATACTATAGCGCCCACTGCACCTAGTATCGCTATTAACAACGGTGACCCTCAAACTAATTCAACCCTAGTGGATCTGACTTTGGCAGCAGCGGGGGCTTCAGAAATGTACATTACCAATACGGCGGGTTGCGCCAGTGGAGGCTCTTATGAAGCCTTTGACACTTCTAAATTAGCTTGGGTTCTAAGTCAGACCAGTGGAACGGCAACTGTATATGCCAAGTTTAAAGACTTGGCTGGAAATGAAACTACTTGCGAATCTGACACTATCGAAATCGCTCCAAGAATTATAAACGTGACTTCGAGTTCACCCAACGGAATCTACACCACTGGGGAAACCATCAGCATTCAAGTTGTTTTTGAAAGTGCTGTGACTGTGTCTGGAACTCCAACCTTAACCTTAGAGACCGGAACGACTGATGCTGTGGTTAGTTATGCTAGTGGAAGCACCACCAATACGTTGACCTTTAACTACACAGTGGCATCTGGTGAAAATAGCTCTGATCTAAGCTACGTCAATACTTCTTCTTTATCTCTTCCCGGAGGAGCCACCATTAAGGTAGGAACGATTGATGTCAATACCACTTTGCCCACAGTGGGCGCTGCTGGCTCTCTTTCTGCGAATAAGGCTCTGGTAGTAGATACTGAACCTGTCGTAAGTTATGTGACTTCAAACAAAGCCAATGGCACCTACGGTCTAGGAGAAGTTATTCCTATTCATGTGGTGTTTAGTGAGAATGTTACGGTAAACGGAGTTCCACAATTAACACTAGAAACTGGCGTTTCAGATGCAGTGGTAACTTACGTTCAAACTCTCAATGGAAATACCTTAGTCTTTAATTACACGGTAGCTGCGGGTCATGAGAGCTCTGATTTGGATTATAAATTAACTAGCTCTCTAGCTCTCAACGGAGGAACGATTCGAGATTCAGCTTCTAACGACGCCGATATCACATTGCCGGCAGTGGGAGGCGCTAACTCGCTCGGCGGACAAAAAGCTCTTGTCATTGATACGACTCCTATTATTACAAATGTCACCTCATCCACTCCGAATGGAACTTATGTAGCGGGTAATGCTATTGCCGTGGATTTCGAATTTAGCGAATCGGTGACCGTCACAGGTACACCTACTTTAACTATGGAAACTGGTGCCACCGATCGTACGATCAATTGTGCATCTGGAACTGGAACTACCATGACCTGTACCTATACGGTTCAAAGTGGAGACACCAGTCTTGATCTAGATTATGTCGCGGGTTCACTCACTTTAGGAGGGGGAGTATCTATTAAAGATGCAAGCAACAATGATCTTGATTTAAGTTCATTGCCAGTACCAGGTGCTGCCCATTCTCTTTCTGCTAATAAAGCTATTGTGATAGACCCTGTTCCTGTGGTTACCAATGTGACCTCAAGCTCGGCCAACGGAACCTACGCGGCTGGAACTGTGATTCCCATCCAAGTGAGCTTTAGTGAAGATGTGAGTGTGGGGGGAGCTCCCACTCTTACTTTGGAAACGGGTGCAAGTGATGCGGTGGTGACTTATAGCTCGGGTAGTGGTTCTTCGACGCTCACATTCAACTATACAGTGGGAGCCACAGATTCCTTCACCGATTTGGATTATGTCACAACCACTTCTCTAGATCTAAATGGGGGAACGATTGAAAGCGCTACTTTGCAAGCTGCAACTTTAACACTGGCCGCTCCGGGAGCGTCAGGCTCTTTAGGAAATAACAAAACCTTCAAAAGTCTGTTCCGAGGCAGTTTGGCAGGTGCTAGTGTTGATAATGAGGCTTTTGGTTCAGTGTTGGCTTCGGGAGATCTGAATGGAGATGGCAAACCTGATTTAGCTGTAGGATTTCCGAATTACAACGGAGGTGATGGTAGGGTGATTGTCTATGATGGCACTGACCTCACCACTTCACTATTAACCATTACAGGAAGCTCCGGAGAAAATTTAGGTGCTGCCTTAGCTTTCGCAGATGTGGATAACGACACTAAGTATGATTTGATTGTGGGTAGTCCGTTATCAGATGGTGCCGGAACCGATCGAGGTAAAGTTGAGGTATATAGCGGTGATACCGGATTGTTACTTTACTCTATCTTAGGTTCTGCGGATGGCGACAAGTTAGGTAGCTCTGTTTCTCGATTGGGTAATATCGATGGTTCCTCTGGTGAGGAGTTCATTGTGGGAATCCCCTTTGCAGATGTGAGTGCAAAAACCGATGCAGGTATGGCCAAAGTTTACAAGGGGGCTGATGGTAGTCCCTTCACCTCGATTTCAGGAAACGAGGCGAATGCTCGATTGGGCAGTAATGTTTCGGGTGTTGGAGATGTGGACAATGATGGCACTGCTGATTTCATGATTGCTGAGACCCACGCTGCTGCGGGGGGTACTGCACGAGGTAGGGTTCGAGTTTACAGCGGAGATGACTTGAGTGTTCTCTACGTCAAACTTGGAACTGATGATAACGATCACTTCGGAGCGTCCTTAGCAGGTGGAGCCGATGTCAACAATGACGGTCGCGTTGATTTTATGATCGGTTCTCCAGACGCGGATGGAGCCGGCACCGATCGGGGCCAAGTGATCGTGTATAGCGGAGTCGATGGTAGTGTGCTTTACACCAAAACGGGTTCTGCAAATAACGATCAGCTAGGGTACTCCATTGCTCTGCTAGGAAATGTGGATGGAGCTGTGGGAAATGATTTTATCATTGGTATTCCTGGCGCAGCCGGGGGAGGAACCAGTAGAGGTCAAACTAAGGTTTTTAGTGGTGACACTGGGAATGTATTTTATACTCTGAATGGAGATGAAGACAACGGAGCTTATGGTCGTGCTGTCATAGGGCTCACTCCAGGAATCGAAGCCGATACCGAGGATGACTTTGCAGTGGGAGCCCCTTTAGTAGATGGTGCTGGAACCGACCGAGGTAAAGTTTTTGTTTACCGGTAGGGGTGTTTAGGAACTTCAACGCCCACTTCAGGAACCGAAATCGTTATTTGAGTTCCTTGGTTGACGTTCGATTCAATGTTAATCATTCCGCCCCATTTCTCAACAGTCTGATGGGCATGGAATAATCCCAACCCAAGCCCTTTGGGTTTCCCAAACGAAACTCTTTCTCGCCCCAGTTTCTTTAAAACCGTTTCTGGAATGCCTTTACCATTGTCACTGATCTGAAGATAATTGACGGACTGATTTCTTCTCAGTCGAACTTCGATAGATCCCTCGGTCTCGACAGACTCCATTGCATTATCTATGAGATTTGAGACGACTCGAGAAAATTCCAAAGTGTCTATTGAAGTCACAAAATCATTTCCATCCAGGATCGATTCGAGTTTGAGTCCACTCTCCAGTCTCTGACGATACAATATTTTCTTTTCAGCTAGAATATTGTCCAGCACTGTTTTGAGGTTTTTCTCTCTTCCGGAGTCATTCCGATCAGAAGAAAGGAGCTCTTTTCGTGCATGGACAAGGCTATTGCAAATGTCAGTGATTCGATTCACAGCACCTAGAATGAGCGACTGATGGGTTTTGGGTAAAAGGGAAAGATCTTGCGTAACGACTCCCAGTGCCATCAGCGGAGAGCGAATGTCATGGGCCACCTGAGAAGTGATTTTCAAAGTCGCTTCGACTTCTTTCTTTTTTGCTTCTACTTCAGCCGATGAGGCTGCACGCTTCATCAAATCGTCGTAGCCCTCATAAAGTTCTTGCACTTCGCTCGCCGCATTGGGATTGACTCTAGGGGTAATCTGGGATTGAGAGAAATCAAAAGCGAGCATGCTTTTGTGTAGATTCTGGATAGGTTCAGTCACATCTGTCTTCACTGCGAAAACCAAAGAACGAAGGGCGTTGTTAAGAAAAATCAATGAAAGTGCCCAAATGAAAAGTGAAACCAAAATCACTAAACCCAAAGCGATGGGTTTGAGAGCAGCTGTACAAGACATTTCTCCCATGAACTTTCCACCCAAAAAAAGGTTCTCGTGAAAAGTTAATTGAAAATTTCTAAATGAAAACCTGACTTCACTGATGAGTTCCTCTGCATGTTTTCCATTGCCTGTAATCTTTTGTTTTTGAGAGTCAGAAATCAAAACCGAGTAATTTCCATAGGTAGGCTGCAAACTATTGATCTGTTGGGCTCTGAATTCTACTGCAGCGTTATTTTTGATAAAAAGAGCCTCTTCAATTTTTGGAGTGTTCTCATGAATCCAACCATTCAAAGCGAGAGAAATCTGGCTCATCAAATAATAATAAACAAGAACAGAGAAGCTAATTGAAAAAGAACCTAAAAGCACAGCCGCTAACACCATCAGAGATCGAAACTTTCTTTCAATCAAAGTCGCAATGGGAAGAGATTGAACCTTATTTAACATAGCTATGCTTTCCCCCGAGAAACTTCAAAATCACGACTTGACGATCAGGGCTTGGGTTCTTGGCATCTTTGTAAACGATGGGTCCAGTCGTCGTTTCAAAGGCTGTTGAAAGAAGAACTTTCTGAATTTCATTGGCATTAAGGTTGGCCTTTTTAAGTTTAGTTAAAACCTCCCTTGTCACTTTGAGAGCATCAAACATCATGGCTGCCCCTAAACTGTAAGGCTCCTCAGGATAAAGTTGTTTCCAGCCTTTTTTAAACTTTTTGTTTGTCGGCGTTTCGATCTCCTGGGCCCAGTGCGTGGCATAATAGGCTTTCAATTCAGGAAGGGAGCTTAATTTGGCTTCGAGAACTTCTCTCCCTCCCCATCCGTCACTTCCTAAAAATACGATTTGATTGTTCTCTGCATAAGCTAACCGGACGATCTCTGTGGCGGTGTTAACATAATCTGGAATAAAAATGAGGTTCGGCTTAAAGGCTTTGATTTGGTCCAATAAGTTTTTTTTATCTAGAGCTCCGCCTAAATATTTAACCTCGGATACTTGAGTTTGAGCGGAAAGGGCCGCTTTAAAAGCTGCAGAAAGTCCAACTGAATGAGCCGTATCTAAATTCGTACAGATCATGACTTTTTTCGGGCTAAATTTCTCGATTGAAAAACTGGCTAAAGACTTCGCTTGAGATGAATCAGAAAAAGTTGTTCGAAAAAAATGAGGATGTCCTAACGTAATCTCATCGTGAGTTGCCATGGGAGTGATGAAAATAATTTCCTGATTATCTAAAACTGGAATGAGAGACAGAGCTTGGTTGCTTTTTGAGAGTCCAATTAAGATTTTAGCTTTTGAATTTAAAATCAATTCAGCTAGTTCAACGGTCTTCTTCACTTCGCCTTGGTTATCATAAGTCACTACAGACAGCTCAGACTTGGCTTCAGGGAAAACAGCAAAAAATACTTTCACCCCTTTTTCTAAATTAAAATCGGTCAAAGAAATATCTGAGGTGGGATTCGAAAGACTTGCCATAAAAGCCACTGGAATAGGCTGTGCCCCCACCGATTTTAAAAAAAGACCCAAAACAAAAAAGACTGTTTTAATAGTAGACTTCATGCACTTACCCTCAGAAGTCCCCTATAACTTCCCTGGTCCAGAGTATTCATGGCTCTTAAAAGATTTTTCATCTCAATCCAAAACCAGATATTTTTATGTCGAGCGACATCTAAAACCAAAACTCGGTCAGAGGCCTCATGGTAAGCTGCGATGGGGGAGAAGTGCCCCCCTCGGGATTCTATGACCTGACTATAATCAAAATTAACTAAGATAACCGCGTCTAAAGAAACCAAATGGTCTCGAATAACACTTCTCAATGCCTCCTCTGTCAGTTCGGCATCTGCAAAAGTCTTTTTGCAGGAGAAAGAAAGAGATTCGATTAAATCTTTAAGCTCACTGAGTGAAAGCCCTGGAGCCACTCCAGGCACATTTCCCAAAATTTCCGTGAGAGGTTTTAAGGTTACCTTTAGGGGGTTCAACAAAGTGTGCTGATGATATTTTTTCTCTTTTTGCAAAGTATTGAAAGCCACCACCGAACTCGCAATGGCGCAAAAAGTAGAATGGACCTGAGGCTCAAAGTTTTGAACGAGGTCAAAGAAAGGAGCTTTGTATTTAGCTTCTTCCAAGAAAAGGCGCCCTTGTAGACTGCTAAAGGGAATATGTTGGGGCAAAAGCCCACCCTTCACAGCCGGAGTTCCTATGAGATCAGAATTAAAACCCAAAAACATCCATGACCCTATTAATTAACGCACTATACCATTTGATACCGTGATGTCTAATTGAATTCGAAAAGTTTCGCGCCAAAGCGGCGCATGGCGCGGGCGATGGCGCAAAAAGACAACCCAATAAACGCTGTTTTGTGCCTAAAAAAGAGCTCAGACTCGTTGGCAACCCTTGTGCAATTGCTACCTCACGAAAGAGTAAAAACTCTTAAACCACAAACTTATGAGGAGGTAACTATGGCAACAACAAAACAATTCATGACTCGAATGGGGTTAGGAACTATCGCTGCTATTATTTTAGCAATGGGTGTGGGAACTCAAGCTTTAGCAACCGATTGCAATACCGATTGCGGAGCTAAAGCCAGATTCACCTATCCTTGTCCGACGTTAAGAAATCCTGGTCGCAAATGCACAGGAAAAAATCCTGTCATCTATGGCGCTTGTGAAGTTGAAAGAGCTGTCGCGTGTGACAACTTCTTAACCCAGGAACTCTTCGATAAGGCTAAGTCACTCTTAAGCAAAAACTTCAACGCGACCGTTTGGTCTCAATCCAATCCGGATGTTTACATGGCCGAATGTTACATCGCCGCTGAAAGCATCATAACACTGATCGGAGCTGAAGTTGGAGGGCCTTACGGAGCTGCCATTGCAGGCGGAGCAGGGCTGTTTGTAGCTCACCGTCTTTGTGAACAATCCACTAAATGGTAAACGTACTGACCTAAAGAAAGGGGATCTCTCTTGGAGATCCCCTTATTTCTTTCCCATTTCCTTAAAAAATTTCCCTTTAGAGATTCATTCTTTTTCATAAGGGTTCAGTACACTTTCAATATTGAAGGAGTACTGAACCTTTATGACTTTAAGAACAATTGTTAAATTTTGATCACAATTAGGAGCTCGATATTATTTATAGTGTTAAGGCAAGCGCGAGCTTCGCATATTGAGTGTCTCAAATGAAAGCGAGACAAATGTAAAAAAAACTTCACAATTGCCTACTAGAACTTCACTGTTTTTTTAGATTAAACTGAAAGAGATTTGAATCATTCTGGAGGACGTATGCTGAAAGGGACGGTTCTTTTATTGACCTTTCTGTTTGTGTTTAGTTGGGCTCAAGCCGAGAGTGGAACTCCGCCGGCACCAACTGCTGTGGCAGTGACTCCATTAGCTTCAAGTCAGATGGCCATGGTAGTCTGGGCCATTTCACCCTCATCCCCCCCGGTCTCGGGTTATCAGATTGAAGCTTGTGTTGACGGCTCTCAATGTCAGACGGAAAACGCCTCAGGGTGGGAGCGTTTTTTAGACAGGGATGGCAATTCCATTAACACACGAGCGTTGGTAATCGTTGAGCCGGGAAAAGCGTATCGTTTTCGGGTGAGAGCGCAAAATTTGAGGAGGTTCGGTCCGTGGGGAGTTGGGAGGTGGATACAGATCCCCCCAGTTCGCCCCTCTGATCCGCCCAACATTTTTGCCGGTCCACAAGACTGAAGTGTTCAACTCTCTTGGATCCAACCGCACAACAAGGGAGGAAGTGCAATTAGCGACTATCAAATTCAGTTTTCTTCTAATCGGGGTA